>JBOHSH010000202.1:0-20046 GCA_050733195.1 Gemmatimonadales bacterium
GCCTCGCGCCGCGCGCGCCGCGTCCGGCAGGGGCCCGACAGCCCGGCTCCATCGGCGGAGGACAGTGGACCAAGAACGAGCGCGGCGAGTGGATTCGCGCCGGCTCGGCCGCCGAGCTGCCGGTCCCCGACACCGGGGAGCCTCCCATCGTCCAGAAGGTGCGCGGACAGTTTGCGCGCTGGATGGCCGTCACCGGCGGCTGCTTCCTCCTCAACGTCGCGACCGGGATCACCGACGGCCCGTGGTTCCTCTTCGTCGCGGCGGGCATGGGCTTTCCGCTCCTCAAGAGCTATTCGCAGCTCTGGCAGTCGGGATACAGCTGGCGTGACGTCCTCAATCGTCCCGCGGCACCGGACGCGATCCAGGTGCCGGGCCAGAAGGGACGCAAGGTGCTGGGCCCGCCGCGGCAGGCGGACTACGGCAGATTCTTCCCGAAGGTCGAGCAGGTGCTGCGGGACCGTCAGGCGATCCTCGGCCTGATGGCCAAGCTCCCCGAGGCCGACCGGAAGCAGCTCCCCGAGGACGTCGTGCAGACGGCGGACGAGCTCTACTCGCGCGCGCTGGACATGGCGCGGACGCTGCACGAGATGGATCAGAGCTTCGGGACCGACACGCCGGAGCGGATCCGGCAGAAGCTCGATCTCGCCCGGCTCCGCGAGGAGGGGGAAGAGCGGGACCGGCAGATCCGGCTCCTCGAGCAGCAGCTCAAGACCGCGCAGGACCTCACGGAGCGGCGCGACAAGATCTCCGGCCGGCTCGAGTCGAGCATTCTCGCGATGCAGAACATGCGCTACGACCTCATGCGGCTGCGCACCGCGGGCGTCGGGGCGGTGCTCAGTGATCTCACGAGCGCCACCCAGCAGGCCCGCGCGATCTCGCGGGACGTCGATCACGTGATCGCCGCGGCCAGCGAGGTGCGCGAGGCGATGGGGTGACGGCAGGCCCCCCTTTCGATCCTCGACAGTACTGGGAATCCCGGCTCCGCGAGCATTACTCGCTTGCGGGGGTCGGCTATCTCCGCCTCGGCCGCCGGTACAACGCGTGGATGTACCGCGTCCGCAGAGCGGTGTTCGACCGGATGCTGGAGCGCACGGCGAGCCTGGCGGCGGTGGACTGGAACGGCAAGGCCGTCCTCGATGTCGGATCGGGGACCGGGTTCTACGTCGAGCGCTGGCTCCGGGCGGGGGCCCGCGCCACCGGCGTCGATCTGACCGACGTCGCCGTCGAGCAGCTCGGCCGGGCGTTTCCGGAAGCGCGATTCGTTCGCGCGGACATCGGCGGCGCGCTCGCGGACATCCCGCTCGCCGCCGGCTCATTCGACGCCGTGAGCGCGATGGACGTGCTCTTCCACATCGTGGACGACGCGGCCTACGCCCGAGCGTTCCGGAATCTCGCGGCGCTGCTCAAGCCGGGTGGCTGGCTCCTCTGGTCGGATAACTTTCTCCGCCACCGCGCCGAGCGCGTCGCCCACCAGGCGAGCCGGCCGCTGGCGGAGAGCACGCGAGCGGTCGACGCAGCGGGCTTTCGGATCGTCGAACGCGTCCCCATGTTCGTGCTGATGAACTACCCGGCCGACACACGCTCACGGCTGGCCCGATGGCTCTGGACCGCAATGGTGGCGCCGGCCGCGGTGGCCGAGCCGCTCGGCTGGGCGCTCGGGGCGCTCCTCTATCCCGTCGAGCGGGCCCTCGTCCGCTGGACCCGCGAGAGTCCCACCACCGAGCTGATGCTGTGCCAGAAACGAGGCTAGCGATGACGTCCTTTCCCGAGCCCGCGCGGGCGGCGCTCATGGCCGCGGTCCTCGCGGTTACCGCGGCTTCCGCGGCTTTCGCGCAAGCGGGCGGCGCCCCCGCGCAGCCGGCGGCCCAGGCGGACGATCCGATCCGCACGCTCGTCGGCCGACTCGACCTCGAGCGATACAAGGAGACCATCAAGGGGCTGACCCGCTTCGGCGACCGGCGCCAGGGCACCGACCGGAACCGCGCGGCGGTGGACTGGATCGAGGCCCAGCTCAAGAGCTACGGCTGCGCCACCGAGCGGCTCCACTATGAATACACCGGCCGGCAGATCCGTCCGCCGGGCGACACGACCGGCCCCGCTCGACCGGCGACGCCCGCCACGCCTCCGCGGCGTCCCGCCAACCCGGTGAAGGGGCATCGCGGCCCCACGGGGGTGAACCGCGACCCCATGCTGCAGCCGGACACGGCGCTCCGCCGCATCAACGCCCAGCCCGACACGCCGGGCCCGCGCGAGCAGGTTTACTGCACGAAGGCCGGGACCACGCATCCGGGCGAGATGTACGTCATCGGCGCCCACATGGACGGCCATGGATTCGGCGCGGCGGCCAACGACGACGGATCGGGCACGGCCATCGTCATGGAGCTGGCGCGGATTTTCAACGCGCCCGACGTCGAGACCGAGCGGTCGATCCGCTTCGCGCTCTGGAACAACGAGGAGACGGGCCTGAACGGCGCGCGGGCCTACGTCGCCCAGCGGAAGGATCTCCAGGGAAAGGAAGAGCCGGCCGGCTCGGGGAAGTATCCCGAGCCCAAGTGGCTCGGCATGATTCAGCACGACATGATGCTGTTCGATCACGGCATGCCCGGGCCCGACGGGAAGGTGAGCCCCGAGCAGCGCCGCGAAGCGGACGTGAACATCGAGTTCGCCGGCAGCTCGCAGCAGGCCGGCGAAGCCCAGAAGCTGGCCTGGGTCTTCCGCCTGATGAACGACCGCTACGCCACCGACTACCCGGCGGCCGTCGGCGACCGCATGAGCAACACCGATTCGGCGGCGTTCCAGGATCTCGTCGCGGCGATCAGTCTGCGCGAGAACGAGCGGCTCCGCGACATCGGCACGGGGTGGGATCCTCACTGGCACCAGCCGACCGACGTCTTCTCCACGTTCTCGGACAAGGATTTCCGGCTGGGACTCAATGCGGCCCAGACCACACTCGCGGGAATCTCGCAGCTGGCGGGGGCGAAGGTCAGGAAGTAGTTCTGAGTTCTGAGTTCTGAGTTCTGGGTTCTGGGTTTTAGCCGCGGGCGCCGAGCTCCTTGAGGGCCGAAGCCAGCCGGTCGGCGTGGGCGGGCGTGTTGTAGAGCGCCGGCGTCACCCGCACGCAGTCACCCCTGGCCGGGCCGTTCCGCCACACGGTGAAGAGCCCGTAGCCGTCGAAGAGCTCCCGGACGACGGCCTGATTCTCCTCGCGGGTCCCCCGCCCGTGCAGCCGGAACGAGGTAATGGCGGCCACCAGGCCGGGCGCATCCGGCGTGAGCACGTCCACACCCGACGTTCCCCGCACCGACGACACCCACCGATCACGCAGGTAGCGAAGCCGGGCGGCCTTGAGCGCCGGTCCCACCGCCTCGTGGAAGTCGAGGGCCGTGGGGACGGTGAGAAAGGTCGCGAAGTTGGCGGTTCCGGTGTGAATCCGGCTCTGAATGCTGGCCGCTGGCGCGACCTCGTCGGCGTACATCCGGTCAATGTCCCCGAGCCGGCTCGCCTTGATGTACATCACCCCGGCGCCTACCGGCGCGCCGAGCCACTTGTGGAGATTGAGGCCCACGAAGTCGGCGCCGAGGTCGTCCAGCCGGAGCTCGACCTGCCCGAAGGAGTGGGCGGCATCGACGATCACGTCGGCGCCGCGGTCGCGAGCCATCGCCGCGATCTCCCGGACCGGAATGATCAGCCCCGTCTTGTTGTTGAGGTGGGTGAGCAGGACCAGCCTGACCCGCGGGTTCGCGGCCAGCGCCTCGGCGTACGCGGCCAGCACCTTGTCGCGGGTCGCCGGCTCCGGAATCGCGAAGCGGGCGACGGTGACGCCCCGCCGCTCGGCAAGCCAGTTCACGGCGTACTGCATCGCCATGTAGTCGAGATCGGAGTACAGCACGACGTCGCCGGGCCGGAGCCGGTTGTACTGCGCGAGGAGGCACTGCAGCGCCTCGGTCGCGCCGCGGGTGAACGCGATTTCCGCCGGCGCGGCGCCAAGCAAGGCCGCGACCCGGGCCCGCGACGTCTCGAGGTCGGCATCGTATCCGCGGCGCGCGTAGTACGAGCTCTCGAGGTTCACCCGATCGATGTGCCGGTGATACTCGGCCAGCACCGGGGCGGCCATCATGCCGAAATAGCCGGCCTCGAGGTTGGTGTACTTGTCGGAGACCCGGTAGTACGCCGCCACGCGGCGCCAGTAGGCTTCGTCCCGCGCCACCGTGTCGGGCGGCCCGGAAGGGCGGTCGAGCGGCGGCAGCGACTGCCGTGAGCGGCCGAGGCGGGGAGGAGTCGCGGTGGTGGCCAGCAGGCCGAACCCCGCGACGCCGGCGGAGCCGAGGAAACCGCGCCGGGAAAGCATGGGGTGAATCTACCTTCCCGGCGCGGCCGAAAAGGGTTGCTCAGTTTGCGCGCTACGGGACCAGCGCCGGGTCCTCCCGCACGGTGAGGGACCCTTCGAGGGTCCTCCCGTCGACCGTGAGCCTGACGCGATACGTCCCGGGCCCTGCCGGGGCCCCAAGCCGGACGCCGAATCCCTGCGGCGGACCACCCTCGTCACCGCCGGCCCCCCCTCCGCCACCACCACCGACCGGACCGCCCCCGCCCCCCTGCGCGACCTGTGCCGGCGGCAGGTCGAAGCGCAACGGCCAGAAGTACCGATTGATCCCCTGTTTCGCCTCGAGCTCCGTCGTGAACCGGCGGCCCGCTCCGCCGATCTCGGCGATCTCGAGCTTCGCCTTCCCCGCGGGAACGCTCCGGAGATAGAAGTCGATCGTCCCCGAGCTCACGAGCTCGCTGGGCGAGTTGCCGGGCGCCATCTGCCGCACGGTGAGCGGGTTCTTCCCCTGGAAGAGCAGGTGCCCACGCTCGGCGCCCCGGCTCACGCCCCGCCACCGGGTCGCCACCTTGTTGCCGAACAGGTGGCCGTCGCTCGCGAGCACCTCATCGCCGACCTGCTGCAGCGGACCCAGGTCGTCCAGTATCCACACGCTCCGGCCGTGCGTCGCGGCGACCAGATCGCCTTCGCGCGGATGGAGCACGAGGTCATACACCGGCACGACGGGCAGTCCCTCGCCCAGCGTCTGCCAGCTCCGGCCGGCGTCGATCGAGGCGAGCACGCCCGTCTCCGTGCCGGCGTAGAGGAGCCTCGGACTGCGCAGGTCTTCTCGCACGACGTAGACCGGTGTCGTGGCCGGAAGGTTGGCCACGAGGCTGGTCCAGGTGCGCCCGTAATCCGCGGTCTTGAAGACGTACGGCTTCATGTCCCCGCGGCGGTGGCCGTCGAACACGACGTAGGCGCTGCCGGCGTCGAAGCGGGAAGCCTCGACCCGGCTCACCCAGGTGCGCGGCGGGATTCCACGAAGGTTGGGCCGCACGTTGGTCCAGGTCCGGCCGCCGTCGCGGGTGAGCTGAATGTTGCCGTCGTCGGTCCCGGCCCAGACCAGCCCGGGAACGAGCGGCGATTCCGCGATCGTGAAGATGGTCGCGTGCGTCTCGGCGCCGGTGACGTCGCGGGTGAGCCCGCCGCTCTCGGGGTTGGCGAGCGCGGTGTCGGCGGTCGAGAGGTCCGGGCCCACGATCGTCCAGGTGTCGCCGCGGTCGGCGCTCCGGAAGAGATGATTCCCGCCGAACCAGACGATCCGGGAGTCGTGGGGCGAGAGAACGATCGGCGAGCTCCAGTTGAATCGGAACCGCGAGCGCGGGAGACCGCCGCCGCCGAAGCCGCCGCCGCCGCCGCCGCCGCCGGCCGGAGGACGCGCCGAATCGGGGAGCCAGGCCGACAGATTGAGCACGTTCGACCGGTTCGGCGTGATGTCGGTGCCCATCTGCCGGAACACCGCGTCGAAGCGCCGGATCCGACCGCCCTGCGCCTCGGTGTAGACGGTGCGCCAGTCGTTCGGATCCACGGTCGTATGGAAGCCGTCGCCCGCGTGGAACTTGAACCAGTGATCGTTCAGGACCCCGTTGTAGTCGCGGCTGTGGCTCGGCCCGCCCCAGTTTCCGTTGTCCTGCAGGCCGCCATAGACCCAGTAGGGATCGCGGTTGTCCACGGTCACGGCGTAGAACTGGCCGATGTCCATGTTGTCGAACATGATGAACCGGCGGCCGCCGTCGTAGGTCGCGTACGCCCCCTTGTCGTTGCCGACGTAGAAGCGATCGCTGTTCTTCGGATCGACCCAGAGGGCGTGGAAGTCGCCCGAGATTCCCTGCAGCGAGCGGCTGAAGCTCCGGCCTCCGTCCTCCGAGACCTGCGCGTTCGTGGCGAGCACGAAGACACGGCTCGCGTTGCCCGGATCGAGGTAGATGTGGCTGTAGTAGAACGGCCGGTTGTTGAACCGGTTGATGAACTGCCAGCTCGCTCCGCCGTCCTCCGATCGGTAGATCCCCGAGCCCAGCCTGGTCATGTCCGCGAAGTCGGGGTTGGGCTGCCCGTTCACCATCCGGGCGGGCTGAAAGCCGTGCTCGACGATCGCGACGAGGATTCGCGGATCCTTCCGGTACACCGAAAGGCCGATCTTGCCGGTGGGACCGGAGGGCAGGCCGCTCGTGAGACGGGTCCAGCTCTCGCCGCCGTCGATGGACTTGAAGATGCCGCCGTTGGGCCCGCCGCTCGTGAAGCGGTGCGGCTCGCGGAGCCGCTCCCAGAATCCCGCATAGAGCACGTTCGGGTTCGACGGATCGATCACCAGGTCCGTGGCTCCGGTGCGGCCGTCGTCGGGCAGGCCGCGCGTGAGCCGCCGCCAGGTGCGGCCGCCGTCGGTGGTGCGGAAGACCCCCTGATCACCGCCGTGATCCCAGAGATGCCCCTGGGCCGCGACATAGGCGACGTCGGGGTTCGTCGGGTGCGTCACCACGCGGCCGATGTGATGACTCTCCTTCAACCCCACGTTCGTGAAGGTCTTCCCGCCGTCGGTCGACTTGTACACCCCGTCGCCCCATCCCACGCTGTTCCGGACGCAGGCCTCGCCCGTGCCGACCCAGATGACGTCCGGATTGCCCTGAAAGACCGCGAGGTCACCGACGTTGGCGGTGCCGTACCTGGTGAAGATCGGATCCCAGGTCGTGCCGGCGTTCACCGACTTCCAGACTCCGCCCGAGGCGGCCGCGACGTAGACGAGCGAGGGGTTCGCCTCGCTCGCTTCGATATCGGTCACCCGGCCGGCCATGTTGGCCGGGCCGATGTTCCGCCAGCGGAAGTCGCGGAAGAGCGTGGCGACAGGCGCCGACGTGACGGCGGGCGTCTGGGCCCGGGCGGGTGCAGCAAGGGCGGCAGCGGCGAGCGCGACGGCGGCCCACCGCCGCGCGGCGACGGACGAGTACATGGGGAACCTCAGAAGGGAATCGACTGGGAAGATACGGCCTGCACGCGCGTCGTGTTGGAGGGCCGGCCTAGAACCGGAGGATCTCCTCCATGGCGGCCCGGAGACCCTCGGACTGCGGGAGGATCACGTCTTCCAGCTCGGGGGCGTAGGCCACGAAGGTGTCGGTGCTCGCCACGCGGCGGACCGGCGCATCGAGCCAGGCGAAGGTCTCGTCCGCGATCCGGGCGGCGATCTCGGCGCCGTAGCCCCAGGAGAGCGCGTCCTCGTACGCGACAATCACGCGGCTCGTCTTCCGGACCGACGCGTGAATGGTCTCCCAGTCCACCGGGCTCAACGAGCGGAGGTCGATGATCTCGATGCTCGCGCCGGTCCGCTCTTCCAGCTCCTTGGCCGCGATCAGCGCCCGCTGCACCACCGCGCCGTAGGTGACGACCGTGAGGTCCGTGCCCGGCCGCACCACCTTGGCCTTCCCGAACGGGATGAGGAAGTTCGGACCCGGGTTGGGTGCTTTGTTGTAGGTCTGGCGGTAGAGGTGCTTGTGCTCGAGAAAGAGGACCGGGTCATCGCAGCGGATCGCGGTGCGGAGGAGGCCGCTCGCATCGAGCGCGGTGCTGGGACAGACGACGCGGAGGCCCGGCACCGAGGTGAAGACGACGGCGCCGGTCTGGGAGTGGTACGGCGCGCCGCCCTTGAGGTAGCCGCCGTAGGTCACCCGCACCACCACGGGCGCCGCGAAGGCGTTGTTCGAGCGCCAGCGCAGGATCGCGAGCTCGTTCCGGAGCTGCATGTACGCGGGCCAGATGTAATCGAAGAACTGGATCTCGACCACGGGCTTGAGGCCCCGGGTCGCGAGCCCGATCGCCCGGCCGACGATGTTCGCCTCGGCGAGCGGGGAGTTGTACACCCGGTGCCCGCCGAAGACCTTCTGCAGCCCCCAGGTCACCTTGAACACCCCGCCCTTCCCCTTCACCTGGCTGAGGTGCTCCTCCCGGCTCACGTCCGCCACGTCCTCGCCGAAGACGAGAATCCGCGGATCCCTCGCCATCTCGTCCCGCATGCAGGCGTTGAGCAGGTCCACCATCGTGGTCGGATCGCCGGTAAAGCGCGGATCGTCCTCGGTGTCGAACTGCTCGGAAGTCGGATCGACGTCGGGCGAATAGACGTAGCGGTACACGGTGTCGGTCGACGGCTGGGGTGAGGCAAGCGCCGTATCAGTCGCGACCTGCACCTCCTCCTCGACCTGCTCGCGGATCCGCTCGATCTCCGCCTCGGTCGCGACGCCGTCGTCCACCAGCCGCCGGGGGAACGTCACCACCGGATCGCGCCCGGCCTCCTCCTCCCGTTCCGCCTTGGTCCGATACAGGATCTCGTCGTCGGAGAGCGAGTGGCTGTACGGCCGGATCACGTGGGCGTGGACCAGGGCCGGTCCCTTCCGCGCCCGCGCGTACTCTGCGGCCCGGACCAGGACGTCGTAGGAGGCCAGCGGGTCGAGCCCGTCGACCTCCTGGATGAAGAGGCAGGGAAACCCCGACAGCAGCCTGGAGACCGAGCCGCCGGCCGTGTTCACCTCGACCGGCACCGAGATCGCGTAGCCGTTGTCCTCGACCAGGTAGACGATCGGCAGCTTGAGATTGCAGGCGGTGTTGAGCGACTCCCAGAATTCGCCTTCACTCGTGGTGCCGTCGCCGGTGGTGCAGAGCACCACCTCGTCGCTGCGGATCATCCGCTCCCGGTCCTCGATCCCGTCGTTCTGGGCATAGCGGAGCCAGGCTTCGGCCGCGCCGACGGCCTGGAGGAACTGCGTCCCGGTGGGGCTCGACGCGGAGACGATGTTGAGATCCTTGTGGCCCCAGTGGGACGGCATCTGGCGGCCGCCCGAGTTGGGATCGTCCGCCGCGGCGACGGCCGACAGGAGTTGCTCGGTCGCGGTCATGCCGAGACCCAGGCAGAGCGCCCGATCGCGATAGTAGGTGTAGAACCAGTCGTAGGCGGGGCGGAACACCCGGGCCGCGGCGACGAGCACCGCCTCGTGCCCGGCGCCGGAGATCTGGAAGAATATCTTGTTCTGCCGCTTGAGCTGGATCTCCTTGTCGTCGATCCGCCGGCTCAGCAGCATGAGCCGGAACATCTCGAGCAGCTCGGCCTTGTCGAGCTTCGCGCTCGGACGCGAGCGCGACGCGGGAGCGGGGCGTGTGGCCATGCCGTCTGGGTTCGGTGGAGGACCGGGAGCGCGGACCATGAAAGATACTCTTCGACCCGCGCGGACGGCACCGTTCCTGCACACGCCGCATTAGGTTTGCCCCGAACCGGATTCATTCCCGCCACAGGTCGTCCGCATGCTCTCGAGAAAGGCGAAGTACGCGGTGAAGGCCATGCTCGCGCTGGCCGAGCACGGCGACGGAGAGCCCATCCGGATCGCGGATCTGGCGCGCCAGGAGCAGATCCCGAAGAAGTTTCTCGAGGCCATCCTGCTGTCGCTCCGGAACCACGGTCTGTTGCAGAGCCGAAAGGGTCTCGGCGGGGGCTACCTGCTGGCCCGGGACCCCCGCCAGATCTTTCTCGGCCAGATCGTCCGGATGTTCGACGGTCCCCTGGCCCCCGTCCCGTGCGCCAGCCAGACCGCCTACGTCCGGTGCGCCGACTGCCAAGATGAAGCGGCGTGCGGAGTTCGGCTGGTGATGCGGGACGTCCGCGACGCCACCGCTCGGATCCTCGACCACACCTCCCTGGACACCCTGGTCCGGCGGTCGCGGCGGGCCCGTCGCTAAAGGCCGGTCGGCGCGCCGGCGGGGCACGTCCCTTGCCAAGTTAGTCTATCAGTTCTATAGACTAAGCAGCCCTTGGCCACCCCGGTACCCCACGCGCCTGCCCGCCGTAGGCTTCGCCCTCGCTCTCGCCGCTGTCGCGGCGGGAACGCTCACGGCCCAGAGCGACACGGCCGCGACATCCCCACGGGTGACCGTGAGCGCGGGCGCCGAGGGCTTTTCCCTTCGCTCGGCGGACGGGCGATTCCGGCTCCGCGTCGGCGGGTATTTCCAGGCCGATGGCCGGTACTACCTGAGAGACGTGGACGAGGCCGGGAGCAGCAGTCTCATCATCCGGCGGGCCCGGCCGATCGTCGAAGGCACGGTCTATCAGTACTTCGACTTCCGGATCATGCCGGACTTCGGCACGGGCCAGCCCACGATCTTCGAGGCGTACTTCGAGGCGCGGCTGCTGCCCGAGCTGGCCATCCGGGCCGGCAAGTTCAAGCCGCCCGTGGGCCTCGAGCGGCTTCAGTCGGCCACGGACCTGCGGTTTCCCGAGCGCGGCTTTCCGACCAACATGGCTCCCAACCGGGACGTCGGTCTGCAGGCGAGCGGGGAGGCGGCGGGGGGCGTGGTGACCTACGCGCTGGGCGTCTTCAACGGGGTGACGGACCTCGGGTTCGGCGATGTCGATGCGAGCGACGCGAAGGAGCTCGCGGCGCGGCTCTTCACCGTCCCCTTCATCCCTCGCAGCGCGCTCGCTCCGCTGGATTTCGGTATCGGCGTCTCGGGGACCTTCGGGAACGAGCACGGCACCCTGACTACGCCGGCGACCTCCCAGCTGCGCACGCCCGGCCAGCTCGTGGCCTTTCGCTATCGCGCGAACGGCACGCTCCCCGGCACGACGATCGAAGACGGCCGCCGGGTGCGCATCGCGCCGCAGGGCTATCTCTATCGCGGGTCGCTGGGACTCCTCGCCGAATACACGATCGCCCGCCACGCCGTGAGACGGGACACCGCCGCCGCCACGATCCGCCACTACTCCTGGCAGCTGGCCGGCTCGTACTTCCTGACCGGCGAGAAGCCCTCGTATCGCGGCGTCAGCCCGCGGAGGCTCTTCGACCCGAAGGCCGGATCGTGGGGCGCGATCGAGCTCGCGGCGAGGATCCAGCAGACGGGCGTGGGCGACGGGGCCTTTCCCGTCTACGCCGATCCGGCCGGATCGGCCCGCCGTATCCGGGCTTGGGGCGCCGGCGTGAACTGGCACTTCGCCCGCGGCGTGAAAGTGATGGTCCACTACGAGCGGGCCACGTTCACCGGCGGGGCCGCGACCGGCGATCGCCGCCCCGAGCAGTTCGTCAACACGCGGATTCAGACCGCGTTCTGAGAGACTCTCCCATGCGCTTCCCTTCCCTGCTGGCCCTGCTCGGCGCCCTGTGGATCTCGTCCGCGGCGGCGCAGAGCTCCGTGACGATCCTGAACGTCTCCTACGATCCGACGCGGGAGCTTTACCAGGAGGTGAATCAGGCGTTCGCGACCTCCTGGAAGGCGAAGACCGGCCAGAGCGTCGTCGTGCGCATGTCCCACGGCGGGTCCGGCAAGCAGGCCCGTTCCGTCATCGACGGGCTCCAGGCGGACGTGGTGACGCTGGCGCTGGCCTACGACATCGACGAGATCGCGCGCCGGGGCGGGCTCCTGCCCGCCGACTGGCAGAACCGGCTGCCCGCGCGCAGCGCTCCCTACACGTCGACCATCGTGCTGCTGGTCCGGAAGGGGAATCCCAAGCGCATCCGGGACTGGGGCGATCTCGCGCGACCCGGCATCTCCGTCATCACGCCGAATCCGAAGACGTCGGGCGGCGCCCGCTGGAACTACCTCGCCGCCTGGGGATGGGCCCTCCGCCGGCCGGGGGGCAGCGAGGCCAGCGCCCAGGCATTCGTCACCAGCGTCTTTCGGAACGTCCCGGTGCTCGACGCCGGGGCGCGCGGCGCCACGACCACGTTCGTGGAGCGTGGGATCGGCGACGTGCTGATCGCGTGGGAGAACGAGGCGCTGCTCGCGATCAAGGAGCTCGGCGCCGGGAAGCTCGAGACCGTGGTCCCGATGGTCAGCATCCTGGCAGAGCCGCCGGTCGCCGTCGTGGAACGGAACGCCGCCCGGCGGAAGACCGCGGCCGTGGCCAGGGCGTACCTCGAGTTCCTCTACACGCCGGAGGGACAGGCGCTCGCGGCGAAGCACTTCTACCGGCCCCGCGATTCCGCGACGGCAGGGCGCTACGCAAAACAGTTTCCGCGGGTAGCGATGTTCACCATCGACGAGGTGTTCGGCGGGTGGGCCGCGGCCCAGCGCACGCACTTCGCCGACGGCGGGGTCTTCGACCGGATCTATGCGTCGCGATAAGCGGTCCGTCCTCCCGGGCTTCGGCCTGTCGCTGGGCATCACGCTCGCAGCCCTGAGCCTGATCGTCCTGATCCCGCTGTCGACGATCTTCGTGCGGAGCGCCGGGCTCGGCTGGGACGGCTTCTGGGCCGCCGCGGCGTCGCCCCGCGTGCTGGCGGCCTACCGCGTGACGTTCGGCACCGCGCTCGCCGCTTCCGCGCTCAATGCGGTGTTCGGGCTTCTCGTGGCGTGGGTGCTGGTCCGGTATCCCTTCCCCGGCCGGAAGCTCGTCGACGCAATGGTGGATCTGCCGTTCGCGCTGCCGACGGCGGTGGCGGGGATCGCGCTCACCACGCTCTACGCGCCGAACGGCTGGATCGGGAAGCCGCTCGCGGCGCTCGGCGTGCCGGTCGCCTTTACGCCCCTCGGCATCGTGGTCGCCCTCACGTTCATCGGCCTTCCCTTCGTGGTCCGGACGGTGCAGCCGGTGCTGCAGGACCTCGAGACCGAGGTCGAGGAAGCCGCCGCGAGCCTGGGGGCCGGCCGCTGGCAGACCCTGCGGCGGGTGATCTTCCCGACGATCGGGCCCGCGCTCCTCACGGGGTTCGCGCTCGCGTTCGCGCGGGCGGTGGGCGAATACGGCTCGGTGGTCTTCATCTCCGGCAACATGCCGATGAAGACCGAGATCGCGCCGCTTCTCATCATGACCAAGCTCGAGCAGTTCGACTACGCCGGAGCGACCGCGATCGGCGTCGTCATGCTCGTGGTCTCCTTCCTCCTGCTCCTGGCCATCAACCTGCTCCAGGCCTGGAGCCGGCGCCGGCTCGCCTGATCCCCGTCCCATGGCCGCCCCCGCGGTTCCTTCGCCCACGCTCGTTCCCCCGGCACGCTCCGCGGCGCTCGCCGAGCCCCGCGGCGTCCGCCGGGGGCTCATCGTCGCCGCGGCGGCCTTCCTGCTCCTGTTCCTCTTCGTTCCGCTGGCGGCCGTCTTCGTGGAGGCCTTCCGGAAGGGCGTCGGCGTCTACTTCGCGGCGCTCGTGGAGCCGGACGCGAGGGCGGCGATCCGTCTCACCCTGCTCGCCGCGGCGATCGCGGTCCCCGCCAACGTGGTGATCGGCATCGCGGCGGCCTGGGCCATCGCCAAGTTCCGGTTCCGCGGCCGCAGCCTCCTCATCACCCTGATCGATCTGCCGTTCGCCGTCTCGCCGGTGATCGCGGGGATGATCTTCGTGCTGCTGTTCGGGGCTCACGGCTGGCTTGGTCCCTGGCTGCAGTCCCACGACCTCCGGGTCATCTTCGCCGTTCCGGGCATCGTCCTCGCGACGACCTTCGTGACCTTCCCCTTCGTCGCCCGGGAGCTGATCCCGCTCATGATGGAGCAGGGGCCCGAAGAGGAAGAGGCCGCGATCGTACTCGGCGCGAGGGGATGGCAGACGTTCCGTCGCGTGACGCTCCCCAACATCCGGTGGGGGCTCCTGTACGGCATCATCCTCTGCAACGCGCGCGCGATGGGCGAGTTCGGCGCGGTCTCGGTGGTCTCGGGCCACATCCGGGGCGAGACCAACACCCTTCCGCTCCACATCGAGATTCTCTACAACGAGTACAGCTTCGCCGCCGCGTTCGCCGTGGCGTCGCTGCTCACGCTGCTCGCGCTGGCGACCCTCGCGGCGAAGAGCGTGCTGGAGCGGCGCGTCCGCCGGGTCGCGGTGCCCAAACCGGAGGTTCCGTGAGCATCGAGATCCGCGGCCTGACCAAACGCTTCGGCGACTTCGTCGCGCTGGACGACGTGAGCCTCCTCGTCCCCGCGGGCGAGCTGGTCGCGCTGCTGGGACCGTCCGGCGGCGGCAAGACCACCCTGCTCCGGATCATCGCGGGCCTCGAGACGCCCGATGCGGGGACCATCCTCTTTCACGGTGAGGATGCCACGACGCGCCACGCGCGCGACCGCCAGGTCGGCTTCGTCTTCCAGCACTACGCGCTCTTCCGCCACATGAGCGTGTTCGAGAACATCGCCTTCGGGCTCCGGGTCCAGCCCCGGAAGGTCCGGCCCGCCGAAGCGGAGATCCGGAAGCAGGTGATGGAGCTGCTCGGGCTCGTGCAGCTGGACTTCCTCGCGGACCGCCTCCCGTCGGAGCTCTCGGGGGGCCAGCGGCAGCGCGTCGCGCTCGCGCGCGCGCTCGCGGTACGGCCGAAGGTGCTGCTGCTCGACGAGCCGTTCGGGGCGCTCGACGCGAAGGTGCGGAAGGAGCTCCGGCGCTGGCTTCGCCGGCTGCACGACGAGGTGCACGTCACCAGCGTCTTCGTGACCCACGATCAGGAAGAGGCAATGGAGGTGGCGGACCGCATCGTCATCATCAACGAGGGCCGGATCGAGCAGGAAGGGACTCCACAATCGGTCTACGAGGCCCCGGCGACGCCGTTCGTGTACGGATTCCTCGGGGACGTGAATCTCTTCCACGGGCGGGTCCACCGCGGCCGGATCGCGCTGGGCGGCGCCGAGCTCGAGGTGCCGGAGTTCGCGGAGGCGACCGACCTGCGCGCGGTGGCCTACGTGCGGAGCCACGAGATCGAGGTGAGCCCCGCGCCCAACGGCCACGAGACCATCGAAGCGGTCATCCGGCATCTCCGCTTCCACGGCTCGTCCGTGCTGCTCGAGCTGGATCGGGTGGCCGACGGTCAGGTGATGGAGGCCGAGGTTCCCCGGGCCCGCTTCGACGAGCTCGGCCTGGCGAGGGGACAGCGGGTGTTTCTCTCTCCCCGGAGCATCCGCGTCTTCCCGGACCGCGGAGCCGGTCCCTCCGGTCAGGGCTCCGCGCCGTAGACGAGCCGGCCGCCGATCACCGTCGCCCGCACGCGCGCGGCCCCGATCTCCGCCGGCGGGATCCGGAAGATGTCGCGGTCGAGCACGACGAAATCGGCGAGGTAGCCGGGACGCAGCATGCCCCGCCGCTGCTCGGCGAAGACGGCGAAGGCGTTGCTCGCGGTGTAGGCCCTGAGCGCCTCCTCCACGCGGATCTTCTCCTCCGGGACCCAGCCCTCCGGATTCCGTCCGTCGAGCGTCTGTCGCGTGACCCCCGCCAGAATCCCCTGCATCGGGTCGAGCGGCGCCACGGTCCAGTCCGAGCCGAAGGTGAGCCGCGCGTTCGCGTCGAGGAGCGAGCGGAAGGCGTAGGTGGTCCGGATGCGCGGGCCGATGCGCTTGGCCGCCCAGCGCCCGTCGTCGACCGCGTGGTAGGGCTGCATCGAGGGAATCACGCCGAGGCGGGCGAACCGCGTAATGTCATTGGCCCGCAGGTGCTGCGCATGCTCGATGCGGAACCGGCGGTCGCGCGGTCCGTGCGCCGTGGCGACGCTGTCGAAGATGTCGAGGAGCAGCCCGTTGGCGCGGTCGCCGATCGCGTGAACCACCACGTGGAGGCCGGCCGAATCCGCCCCGCCGATCCAGACCCTGAGCGAATCCTCCGGTGTGGTGAAGAGCCCGCGAGTTCCGGGCGCGTCGAGGTAGGGATCATCGAAGAGCGCGGTGGTGCTCCCGAGGGACCCGTCCACGAATCCCTTCACCCCGGCGGCGCGGAGCCAGTCGTCGCCCGGGCCGCGGGTCTTCAAGGACTCGGCGGTGCTGCGCCAGCTGCCGAGCGGCAGATAGCTGGACACCCGCGTGGTGAGCGCGCCGCGCTCGCGGGCCCTCGCCAGCGCGGCGATCTCCGGCCAGCTCGTCACCATGCTCGACATTCCCGTCACACCGAGGGACGCCGCGTGGCGGAGCGCGCGGGCGAGCGCGCTGTCGAGCTGCGCCTCGGTCGGGGCCGGGATGGCGTCGAAGACCGGACCCATCGCCTCGTCCTTGAGCACGCCGGTGAGCTCGGCGTCGCGGCGCCGGAGCATCTCTCCGCCGGGGATCGCCGGAGACGAGCGGTCGAGCCCCGCGGCCCGGAGCGCGAGGGAGTTGGCCAGCGCCATGTGGCCGTCGTAGCGGCTCACGAAGACCGGATTCGCGGGCGTCACCGAATCGATCCAGCGCCGGTCCGGCAGCGGCGTCCCCGGCCAGCGCTCGTGATCCCAGTCCCCCCCGGTGATCCATTCACCCGGGCGAAGGGTCGCGGCGTGCGCGCGGAGGCGGCGCACCAGCTCCGCCGGAGTGTCGGCGTCCTTGAGATCCACGCTCGCGAGCTGGAAGCCGCCGGTGAAGAGATGGACGTGGTCGTCGATGAATCCCGGGACGACCACCCCGCCGGAAGCGTCGAGCCGCGTGGTCCCGCCTCCGACGAGCCGGGCGATCTCGGCGCTGTCGCCCACCGCGACAAGGGTGTCGCCCCGGACCGCCACCGCCTGCGCCCAGGGACGCGCGGAATCCCCCGTCCAGACGCGGCCGAAGACCGCGAGGTCGGCTTTGGGCCCTCCGCAGGCGAGGAGTACCAGAGGGACGAGCAGAGCGGGCAGCGCGCGAGCGGGAACGGACACGACAGGCTCCAGGAGCAAGGGCGACGTGGGGACAGGTGACCCGGGAAGATACGCCCGCCTTGCCCGTCCGGACGGGCCGCCCTACCTTCCCCACATCATGTGAGGGGAGACCGACCATGGCTGCGCCGCTCTCGTTGCTGCAGGGCACCGTCGACATGCTGCTTCTCAAGGCGCTCAGCTGGGGTCCGCAGCACGGCTACGGGATCTCCCAATGGATCCGGGCCCGGTCCGGCGGCACGCTCGGCCTGGAGGACGCGGCGCTCTACCAGGCGCTCCACCGGCTCGAGCGTCGCGGCTGGCTCACCGCCGAGTGGGGCCAATCCGAGAACAACCGCAGGGCCAAGTACTACCGGCTGACGCCCGGGGGCCGCGCCCGCCTCAGGGACGAGACGGTTGTCTGGCGGCAGTACGCCGCCGCGGTGTTCCGTGTGCTCGACGCCCGCCAAGCGGAGGCCTGACCTTGTTCCGGTGGCCCTGGCGCACGCCCCAGACGATCCGCGCGGAGGTGGACGAGGAGCTCCGCTACCATCTCGAGCGGCGGGCGGCCGACCTCGAGGCGGCCGGCCTGTCACCGGAGGCGGCGCGCCGGCAGGCGGCTGCCGAGTTCGGCGATCTCGAAGGAACGCGCCGGGCCCTGGTCCGGACGGATACCGGAGCGGAGCGCGCCTCGCGGCGCCGGCTGTCCTGGGACGAGTGGAGACTGGATCTGCGCGCGGCGTGGCGTGGGGTCGTGAGCCGGCCCGGGCTCGCGGCCGCGGCGATCGCGACGCTGGCGCTCGGCGTGGGCCTCAACGCGGCGGTGTTCAGCGCGGTGCACGGCGTCCTGCTGCGGCCGCTCCCCTACCCCGAGCCGGAGCGGCTGCTCACGCTCTGGCAGCACGACGTGCAGAAGGGCATCGACGAGCACCCGTCTCCGGGAACGTTCATGGACTGGCGCGATCGGAGCCGCTCCTTCACCCGGATTGTCGCGGCGGTGCCGTCCGGCTACGACCTCCTCGAGGAGGGCAATCCGGTCGGCATCGAAGCGTGGCTGGTCACCGAAGGCTTCTTCGAGACGCTCGGGCTCACCGTCGCGGCCGGCCGCACGTTCACTCCGGAGGAATACCGGGACCCGCGCGCGACCGTGGTGATGCTCGGCCACGCGCTCTGGCGGAGCCGGTACGGGGGCAACCCGGACATCGTCGACCGGAGCATCAATCTCGACGGCGTCCCGCACCGGGTGGTGGGGGTCGCTCCCGCGGCACTCGACTATCCCGACCGGGCCGGGCTGTATGCGCCGCATTGGCTGGGCGAAGAGCAGCGCACGATCCGGCTACGTACCTATTACCGGGTGATCGGCCGGCTCGCGCCGGGCGTCACGGTTCGCCAAGCCAGGGACGAGCTCGCGCGCGTGGGGGCGGATCTGGCCCGTGAGTACCCGCGCAGCGATCCGGGATTCCGTATCGTCGCGGTTCCGCTGCTGGATCATCTCACCGGCGGGGCCCGGCTGCCGCTCTATGTCCTCCTCGGAGCCGTGGGGCTTCTCCTCGCCATCGCGTGCGCCAACGTCGCGAGCCTGCTCCTGGCGCGCGGGCTCGGGCGGGGACGTGAGCTCGCGGTGCGGGCCGCGCTCGGAGCCGGCAGCGGCCGGCTCGCGCGCCTGCTCCTCTGCGAGAGCGGGATGCTCGCGCTGCTCGGCGGCACCGCCGGCATTCTGCTCGGCTACGCGGCGCTCCCGGCCATGCTGCGCCTCGCTCCGAATGCGCTGCCGCGCGCCGAGCTCATTCGGCTCGACTTGCCGGTGCTGACCGCCGCGCTCGCGGCCACCGCGCTCACGGCGCTCGTGGCGGGGCTCATTCCCGCGCGATCGCTGACGCGCGGCGGGGACGGCGCGCTGCTCCGGCTCGCGTCTCGAACCGCGACCGGCACGGTAGCGGGGAGAGCGCTGGTCGTGACCGAAGTCGCGATCGCGCTCATGCTCCTCGTGGGGGCGGGGCTTCTCGGGAGGAGCATGCACCGGCTGGTCACCCAGGACCTGGGTTACGAGACGGAGAACCGCCTGCTCGGCACGCTGCATTTCTGGGATCGGGCGACGCGACCGGAGGCCCGCGTCGTGTTCCTCCAGGAGATCGAGCGTCGGATCGCCGCGAGTCCGGGCATTGCGTCGGTCGGGGCCGCGAGCGCGATCCCGCTCTCCCGGGAAGGAATTGAGATGGACCCGCCGTTCGGCCTGCCGGGCGAGGCGCCCCGGCGGCCCGGGGAGGAGCGCATCGCCCGGCTCACCTTCGTGACGCCGGGATACTTCGCCGCGACCGGGACTCGGCTCGTCCGCGGCCGCCGGCTGGAAGCCACTGACCGGGCCGAGGGAGCGCTCGTCGCGGTGGTGAACGAAGCGCTCGCGCGCGCGACCTGGCCGGGCGAGGACCCCATCGGGAAGCAGGTGCTCACCAGCGGTCCCGACCGGGATCCGAATCGTCCGGTGCTTCGGGAGATCGTCGGTGTGGTGGCCGACGGGCGGCAGGAGGGATTCGGCGCGCCCGCCCAGGCGGAGATCCTCGTCCCGCACGCGCAGTGGCCGTTCGGCTCGATGACGCTCGTCGTTCACGGCACCGGATCCTTAGCCGCGGTGCAGGGCGCGGTGGAGCGAGCCGTGTGGGCGCAGGCCCCGACCCTCACCTTCACGACGGAGGGGATGGAGTCGCTGCTGTCGGAGACGCTCGCGACCCGCCGGCTGATGCTGGCGCTCATGGTGACGTTCGCGGCGTGCGCGGCCATGCTCGCGGCCGTCGGCATCGGCGGGCTCATGAGTCTTCGGGTGTCGCAGCGAACGCGGGAGCTCGGCGTGCGCGTCGCTCTCGGCGCCGGTCGTCCGGCCGTCGTGGGTCTCGTCCTCAAGCAGGGTGTGGGGCTCGCGCTGGCCGGCGTCGCGATCGGAATCGCCGGAGCGCTCGCGCTCTCCCGCGTGCTCCGCACGCTGCTGTACGAGACGGGAGCCGCGGATCCGGCCACGTTCCTCGGGGCGGCGCTGCTCCTGCTCGGCACCGCCGTGCTGGCGGCGTGGATCCCGGCGCGGCGGGCGACGCGCGTGGATCCCATCATCGCTCTCCGCGCCGACTAGCGCCGGGCGAGCCGCCGAAGCGCCTCCAGCTTCTCGAGCGCGGAGGCGCCCT
>JBOHSH010000203.1:0-2671 GCA_050733195.1 Gemmatimonadales bacterium
CACCGACACCGTCGCCGCGTCCTGGTTCGCCACGTAGACGCGTGGTCCCGCCGAGGGCGGCGCCCCGCGACTTTGCGCCCGGGCCGCGCACGCCGCCGCGAGGCCGGCCAGCGCCAAGGTCGCGCTCCGGCCCGCCCGCCGCGCCGGGCTCACGGAATGACGGGTCTCGGCCGGTGCCGGACCAGGAAGAGTCCCTCCCGCATGCTGGTCACCACCACCAGCCCGTTCTTGAAGTAGGGATAGTTGCTCCAGGACCCCGCGAAACCCGGAGCATTCTCGCCGTACGGCACCGTGTCGAAGTGCCCCACCTCGACCGGCTTGGCGGGATCGGAGATGTCGACGATGCGGAGCCCCGCCACGTAATTGGACTGGTACATGTACCGGCCCTTCACGTAGAGGTTGTGGTCCGAGGCCCGGGTGTTCCCGATGAACTCCGTCAGCACCACCGGGTCGTCCAGCTTGCTCACGTCCCACACGATCGTGCGGGTGCGCGGCACCGTTCCCGCCAGCTCGTCCAGCTCGTCGTCCATGAAGAAGTACCTGTGATCGTCGCTCAGCCACCCCTGGTGGCTGTATCCCACGTTCGGATAGCTCGCCGAGGCGAGCGCCTTGGGCGCGGCCTTGTCGGTGACGTCGGCGATGCCGAGCGCGGTCTCCGAGGAGTTGAAGCAGATCTGGCGGCCCGTGTACCGCGTATCGGGACCCTGGTACACGGTGCACTGCGCGTCATGGGTATATCCGGTGCGGGCGCGGCCCGTGGCGGGGTCGGCATAGCAGCCGGCGTGGGTGGGCGCCGTCGGAGTGCGGATGTCCACGATGTGGAGCGCTCCGCCGCAGGTGGTGCCGCCCATGCTGTTGCCAACGGTGAAGGCGAAGCCGGACACGGTGTCGATCACGATGTTGTGCGCGCTCGCAATCTGGTTGTAGTGCGCGGTCTCCGTGAAGGTCACCGGCGGCGCCGCCACCCGGAGGAGCTGGGTGAGATCGAACACCTGCATGCCGTGGGGGCCGGCGCCGTCCGAGACGATGAAGGCATGATGGCGATAGACCTTCATGTCCCGCCAGAGATTGGGCCGGGCTCCCGCGTGCAGGGGAAGCTCACCCAGGTACACGGGGCGGGCGGGATCGGTGACCTCGACGAACGCGGTCCCGTCGAGCCGCCCCACGATGGCGAACTCCCGGCCCGACTGCGGGTCGGTCCATCCCCAGATGTCGTTGAGCATGATGCCGCGCTTGCCGCCCAGCGCGCTGACCGGGAGGAACGACACCAGGTCCACGTCCCCGGCGCAGGAGAATACGCCGACCGTTCCGGCCTCACAGCGTCGCTCCGACCCCGTAATGGCCGGCAGCCCGGCGGCACGGTCCACCACGGTGCCGAGCGGGCGCCAGCCGCCGGCGGGGCCCTCGCGGCGGTAGACATAACCCGCGCCCTCGAAAAAGTCGGCGATCGGCCCGCCGACCAGAAGTGTCCCGGAGCGGGCGTCGAGCGACGAGCCGAAGCCCGCGCCGAATCCGACGGCCTGCACCGTGATGCGCTGGGCCTCCCGCCATGCGCCGGCCGAATCGCGCCGCAGCACGAACACCGCTCCCGACTGCTGCGCGGCCAGCGGCGCTCCGACCAGGAGGTCGCCGCCGTCCTTCGCGAGGCTCGCGCCGAAGAAGGCCGGTCGTTCCGGCGTGGCCGGCGCGATCCGGCCCGCTTCCTGCCAGGCCCCCGCTGCATCGCGGCGGAACCGGATCACGGTGCCGCCGGCACCCTGGGTCATCGGGCTTCCGACCAGGACCTCCTCCCCGTCGAGGAGCACCGCCATGCCGAACGACCGAACTGTCGAATCGGCCGCGGCATCCAGCCGGGTCCCCTCGTCCCAGGAACCGGAAGGGCTCCGGCGGAACAGGAAGGCCGCGCCCGCTTTCGGAGCCGAGCCCCCCAGGAAGCCTCCGGGTGTGGGACCCGGCGCACCCACCACGATCTGCGACTCGGCGATCGCAAGCGCGGTTCCGAAGCGATCCCCCGGCTCCAGCCGGGCGCGGAGCCTGTCCTGCTCGCTCCATCCGCCGGACTGGCCCCGACGGAACATCCGCACCTCGCCGCGGCTGCTGTCCCGGCCCGGTGACGCCACCAGCAGCAGGCCGCTGCGCAGCGCCAGGTGGGACCCGAATTCATCACCCGCCGCGCCGTCCGAAGGCGCGAGCCTGGCCCGCTCTTCCCAGCTTCCCCCGGCCGTCCGCTCGAATACGTAGACCGCGCCGCGGCTCTCTCCGGTGGTCGGGGCGCCCACGGCCATGACCGCGCCGTCCACGGCCAGGGCGAGCCCGAAGCCGTCGCCGATGGCGACGTCGCGACCGGTCACCTGGCCGATCTCGGTCCACTGTCCCACGCTCTCGCGAAAGAGGTGGATGCTGCCCTTCTCCATGGCGGGCATCGGGAAGCCGGCGACCTGGCCCGGCCGGCCGGCGAAGAGGACACCTTCGCTCACCGCCACCGCGGCGCCGAAGCCGAGCACCGTACCCGCTGGACCCGGTCCGCCAGGACCCTCCGGGGTGACAAGGAGGAGGCCGGCTGAGAGAGCCAGAACCGGAAGGCGCACATGGGGAAACGACATCGGGAGCTCCGCGCGAGGGAGGGGGAATCTAGGGAGCCAGGGAGCCAGGGAGCCAGGGAGCCAGGGAG
>JBOHSH010000204.1:0-18847 GCA_050733195.1 Gemmatimonadales bacterium
GGTGTTGGGGCCGCGGGCGGGACGAGCTCCGCCGGGCCGTCCGCCAGCGTCAGCTCCTCGACCATCCGCGCCGGCGGCCGGCCGTCACAGCTCAGATGCACGCGGGCCGTGGCGCGGAGCATCTGCAGCGCGCCGGCGCTCAGCTGGTCGGACCGGCGGGCGAACACGCCGCCCGGCCGGTCGACCACCGCGGCTTCGGCGCCGGCGTAGACCGCGGCAGTGATCTCCTGCTGGAGATCCTGCAGGTAGCTCGGCGCCCGGGTGTTCAAGATCACCAGATCCACGGTCATTCCCCGCCGCCGCCAGTAGCGGTGCGCGGCGAGCAGCCGGACCAGCGACGGCAGGGCTGCCCGGGAGTCGATCGTGGCGAGCAGGATCGGCCAGTCGCCCGAGACGCCCACCGTCCAGAGCAGCGGTTGCGAGCCCCGCGCCGCGAGCAGCTCCGCGTCCGCGGGGCGGAGGGCGGGGTGTCCGTAGAACAGGTATCCCGCCAGATCCTGGAAGACCGCCGCTTCCGCCGGGGAGATCCCGAGCTCCCGCAGCTCGACCTGGGCGGAGGTCCAGGCGAGGTCGAAGGCCCGCTGGGCGGCATACGGCTGGTGATAGCGATCCGCGAGCGCGAACGCCCGCTCGGGGGTGTCGGCGACCAGGGTCGTGAACGCGACGGAAGCGGACTGGCCGGGCCAGAGCCGGAGCCGCGTCCGGAGCGCGAAGACCGGATCGAGCACGGCACCGGTTGTGCCGGAGAGATCGCCGCCGCGCTCGACCGCCAGCGGGTTACGCGGGCTCCGGCCGCGGCCCAGGAACCGGGCCCGGTCCGTCTCCCAGGAAACGGGACCGATCCGGCCGTCGCCGTGGTCGATTACGTGGACGCCCCAGAGCCGCCGCTCGCCGGCGGATCGGGGCCTCCGCGTCGCCGTGAGGGCCGTACACCACTCGTGCCACTCGGTCTCCACGAAGAGGTTCGCGAACGCGGGATGGGCCCGGTCCGCGTCGGGCGGCGCCAGCACGACTTCGGCGTAGCTCGTGACTTCCACATCGCGCAGCGCGAACCCGTGATTCGTGAGCGTCACGAGGCGGACTTCGGCCGCGTCCGCGGCGACCACGGCGATCTCGGTTCGGGTCTCGAGGTCGCCGTCCCGCCGGTCGAACGTGACCCGATCGGTGGCGAGCAGCGCGCGATACCAGTCGGGATCGCCGCGGACGGGCTGGTACGCCGCCGACCAGCGATGACCGGATTCGACGTCGCGGAAATAGCAGAACTGGCCGGTGGCGTCGCGCGTCGAGTCGGCGCGCCAGCGGCTCACCGCGAGATTCTCGAAGCGCGAATACCCGCCGCCGGCGTGGCTCACCATGAGCGTGTAGGGCGGCTGTCCGAGGAGCGCGACCCGCGGCCTCGGGAGCCCGGGATCCTCCACCTCGCGCACCACCGCGTGCTCGAGCGCCGGATCGGGCAGCGCTTCTTCCGCGCGGGCGGCCTGCGGCTTCTGCAGGACGAGCAGGCGCGGGATCCGCTCGTGGAGGAGCAGCTCCGCGGACCGGACCGAGGCATCGGCGTGAAAGCGCCGCTGCCAGACCAGCCCGGTGAGCGCGTTGGTGAGCGCCACCAGCGTCATGCCGATGTGATGCGCCATGTTGGTCCGGACCACGCTGTAGCGATGGCCGGCCGCGGGGCGCGTGTAGTCGAGCGCATCGAAGAAGCCGTACGGCCCGAGCGCGCCGCGCTCCTCGAGCGCCGCGAGGTTCGCGAGCGCCCGTTCGGGCTCGATCAGCGCGGCGAGCGCGGATGCGTAGGGGGCGATGACGAGGTCACGGCCCAGCCCGCGCTTGAGGGCGAGGTCGGGCACGCCGAACGCACGGTACTGATACGTGTGTGTGGAGTCCCGGAGGTTGTAGGCGCTTTCGCTCACGCCCCAGGGCACCCCCCGCTCGAGACCGAAGGCGATGTGGCGCCGGACCGCGGCCCGGCTGGTCTGGTCGAGCAGCGTGAACGGGAACGACCGCATGACGAGCGACGGCATCAGGTACTCGAACATGCTGCCGCTCCAGGAGACCAGCGCCATCTTGCCGGCCGCCCGGGTCAGCGTGCGGCTCAACCGGAACCAGTGCTCGACCGGCACTTCACTCCTCGCGACGGCGAGAAAGCTCGCGAGCCGGGCCTCGGAGGCGAGCAGGTCGTAATAGGCGATGTCGAGCGTGCGGGTGTGGGCCTGACTCCCGATGGAGAAGAGGGAGCGGGCATCGTCGTACAGAAACCGGAAGTCCATCTGCAGCGCCATCCGGTCCGCGCGCTCGGCGAGCCGCTCCAGCCGCGACACCAGCTCGGCCGCCTCCGGAAGCTCCGCGGCGAAGTCCCGCCAGGTTCCGGTGCGGACCAGCGGCAGGCCGTCCCGGCCGACGCCCCGCACCCGCGCGAGCCCGCCGAGCCCCGCGGCGTGCGCCTCGACCATCCGGATAATCCACGCGATCCACCCGTCGGCCCTGGTCGCGCCGACGGCCGAGGGGCTCGCCGCCTCGAGCTGGGCGTGCGCGCGCGTGAGCGGAGGGACGAGCGCGTCCGCGAGCGCCTCCGGGACCGCCGCCTCCGCCCTGCGCAGGATGTCGCGAGCGGCGCGCAGCTCGGCGACGACGGCGGAGGCGAGCTTCCGGGACTGCTCGCCCGCCCCCGTTCTCGGCCCGGCGAGGTCCTCACTCGCGAGACCGATCGCGGTCTCCAGGGCCCGCGGCACCCGGCCGTCGAACACCGGGCCGTCCGGGATGGCGAGGCAGGCCTGGCGCAACGCCACCAGATGACCGCTCAGGTTGCCGCTGTCGACGGTCGACACGTACGCCGGCTCGAGCACGCGCAGCGTCTCGAGGTCGTACCAGTTGTAGAAGTGGCCCTGGTGGCGCTCGAGGCGATCGAGAGTGTCGAAGGCGCGCTCGAGTCGTTCGACCATCTCTCCCGCGGGAATGAAGCCGAGATCGTAGGCGCTGACCGTGGCCAGGAGCTGGAGCCCGATGTTCGTGGGCGAGGTCCGCATCGCCACGACCGGATCGGGCTCCTCCTGGAAATTGTCGGGCACGAGCCACGCGCTCGCGGGGCCGGTGAAGCGCTCGAAGAATCGCCAGTGCAGCAGCGCGTAGCGGCGCGCGGCGACCTGGGTGCGGGGATGGAGCCGGCGCTCCCGGCGCTCGACCGGGCTGCTCAGCCCATGGGCCACGACCGGCGCGAGCGACCAGACGACGAGGAAGGGCAGGGCGGCCGCGGCGAGCGTCCACGGGGGCGTGCCGGCGGATTCCGCCGCCAGAATCAGGCTGCCCGTGACGGCGGCGAGCGCGAAGATGGCGAGCGCCACGCCCGGAGCCATCGCCCGCCAGACCGCCGGCGCGCCCGAGGCCGCCGAGCGCTCCGTGGACGACGCGGTCTGCCACTCGAGAAGACGCCGCCGCGAGACGGCGAGCCGCCAGAGGGTGCGGACGATCGCGTCGGCGGCGGTCCAGGCCTGGTGGGGAAGGAACGTCACCGCCAGCGCGAGCTGCTGCGCGCTGGTCACGAGGTCGCGGCCGATGCCGGCATAGTACGCCCGCCACGACTTGTCGAGCGGGGGACGGAGGGCCGCGAGGAGAGAGGCCCAGATCCAGGGGGCCGCCATGGCGCCGAGCGCGATCAGCGTCCAGCGGATCGGGGAGCCCGGCAGCGCGGTCCAGGCACCGAGAAAGAGGGCGAGCTGCCCGATCTCCACGATGCTGCGGCGCAGGTTGTCGAGGATCTTCCAGCGGGACAGGAGCGAGAGCCGGTTGGGTTCGGGTCCTTCGGGACCGGGCACGCGCGCGGTGAGCCACGGCAGCAGCTGCCAGTCCCCCCGGACCCACCGGTGCTTCCGCCGCGTCCAGGTGAGATAGTGCCCGGGGAAGTCGTCGTACACCACGATGTCGGTCGCGAGGCCGGCGCGCGCGTAGTTTCCCTCGATCAGGTCGTGGGACAGGAGCGCGTTCTCCGGGAAGCGCCCCCGGGTGGCGCGCTCGAACGCCTCGACGGCGTAGATCCCCTTGCCCGTGTAGCTGCCCTCGCCGTAGAGGTCCTGGTACACGTCGGACACCGCCGTCGTGTAGGGATCGACGCCGGGATGGCCCGACTGGATCAGGGCGAAGCGGGTGCGGTTCGCGCTGGGGAGCGACACGGTCACGCGCGGCTGCAGCACGCCGTAGCCGCGGACGACCCTGCCGGCGGCCTCGTCGTAGACGGCGTGGTTCAGCGGATGCGCGAGCGTGCCGATCAGGAGCGGCGCCGCCTCGGGCGCGAGGAGGGTGTCGGCGTCGAGCGTGATGACGTAGCGGGCCCGGCGAATCGCTTCCCCGTCGCCTTCGATGGCCGAGAAGGGCTCCGTGACGCCGCTCCGGAGAAACCGGTTGAACTGGGCGAGCTTGCCCCGCTTCCGCTCCCATCCCATCCAGATCCCTTCGCGGGGATTCCACTGCCGCGGGCGATGGAAGAGGGAGAACGGACCTGCGCCGTCGGTGCCATAGCGCCGGTTGAGCTCGTGGACGCCCGACACCGCCGCCTCGACGATGGCGGCGTCGCCGTCCACCGTTTCGGTGGCCGCGTCGGTGAAGTCGCTCAGGATGGCGTAGTGGAGGTGCGGATCCGGGTTCGCGAGGTACTGCACCTCGAGGTGCTCGAGCGCCTCCTGCACCGCGTCCACGCCGGGGACCAGCGTCGGGACGACGACGGCGGTCCGGAGCTCGGCCGGCACGCCGCCGCCCGCCGCCAGGTCGAGCTTGGGGGTCAGGCGGGGCGGGAGATAGCCGGTGACGAGCTGATTGACGAGGCTCACCGCCACGTCGTTGGCGGGAATCAGCGCGAGCGCCACCACCAGGGCCCACGCGGACCGGGCTTCGGCGCCTCCCAGCGCCAGGAGGCCCGCCAGGACGAGCGCGGTGACGACCAGCACGCCGCCGACGAAGACGATGCTCGGATGCCGGAGGATCCAGCGGTAGACGCGCTCACCGGGCGGCGGCCGGTAGCCCGTGACGGCCTCGAGCTCGCGCCGGCCGTCGTCCACGAGATAGAAGCCCACGTGCGCGCGCCTGGCGTCCGGCCCGTCGGGGGCCGCCCGGGCCAGGTCCACCGCGAGGCGGGCGACGGCGGGCTCGTCGCGCCCGGTGCGCTTCGCGATACGCTCCACGACGTGGCGATACCAGTCGCGGGTGCGGAACGTCATGCGCGGGTAGGCGTGCACGGGATCGTGGCGCAGCACCGCCTCCATCGCGCTCTGCCGCTCGACGAAGACTTCCCACTCCATGCGCCCGATGTCGCGCAGGCTCGTGATGCTGTTGGCCATCATGATCTGCGTGAGCGCGACGCGCTGGTTGGCGCGGGCGGCGGCGTCCTCCGCGCTCATCCCCTCCTCGGCGATCCAGCGCTCGAGCCAGACGAGCTGCTGCACGGACCCGCCCCCCGCACGGAGCTGCTGGAGGAAGCGGGACACGAAGTCGGGCGAAAGCGTCGGCGGGCGGGAGACGAACTCCTCGAGGCTGTCGTCGAGCCCGGCGGGCCGTCCGCTGGTCGCCGCCAGGAGACGGGCGGCCCAGTCGTCGGCGCGCTCCTGCTCCTCTAAGCGCTGCACGGTGCGCCGGGCCATCCGGCGAACGCTCTCGAGCAGGCCGAGCCGCAGCATCGCCGGGACGGCCCAGAGCTCACCGATGGCGAGCGGCGTGACCTCCTGGAACGCGCCGACGAAGAGATCGACGTTGCCCAGGTCGACGCGGCCTTCGGTGTGGGAGATCAGCGTGATGGCCAGCTCGTAGACGCGCGGATACCCGGCGAGCGCGCCTCCCGTCAGCTCGGGCAGCTCCCGGTAATACCCGCGGGGGAGGCTGTCCCGCACCTCGCGGATGTGCTCCTGGACGACGTGGAAGTTGTCGAGGAGCCACTCCCCGGCGGGCGTGACGTCCACCGAGGTGGCGGCGGCCCGCGCCAGGCGGGTGTGCGCGTCCTCGAGAATGCCGCGGGTCTCGTCGAGACGGGCGAGGAGGCGGGCCGTCCGGTAGCCGCGGCGCCGGGGGGCGACGGGGTGCTGGGAGCGGGCGAGGGTCCGCGCGCGCTCGGCGAGGTGCTCGACGCCCAGCAGCTCGCCCCGGATCGGCCCGGCCACGACCGCGTCGGACGGAGCGGCGGGGCGCGAGAGGATCCGGGAGAGGAAACGGGTGGCGGTCATTCTGTCGGGGTGAGAGTGGCAGCCTTCTCTGGTGAGACGTCGGCCGGAGGCGGCGCCCGCACGCGGTCGTGCACCGCGTGCGCGACGGCTTCAGATTACACTTGCCGGCCCCCGATGCCCACCCGGTCTGCGAAAGGGAGCGCATGACCCCGACGGACGAGCTCAACATGCTGCGCGCGGAGCTCGGCCGCGTGGACCAGGAGCTGCTGGCGCTCGTGGCGCGCCGGCAGGGCCTCGCCTCGGCCATCGGCGAGCTCAAGCTGCGGCTCGGCCTTCCGACGCGCGACTACGCCCAGGAGAAGGAAGTCCTCGAGCGGGCCCGCCGGGCGGCGGAAGCGCTGGCACTGCCGGGCGACCTCGGCGTGGCGCTGCTCCGGATGCTCATCGCATCGTCGCTCACGCGACAGGAGCAGGAACGGCTCGCCGCGACGGGCGGGGGGCTGGGGCGCCGGGCGCTGGTGATCGGCGGGAGCGGCCGCATGGGCGGCTGGCTGATCCGGTTCCTCGGGTCGCAGGGATTCGCCGTCGAGATCGCCGACCCGGCGCCGGGCCCGCCCGGCGTGGCACGGATCGACGACTGGCGCGCGTCGCGGCTCGATCACGAGGTGATCGTCGTGGCCGCCACGCTCGAGGTCTCCGCCGGCATCCTGTCCGGCCTGGCGGACCGCCGCCCCTCCGGACTGGTCTTCGACGTGGGGTCGCTCAAGGGGCCGTTGCTCGACGGCCTCGGCGCACTCCGGGCCGCCGGGGTCAACGTGACCTCGATTCATCCCATGTTCGGTCCCGCGACCGAGCTCCTCTCGGGTCGGCACGTGATCTTCATCGACTGCGGCGTGCCGGGGGCGGTTCGCGCCGCGCGCGAGCTCTTCGCCCCGACGATGGCGATTCAGGTGGAGATGTCCCCGGCGGAGCACGACCGGCTGATCGCCTACGTCCTCGGCCTCTCGCATGCGACCAACATCGCCTTCTTCCACGCGCTGGCCGCGAGCGGCGAGGCGGCGCCGGCGCTCGCCCGGATGTCGAGCACCACATTCGACGCCCAGCTCGCGGTGGCGGCCCAGGTCGCGTCGGAGAACCCGCATCTCTACTTCGAGATCCAGCACCTGAATCGCTACGGGCTCGAGCCGCTTCGCGGGCTGCGCGACGCCGCCGAGGCGATCCTCGAATCGATCCGGCGCGGGGACGAAGCCGCGTTCGCGGCGCTCATGGAGGGTGGACGGGAGTACTTTGCCGGGCGGGGCGAGACCGCCCCCCCGGCGACTTCCAGGCCGCCGACAGCTCCTTGAGCCCGGCTCGGAGAACGCGGCAGGCTCAACACTTGTGGTCCCCGGAGCGTACCTCCTTCATATGGTGCCGCAGCGGCCAGAACCCGCCGGGAGCTTTTCCCCAATGCAATCGCAACGCTTCCCGATACTGCTGGCGCTCCTCGTTCCCACCGCGCTCACGGCGCAAACCCGCTACGTGGTCGCTCCGGGCAACGAGGCCAGGTTCGTCGTGCGCGAGCAGCTCGCGAGCCTCAAGCTTCCGAACGACGCCATCGGCAAGACCAGCGCCGTCACCGGAGCCATCGCGCTCGACCGGAGCGGCAAGGTGGATCCGGCGGGCTCCCGGATCACGGTGGATCTGCGCACGCTCACCAGCGACGAGGCCCGGCGCGACAATCGCATCAAGCGCCGCACGCTGGTCACGGATTCCTTTCCCACTGCGGAGCTCGTGGTCAGGGAGCTGCGCGGCCTGCCGTCCCGGCTCCCGGAGTCGGGAGACCTGACGCTCACGCTCCTGGGCGATCTCACGGTGCACGGCGTGACCAGGCCGACGACCTGGGCGGTGGCCGCGCGGGTGCGCGGCGACACGGTGTCGGGCCGGGCCACCACCAACGTGAAGTTCGGGGACTTCAACATGGACGTTCCCCGGGTGATGGTGGTGCTGAGCATCGTGGACGACATCCGGCTGGAATACGACTTCGTCTTCGTGCGGGAGCCCGCGCCGTAGCTCACATCCGGATCAGGTAGCTGACCTTTCCGAAGAATCCATCCGTGGTCCGCGAGAGATCGCGGAAGCGGAACTCCCCCGGCTCCTCGAGCGTGGACCCGTAGCCGAGATACACCAGCGTGCCCGGCGAGGGGCGGTAGCTCAGGAGCCAGTCCATCCTGAGCTCGTTGAGCTCGCTCCCAGCGTCCTTCACGCCGCCGACCAGGATCGGGCGACCCTCCCGGTCCTCGAGCGGGGCGCGGCTCCGGGCGGTGTACTGCCCGACAAAGCGGAAGAAGATCGCGCGGTCGAGCTGGTACTCCACCTTGAGTCGGGGGATGGTCTCGGAGGAAAAGCGCGAGTCGTCGCGCGTCCGGTCGAGGGTGAGCCGGCTCACCTGGAGCGTGGCGCGCAGCGCCGTGGTCGGGCGCAGGTCCACCGAGGCGTCGAGCCGGAGGCTCCGGCCCGGCACGGCCTCGCGAAAGATGGGGATGGCGGCGATACCGATCCCTGCCGACGCGGTGAGGCGCCTCCAGGTGGGGGTGGTCACGCTCACCGAGCCGCTCCACTGATTCCGCTCCCTGTCCGGAACCGTGAAAGCCGCGGTATCGATCCCGCCGGCGCCGCCCGTCTCGACGGTCAGCCCGCCATAGAGCCCCGGGTCGTACGCGAAAAAGCTCCGCGCCAGATTGCCCCCGAGCCGCCAGCCGCCGCGCAGCGTCGCCGAAGGGCTCAGCGATTCACTGCCCTCGATCGGGCCATCCCCGATGTCGGAGTAGCTCCAGAGCCGCGAGGCTCCGATGAACGTGCTCCAGGTCTGCAGCAGCGCCGCCGGCGCTCCGTAGAAGCTCAGCCGGTTGAACGCGGCGGCGTTGAGCACGCCGGTGCGGTTCACGAACCCGGCCGCGGCGTCGAAGTCCGGACTGATCGCCTGCAGGGTGTAATGGAAGCCCCAGCCGCGGCCCGTGCGGTCCCAGACGGCCTGCAGCAGCGGACCGCTGCGGGACCCGCCCGCGCTGTCGGTCCACGCCTGTGCCGCCTGCAGCTCGACGTAGTAGAGCCGGGAGTGATAGATCCGGAGGTCTGCGCCGGCGAGCCGCGAGTGGTCTGGGCCGTCTTCCCGCGCGGTGAGCACCGCGCCGAGGGTGGCGGAGCGGCTGAGCGCGGTCCGCATCCGGCCGATGCCGAACAGCGGTGTGTGGCCGCCGCGCCAGGAATACGCCCGGTCGTCCGCCGCGAGCATGGTGGCGAGGTTGGTGCGGCCGAGCTGGCCCGCGAGCTTGAGGCCGCCCTTCGGCGCCACGATCCGGCGCGTATACACGAGCTGGTTGGGCGTGTCGAAGAGCTCGAGTCCGTCCAGGAAGAACGGGCGCTTCTCCGGGTAGAACAGCGCGAACCGCTCATTGAGGAGCACCTGGCCGACGTCGGCCTCGACCTGGGAGAAGTCGGGATTGACGGTGCCGTTGAGGGTGAGATTCTGCCGGAGGCCCCAGCGCACGTCGCCGCCGAGCTCGCCGCCGGTGTCGTAGTCCCACCCGCCGCCGGGCGCCTCCGCGCCGTCGGCGCGCGCGGTGGCGGTGGGGATCACCTCCAGGACGAGGCCGCGCTCGAGCCGCCGCAGTCCCTCGAGGGTGCCCGCCTGGGCGAGGAAGTTCGCGGCGGCGCGGACGGCCGGCGCCCAGCTGTCCTGATACCCCGAATGCTGGACCCGCCGCAGCACGTGGAGTCCCCACGTCTGCTCGTCGCCGTCCTGGTACCGGAGACTCTTGAAGGGGATCCTGACCTCGACCTCGTAGCCGCCGTCCACGACCCGTCCGCGCGACTCGAAGACGTAATCGGGGTTCAGGTCGACGTTGCCGTCGAGCGGATTCATGCCGCGGAACCCGCCGCCGGTGGCAGAGAATCCGCCGGCGCCGCCGCCGAACGCGGCGCTGCGCGTGCCGTCCTGCTGGACGCCCAGCGGGTTCACGCCGAAGAGAAAGGCGATCTGGCGGTCGTTGTTGGTGTCGAGGAGGATCTGGACGTGATCCTCGCTCGCGATGTTGTCGCGGTTCGCGCGGGTGGCGCGGACGACGTTCCCGTGCACCTCGCGCGCGCGGATGCCGAAGTAGATCGCGTCGCGCCCGTACCAGACGCGGACCTCGGTGGGCTCCTCGGCGGGACGGCCGTCCACGGGCTGATACTGGGAGAACCCCGTGAGCCGCGCCGCCTGCTCCCACGCCGGCTCGTCCAGCCGGCCGTCGATGACGGCGGCGACCTCGAGGCGGGGGACCACCACGCGCATGCGGCCGGCCCGGCCGTCGTAGGTCGCCCCGGGGTCCTGGAGGATCGCCAGGGCGAGGAATGTCGAGGGGAGCATGCGGGGAGCAATCTAGTCACCCCGCCGCCCCCACGGTCATTCGACAGCGGCGCGGCTCACTGCCCCGCGCGCATGCGGGGCTCGTTGCCGCGGCGCTGCTTGCGCTGGATGCGCGGGGTCACCGCGGCGCGCTTGCCGCGAGGGGTCTCCGCGGTCCGCCGGCCACCCATGGCGCGCCGGGCCTTCTGCCGGGTGGTGTGCTGCTTGGGCATGGCTGTGCTCCCTCCCGTCCCGGGGGAACTCGATCAGCGTACCTTGCGGACCTTCTCGAAGCGGTCGAGCTCGGCCCGGACCGCGATCGCGAGCGCATCGGGAGTGATGGGCTTCTGCAGGAAAGGGGCGTTGTCGTCCATGAGTCCGCGCTGACGCATCTCGTCGCCGCTGTACCCCGACATGAAGAGAATCGGAATGCCCTGGTGCCGCTCGCGAATCTTCTCGGCGAGCTCCCGGCCGTTCATGCGCGGCATGACGATGTCCGTGAGAACCAGATCCACGTCGATGCCCGGCTTCGCGAGGAATTCGAGCGCTGCGATGCCGGTGGGCGCCTGGTACACCTTGTACCCGTAGGCCTCGAGGATCCGGAACGCCAGCGAGCGCACCACCGGCTCGTCCTCCACGACGAGAATGACCTCGCCGCGGCCGTGGGGCGCGATCGGCACGCTCGCGGGGTCGGCGACCTCCGCGTCGATCAGCGGGAAGTGCACGCTGAAGGTCGTCCCGTGATCGGGGACGCTCTCGACGTCGAGGAACCCACCGCTCTGCTTCACGATGCCGTACACCATGGAGAGCCCGAGCCCGGTGCCGCGGCCGACCACCTTGGTGGTGAAGAAGGGCTCGAAGACCCGCGCCGCCACGTCGGGAGGCATCCCGGTGCCGTTGTCCATCACCGCGATGCGCACGAAACGGCCCGGCTCGACGTCGGCTTCCATGCGGTTCGCGAGCGACGCTTCGTCCACGCCGATCGTGTCGATCCGGATCATCACGAGGCCGTTGGGCGGCGTTGCGTCCCGGGCGTTGGCGACCAGGTTGATGAGCACCTGCTCCATCTGGCTGCGGTCCGCCAGGATCCGGACGTCCCGACGCTTGGGCAGAACCTCCAGTCGCCGGTCGGCGCCGACCAGCCGCTCGAGCGCGGGCACCAGGTCCGCGACCACCGCGTTGACGTCGAGCACCACCGGCTTCAGGACCTGCTGCCGGCTGAACGCCAGGAGCTGCCGGGTCACGTCGGCGGCCCGCCGTCCGGCCTTGACCATCTCCTCCACATCGGCGCGCCGCGGATCATCGGGGAGCATGCCGTCCAGCACCAGCTCCCCGAAGCCCAGGATCGCCGACATCATGTTGTTGACCTCGTGCGCCATCCCTCCGGCGAGCTTGCCGACCGCGTGCATCCGCTGGGCCTGACGGATCTGCTCGTCGGCCCTGAAGCGGTCGTTCACGTCCGTCGTCGTCCCGAACCAGGTGCGGAGGCCGTGGCCGTTCACGTACGGCACCGCCGTGGACATCACGTACCGCCAGGAGCCGTCGTGAGACCGCAGCCGGTGCTCCTGATCGAACTTGCCCTCGCCCCGCTGCACCGCCTCGGTCCACGCCGCCACCACCCGCTCCCGATCCTCGGGGTGGAGGAGCTGCTGCCAGCCGTCGCCGAGGAGCTTCTCGGCCGGCAGGCCGGTGAAGGTGATCCAGCGCGCGTTGACGTAATCGACCTTGCCGTCCTGCGCCGCCGTCCAGATGAGCTGTGGGACGGCGTCGGCCAGGAACCGGTAGCGGCGCTCGCGCTCGCCGAGCCGGCGGTTGGCCTCGACCGCTTCGATGCGGAGGAACGCCTCGGCCTCGATCCGCTCCGCGCGCGCCGCCAGCTCCTCGGTCTGCTGCGCCTGCTCGCGCTGCATCTCGTGCTTGAGGCGCACGAACTCGGTAACGTCTTCCACCCAGTGGATGATCCAGCGGACCTCGCCGGCCGGCCCGAGGACGGGGGAATTCAAAGGGCTCCAGTATCGCTCCTCGAATCCGCCCTCGGGCCGGCGGATGTCGTACTTCTGCAGCGCCATCCGGTGCGGCTGCTGAAGCTCCAGCACGCGCTCGAGCGAAGCTCGGAGGTTCTGTACGCCGGTGGCCGTCGGATCTTCGGGGTTGTCGGGGAAGACCTCGAAGAGCCCCCGGCCGACGATGTCCTCCCGTCGGGTCATCGTGGCCCGGAGGTAGCTGTCGGTGACGGCGACGATCGTGAAATCGGGTGCGAGGACGAGGTAGTTCCCCGGCGCGGCAGCAAAGATCGCGCGATAATCGGTCTCGGGCTGGCGCGTGGATGTCATGAGGTCTCGTTCACGGTAGTAACGGTTCCGGCGGGGCGCAATACGTGAGGCCGCAGACAGTTGGCGGCCCGACACGTCAGCGTGTCGCGGGTTGGCGCTCCGGATCGTCTCCGTAAGACGGCACACTGGAATCCGCACAGAGGAGCAGGAGGAGGGACGATGGCGCGCACAACCCGGGCAGTGGCGCGAAGTGGACGAGGCACGCGGACCGCGAAGGGAACGAAAACCGGCACGGCTGCACGGTCACGCCCCAGCGGCGGGGCCGCGAAGGCGACACTGAGCCGCGCCGCGAGCATGGCCAAAGAGGCCGGCCAGCGGGTGGGGACGGCGGCTCAGCGCGCCGTGACCACGATCAAGCGGTCACGGCGGGCTCAGGTTGCCGCCGCCGTGGCGGCGGGAATGGTGGCGGCGGCCGTCGGCATCGCGACGAAGCGGCGCCGCAAGGCCAAAAAAAGCTGATCCCCACCCGCGCCGGGGAGGGCGAGACGTTCCGCCCCCCTGACACGCCGGTGGGGCCTCGAGAATGGTTACTTGCTTCGCGACCGGGTCGTGCCGTTCCGACGCCGCACGATCGCGCGGCCGGCATAGACGCTCGCGATGCCGGCACCGGTGACGAGCGCCACCTTGCCGAAGGTGCCGAGCGCGGACTTGGCCGCGCGGCGGCGCTGACGGCGGTGCGCGGCGTCGCCGATGGTCGCCAGCATCTGATCGGCCTTCATGACGATCCGCTTGCCCGCCTTCCGCCCGGCCACAGCCGCCGCCCCGGCCATCACCTTCGCCGTCGCCCCGACCTTCTTCCGATCGATTCTCATACCCGTACCCTCCTCTTGAACCAGAGTCACGCCTCCCCTACACCCGGATGACGAACGGGTCGGGAGTAAGGCTCACAGGCTCGGCGTGACGAGCTTCCGGATCTCGGAAGGTCGCTGTCACGCGCTCTACGCCTTCGAGGTGGGACTGGAGGTGCATCTCGGTCAGGCCGGGCGGCAAATGGGATCGGGAGAGCCGCAGCAGGCGCCTCGGAAGGGGGCTTCCGGCGCGGATCCGGTTCAATATCGGCCAGCTCCTCTTCGCCTCGAGGCCGAATCCGGAACGGCCCGGATCGGATCCTTCGCGGTGGAAGCCGCCCTCGAGCTCGTGCTCTACGACTTCGGCGCCGCCTCGGTCGGCTACGCGATCCCGCTGGGCCCCACCGACCGGGACCTCCTGGATCTGGGCCGGCGGCTCCGGGAAGACACCGCCTTGGCGGACGACGCCCGGCGCCGCATCGACGATCTGGTTCGCTCGCTCGGGCCGAGCATTGAACGGCCGCGCGTCGCGGAGCTGGTCGAGGACTACTTCATCTTCCGGGTGAAGGGCGTGGAGGGGGTCGCGGACGCGATCGATTTCGCGGAGCGGCATGCGGCCACGGTGGCGCAAGTGCTGCGCGGCGAGTCCGCGAATCTCTCACCCGACGAGGTGGCGGATGCGACCGCCGCCCGGATCTCGTTCGCGCGGCAGGACGTCACCTTCGTCGACTGGGACTCCGCGTTCATCCTCGACCCGGAGCCGGGCCAGTTCCGGCACGTGCTCGAGTTCGCGAACGTCCAGCTCCTCGAGCTTCGTTATCTCGACGGGCAGCTCGACCGGCTGCTCGAGCGGGCGTACCAGCTGCTCTTCCGCCGGACCGGTCTGCGATCGCTGTCCCCTTCCTTCTACGCGTCGGACCTGAAGGAGCTGTCGACGCTGCAGGTCGAGAGCACGATCCTCCTCGAGCGGGTGACGAACGCGATCAAGTTTCTGGGGGAGGAGTACCTCGCCCGGCTCTACCGCCTCGTGGCTGGGCGGCTCCACCTCCAGCAGTGGATCGAGAGCATCACCAGGAAGCTCGCGACCATCGAGGGCATCTATCAGAAGATGACCGACCGCGCCTCGACCCGGCGGCTCGAGCTGCTCGAGTGGGTGGTCATTCTTCTGATCGCGCTCGAGATCGTACTCGGATTCGTGCGGTAGGACGCCGGAGTGCGCGCACCCCGAGCCAGGTCGCGAGCCCGAGGCCGGCGACCGTCCAGGCCGCGCGCGCGGGGTGCAGACGACTCGACGTGAAGAGGCTCCGCTCGAGCACGCGGCCGCGCCAGTTTCGACCCCGCTCCCCGCCGTCGTTCGGGACGGGCTCGTGGAGATTGTCGAGCCGGCCGGGCTCGACCGGCCTGCCGGTGAGCTGGCCCTCGACCCCGTGCTTCTCGAGATAGCGGTCGGTGAGGCCGGGGCTCACGCGCTGGCCGACGCCCAGCAGGCCCGAGATGCCGCCCGCGGTCACCTCCCGCATCGGGCGCTCCGCACAGCGCAGGATGGTCCGGGCCACCATTTCCGGCGCGTACACCGGCGGGATCGGCTGCGGCTCCTCGCCGAAGTAGGTCCGGGCCTTGTCGAAGAAGGGCGTTGCGACGCTGCCCGGCTTGATCAGCACCACCGCGACGGGGACGCCGTCCAGCTCGAGCTCCATCCGGAGCGCGTCGGTGAACGCCCGCATCGCGTGCTTGGCCGCGCAATAGATGCCCTGGTGGGGCACGGCACGCTCGGAGAGGACGCTGCCCACGTTGATCAGGGTGCCGGAGCTCCGCGTGAGCGCCGGAAGGGCCGTGAGACTCCCGTAGACCGTCCCCCAGAAGTTGACGTCCATCTGGCGACGCATGTCCTCCTGCTCGAGCTCGGTGAGCTTCCCGTACATGCTCACGGCGGCGTTGTTCACCCAGGTATCGATGCGGCCGAACTCGCGGATCGTCTCGGCCGCGACTCCGTCGACCTGCGCCGGATCGGCGACGTCGGCGGTGACGTGGGTGGCGCGCCCGCCCGCCTTCCGGATGCGCTCCACGCCCGCCGCGAGGTCGCCCTGGTTGCGGGCCACCAGCACGACGCACGCTCCGGCGCCGGCGGCCAGGCGCGCAGTCACGAGACCGATGCCGCTCGAGGCACCGGTGACGACGATGACCTGCTCCGATACCGGCTTCTTTCTCGGCCGCATGAGACGTCCTCCTCGCTAGGCGTGCACGAGCCCGTCCACGAACGCCGACACCCGCTCGCGCACCGTGGTCGTGAGGGACTCCGGCGGCGGCTGCCGCAGCAGGTGCAGGGTCCCGCGCTTCCGTTTGAGCTCCGCATGGCAGGAGAAGTCGCCGTCCCGCCAGCAGTGCAGGTCGGCCGTGGCGCCGCCCACGCGAAGCCCGTGCAGCGTGATCTCCGGAAGCCAGCCCGGCAGGACCGGGTCGACGACGAGGAGATTCAGGGGAGCCACCGGCTCGAGGCCGAGCAGCGTCTGGATCACCTGGACCACGGCGCTCTGGTTCCACGCCTGAAGCGGGTTGGCGCGCGGGTAGGCCGACGGATGGGGCCAGACGGCGCGTGGGTACCCGCCGACCGTCTCCGGCGCGCGGTGGCCGTCGAAGCGCTCGGCCAGCTCGATGATCGCCGTCGCCACGTCCACGGCGCGGGCATCGAAGCCGTAGCGGCGGAGGCCCAGCGCGAACGTGGCGTTCTCGACCGTCCAGACGCTGCCGAGGTGATAGCCGATCGGGTTGTACGACGGGTGCCGGCTCGAGAGCGTCCGCAGCCCCCAGCCGCTCCAGAGGTCGGGGAGAAACGCGCGACCCACGATCTCGGGCACGTGCTCGGCGCTCACGATTCCCGAGGCGAGGCAGTGACCGACGTTCGAGGTCAGGCTCCGGACGAGCCGCTTGTCCCGATCGAGGGCGAGGCCGATGTAGCCCTCCTCTGGCATCCACCAGTCGCGATTGAAGCGGGTCTTGAGCGCCCGTGACGCCGCCCACCAGGCCCGGGCTTCCGTCAGCCGCCCGCGCGCCGCGCACAGCGCTGCGAAGAGCTGCTGCGCGGCGAACCAGTAGCCCTGCACCTCGCAGGTCGCGATGGGCGGCTCGACGATGCCGCCCCACTCGTCGATGATTCCGTCGCCGGAGTCCTTCCACCCCTGATTCTTGGGTCCGTCCTCGGCGTGCGTGAGGTACTCCACGTAGCCGTCGCGATCCCGGTCGCCGCGCTCGCGGGCCCAGTCGAGCACGCGTTCGGCCGCGTCCCAGTGGCGGGCGAGCAGGTCGTCGCGCCCGGTCCAGGCGTAGAGCTGCGCGAGGGCGATCACGAACATGAAGGGGCTCGCCTGGTCGCCGTAATAGCGCGCGAACGGATTCTCCCCCAATCGTGCGAGCGGCCCGCGGCGCACGGAATGGACGATCCGTCCCGGCTCCTCGTCGTTGGCCGGGTTCACCTCGGTGCCCTGAAGGCGGCCCAGGCGGGCGAGGACTGCGCCGAGCTGCTCACCCGAATCCTGCAGGGAAGCCTGCCAGGCGGCGGTGATGGCGTCACGGCCGAACAGGGCGGGATAGAGCGGGATACCCGCGGCCGGCGCGAGCCACTCGTCGGGCTCGCCCTCGAGCAGGGGGAGCGAGGCGAGGTCGTCGATGGCCTGGTTCACCATGTGGACGGGGAGCTGGTTGCCCCGGGCCGATGCGCGCACGAGCCGTTTCCGCCAGCCGGCGAGGCTCCTCTCGCGCGCTCCGATCAGCTCCGCATCGGGAATCGGCTCGGTGTCCCTCGGCTCGACGACGAGCGTCAGCCGCGCCGGGATCTGGGAATCGAGCCGGAGTCGGCCGAAGAGCCCGTCGCGCGTGGCGTGCCAGTCGCCCGGCCCGCCGGCCACGACGGCCGTCTCGAGCGGAAGCGCCGGGTGCTGCCAGGCGAATCGGAGGCTCGTGTCGCCGGGGATCACCTCGACCGGCGCGCGCGGAGTGCGCGGCGCTTCTCCCGCCTCGAGGAGGTCCGCGAAATCCGCGTCCAGGCGCCAGCCCACCTCTATATCCACCGGGTCCCTGGTACGGTTGGTGATCGCGAGCCTGGCCTCGAGGCGGTGAAAGCGGAGCCGGAAGCGCAGCATGAGATCGAGCGCCCGCCAGGGGATCCCTCTCGCGTCGCGCGGCACCCGGTCCCCCGCGACGCCGCTCCCGCCGCCGCTCCACTCGAGCAGCTCCGGAAACGCGAGTCCGATCAGGATCTCGCCGGCGGCGGCCCGCCCGATCGCGCAGGGCCAGGGCTGCGACCCGTTGAGCTCGAGCCGAAGCCGGTTCAGGAAGCGCGTCTCTCGGAAGTAGAACCCGCCCGGAGCGCCCGTCTCGTCGGCGGCGCCCCAGGCATCGAGAACGAAGAGTGACGGCCCGTGCCAGATGCTTCGCTGTCCGGGCCGGATCGCAACCGGCTCCATCGGTCCGCCGTCCGGTGATGGCGCATGCCGCGGCAGGAGGCCGCGGTCCCTCCAGTTAGGACGATGGTCGGGGGCCGTACCGTGACAGCCGCGAAATCGGAGGGCACCACACCGTCGCGCCCCTCACGCGACGGTTGGGGGGCTACTCCTGCGCTACGATCTGGCCGCGGATCTCTCCTCCGGGATTGGCCTGGGTGTGCACGTTCACGTACGCGCTGCCTTCGCGCATGAGGCTCAACAGGCCCGCGAACGAGATCGGCACCGTCGTCGCGATGCCGGAAGCCGTGAAGGTGGCGCTCACGAGCTGCCCGTTGATCGTGCCGGGCGCCGGGGCCTGGGGCAGGAGGTTCACGACGATCGGCCCCGCTGCGGCGGTGGTGCCCACGTGGATGTGCGCGGCCGTGACGTTGGTGAGGGCGTTCACGGTGATCGAGTAGGTGAAGGTCTGGGTGCTCTCGTTGAGGGTGAAGGTGGCGCTGCCGGTGGCCGTCGTGGTGACGGGATTGGGACGCTCATTGGCGCCGCTGAGCGTCGCCGTGAACGAGGTCGCGTTTGACGGCCCGGTGCCGTTGTCCTCGTCGTCGTCGCACGCGCCGACGGCGAAGAGCAGAGCGCCGAGGACAACGGTGGAGACTCGATGCATGGTGCGCTACCTCCTGGGTCGAGGGAGGTGAGGGGGCCGCTGGAAACGGCCCGTGGCCCGCCGTCAGGGGATCACGACGATGGTCCCGTGCCGCCACATGCAGAAGCGGCGGTC
>JBOHSH010000205.1:0-15135 GCA_050733195.1 Gemmatimonadales bacterium
TCCCCCTGCGCCTCGTGCGAGGGGAAGCCGGCCTCCTCCAGGGCGTGGGAGAACGGATAGTGACCGACGTCGTGGAGCAGCGCCGCGAGCGTCACGGCCATCCGGTCGATCTCCGGGAGCTCGGCCAGCTCGCCGCGGGCCTCCAGCGCCGCGAGCGCCTGCTGCGTCAGGTGGTAGGCGCCGAGCGCGTGCTCGAAACGGGAATGGGTGGCGCCGGGATAGACGAGAAAGGCGTGCCCGAGCTGGCGGACGTACCGCAGGCGCTGAAACGGCGCCGAGTCGACGAGACCCAGCGCCGCATCATCGAGCGTGATGTTGTCCCAGAGAGGGTCGCGAATGACCTCCATAGCGGACGGCCGGACGGCCAGACGGCCGGCCTAGACCTTGGGCCCCGACTGCCGCACCGGCTCCGGCACCTGTGCCGCGAAAACCTCGAAGTTCTTCCGGAACATCTCCGCGAGCTTCTTCGCCTGAGCGTCGTACGCGGCCGGGTCCTTCCACGTCGTCCGCGGAATCAGCACCTCGGCCGGCACGTCGGGGACGGCCGTCGGCACCTCGAATCCGAAGACCGGATCGACGGTGAACGTCGCGCCGTCGAGTTTTCCCGCGAGGGCGTCCCGCACCATCGCCCGGGTATGGGCGAGCTTCATCCGCGACCCGGTCCCGTACGGGCCGCCGGTCCAGCCGGTATTCACGAGCCAGACGCGGGCCTGATGCTTCGCCAGACGCTCGCCGAGCAAGCGCGCGTAGACGCTCGGGTGGAGCGGAAGGAACGGCGCCCCGAAGCAGGCGGAGAAGGTCGCGGTCGGCTCGGTCACGCCCCGCTCCGTCCCCGCGACCTTCGCGGTGTAGCCGGAGAGGAAGTGGTACATCGCCTGGTCGGGGCTCAACCGGGCGATCGGCGGCATCACGCCGAACGCGTCCGCGGTGAGGAAGACGACGTTCTTCGGGTGGCCGGCGACCCCGGTCGGCGAATGGTTCGGGATGAAGTGGATCGGATAGCTGGCCCGGGTGTTCTCGGTGAGCTTGTCGCTGTTGAAGTCGGGCACGCGCGTGACGGCGTCGACCACGACGTTCTCGAGCACGGTGCCGAACATCTGAGTGGCGCCGTAGATCTCGGGCTCTCCCGTGCGCGAGAGCCGGATCACCTTGGCGTAGCAGCCGCCCTCGAAGTTGAAGACCCCCTTGTCGCTCCAGCCGTGCTCGTCGTCGCCGATGAGCGTCCGGGTCGAATCCGCCGACAGCGTGGTCTTCCCCGTGCCCGAGAGCCCGAAGAAGATCGCCGTATCCCCGCCGGGGCCGACGTTGGCGGAGCAGTGCATCGGGAACACGCCCTGCTCCGGAAAGACGTAGTTGAGGACGGTGAAGATGCTCTTCTTCATCTCGCCGGCATACCGCGTCCCGCCGATCAGGACGATGCGCCGGGAGAAGTTGAGGACGATGAAGGTGCCGGTCCGGGTGCCGTGGACCGCCGGGTCGGCCTGGAGCTCGGGACAGTGATACACCACCCACTTCGGCGCGAAGCCGGCGAGATCGGTGGCGGCCGGCCGGAGGAACATGTTGCGGACGAAGAGCGCCTGCCAGGCGTTCGGCGTGATGAACCGGACCGGCATCCGCCGTTCCGGGTCCGCCCCGCCGAAGAGATCCTGCACGAACACTTCGGGCTGGCTCGACAGATGCCGCTGCGCCATGGCGAGCAGCGCGTCGAACCGCGGCTCGGCGAGCTTCTCGTTCTTTTCCCACCAGATCTTCCCCGTCGAGCCCGGCTCGTCCACCACGAACTTGTCCTTGGGGCTCCGGCCGGTGTGGGGAGAGGTGTTCGCGGTGAAGGCCCCTCGGTCGGTCAGCAGACCCTCGCCGCGCCGGACCGCGTGCTCCAGGAGCGCCGCGGCGCCGAGGTTCGCCCGGACCTTGTGGGGCCGAACCCCGTGGGCTTCGAGGGTGACGGTTTCGCGTTCGACGGCCTGAGTCGTCATGCGGAGCAACTGCCTCTGCCGGATTGCCGGCGGCCGGGGAAACGGTTCGGGGGCGTTCCATATTGGAACGTCCCCACCCCACCAGAAGGGGTCGGAAATCTCCGCCCGAGACTACCGGTTGGCAACCGGAACAGACGGCCCGACGGCCCGACGGCCAGGGCTTCGTCCCGTCAACCGTCAACCGTCAACCGCCTCCGGGCCGCCCTCGCATACGCCCGGAGTCTTCGAAGCATCCTTCTGTCGTTCCGCACTTCATCGTCGCCCTTCGGGGTCTCGATGATCTTCGGGATCCTCCGGAAGCGCGGGTCTGCCATGATCCGACGGAACGGCCCCGAGCCGAGTGTGCCTTCTCCGATGAGCTGGTGACGGTCCCGCCGCGAGCCGAACGGTGTCTTCGAGTCGTTGAGGTGGAGGCAGCGCAGCAGCCGGAGCCCGATCACGCGATCCCAACGCTCCCAGACGGCGTCGTAGTCGTTGACCAGGTCCATCCCGGCGCTGTAGAGGTGACAGGTGTCGGCACAGAAGGCGACCCGGTCGCGCACGTCCTCCGCGATCAGATCGCGGATCGCGGCGAGCTCCTCGAACGTGCCGCCGAGGGCGGTGCCGGTGCCCGCGGTCCCCTCGATCAGGATGCCCACCTTCGGCACCGCCCGCAGGCACCGCGTGTAGTTCCGCGCGTTCCGTTCCATCCCTGCGTACCGGTCGTCGAGGTAGTTGCCCGGGTGCGACACCACGTGTCGAATTCCCAGTCGCCGACATCTCGACAGCTCGGCGATGAAAGCCGTTACCGACCTTTCGCTTAACTCCGGGTCGGGGGACGCAAGGTTTATGAGGTACGAATCGTGCGAAACCACCTGCATGACACTGCTCTTCCGGAGCTCCCGCCGAAAGTCGCGGATCGCCGTGTCGTCGAGCGGCGGCTCTCGCCACTGGTTGGGCGTCTTGGTGAATACCTGCATCGCCGTGGCGCCGATGGCCGTCGCGCGCGCGGGTGCGTTGGCGATGCCGCCCCGCGTCGAGACGTGTGCGCCCAGGCGCTCCGTGGCGTCTTTACCGATGGAGACCATCGCGGTGACATCCTCGTGCTTCCCAGTCGCGCCGGCTCGTGTCGGGCTCTTCCCGGAGCTCGCGTGAGAGAGCGCGTGCTGCTCTTCGGCGATGCCGCGGCCCGTCCCGACGGGCTGGAGCGCGCGCTGGTGCGCTCCGGGTTCGCGCTCGCCGAAGGTCCCGCGGTCGGTCCGAGCGCCACGCCCGACCTCGCCCTCGTCGCCGTTCACGACGCGGGGCCTGCGCTCGAGCGTGCCCTGGCAGGGTTCCAGGGCGACGGCTGGTCGGAGGTCCCGGTCGTCGTGCTGCTCGGATCGGCCGAGCGTGACGGGATCGCGCGCGCGCTCGCGCTCGGCGCCGCCGACGCGATGGCCGCCCCGATCGATCTGGGCGAGCTCTGCGCCCGGCTCGAGGCGCGGCTTCGTGCCCGCGCCGAGGTCCGGCGCGCGGCCGGCACCGGCTCACTGCAGTCGGAGCTCTTCCTCGCGGTCGAGGAGATCGCGTCCGCCCGCCGCCCGGAGGAGATGCTCGAGACCCTGGTTCGCCGGCTCGGGCAGGCGCTTGGCGCCGCCCACTGCGCCTGTCTGACGCCGTCGGCCGACCGGCGCAACGCCCGGCTCGTCGCCGTGCACGAGAACCCCACGCTCCGCGACGTTCAGGTCGATCTCGCGCGCTACCCCGAGGCGGTGGAGGCGATGGTCTCCGGCCGCTCGGTGCACGCGGCGGAAGTGCTGCGCCATCCGCTCTTTCTCTCCCACCTCGCGAGCTGGCCCGATTCTCCGGAGGTGCACGAGATCGAGAGCGCCGCCGCCGTCCCGCTCGTCGCCCATCGCACCGTTCGGGCGATCATGGTGCTCCGGACCCGGCGGGGTGAGCCGATGCTCGGCGCGGACCAGGTCCGCCTGATCGAGCAGCTGGTGAGCGCTACCGCGACGCTCCTGGAGCGCGAGGACCGCCGCTCGGCCGTCGCCGCGCGCCGCCAGCCCGTCGCGGGCTCCATCGATCCCCTCACCGGCTGCGCCAGCCTCGACGCTTTCGACCGGCGGCTTCGCGAGGAGTTCGAGCGCGCCCGCCGCTACGACTCCGAATTCGCGTTCGCGCTCCTCGATATCGATGCGCTGCGCGCCGTCAACGACCGGCACGGGACCGCCGCCGGGGACCGCCTGCTTTCGGAGCTCGGTCATTTGTTCCAGCAGGAAGTGCGGATTCCCGACTTCCTCGCCCGCTACGGCGGCGACGAGTTCGCGATCCTCATGCCGGCGACCAACCTCGCCGGCGCTCGCCGCGTGCTCGAGCGCCTGGGCAAAGCCGTCACCGAGCATCCGTTCAAGGGGATCGCCGAGTCCGAGCGGCCCAGGTTCGCCGCCGGGCTGGTCGGCTTTCCTCACCCGGGCGTGTCGCGGGTCGAGGACCTCCTGGCGCTCGCGGAAGCGGCGCTGCTGCGCGGGAAGCAGAATCACGAAGGCGAGATCGGCATCGCCCTCGCGGGCGCGGCCTAGGAGCAACCGTCACCGTCTCCTCAGCCAGTCCGCCGGATCCAGCGCGATCTGGTTCGCCCCCCGAATCTCGAAGTAGAGATGTGAGCCCTCCGCGGTGTTGTCGCCGCCCACCGCGCCGATGATCTGTCCCTTCTCGACCCGGTCCTCCGGCTTCACCAGCGTCGACGCGAGCTGCATGTACAGCGAGAAGTAGCCGTTGCCGTGCTCGAGAACGACGGTGAGGCCGTAGGTCCCCAGGCGCTGCACCAGCGCCACCCTCCCCCCCTCGACCGCCTTGACCGGCGTGCCGCTCGGCGCGCCGATCCCGATCCCGTTGCGGCGAATGACCGCGCCGCTCCGAAGAGTGTCGCGACCGAACCGGTAGAGGATGGTGCCCTCGACCGGCCAGTCGAGGTTACCGATGTCGGCGGTCGTGATCGTCGCGGCGGTCGGCGCGCGGCGCGCGGCGCCGCGCCGCGCACGCTCGAGCGAGGCGAGGACCTCGTTCAGCCTCGCCTCGTCGCGCTCCAGCACCGAGAGTCGCTCGGCCGTGCTCTCGCTGGTGCGCCGGAGGCGGGCGAGCCTGGCCGACCGCTCCTCCGCCAGCTCGTTGTAGCTCCGGAGCTCGGATTCCCGCTCTTCCCGCCGCCGGTCCAGGACGTCGCGGACGTTGACCAGCTCGCCCCGCTGCTGGCGGATCCGGTTCTCGAGCCGCTCGATATCGGCCACGAGCGCGCGATCCTGCCGGCTCTGGAGATAGAGGTACTTGTAGCGCGTGAGGAGGTCGGAGAACGACGCCGCGGTGAGGAGCACCTGAAAAGTGTAGAGCGGCCCGCGCTTGTAGATGTCGACCAGCCGCCGGTTCAGCACCGCCCGCCGGTCGGCGAGGTTGTCCTGCGCAAGGGCGAGCTGCTGGCTCGAGCTCAGGAGCCGGTCGCCGAGGCCGCGCATCTGCCGCTCGAGCTCGTTCACCAGCTGGTTGGTCGTCTCGCGCTGGCGCTCGATGTTGCGCAGCTCCGCTCCCGCGTCCCGCACCTGGCTCTCGAGCCGGGCCTGCTCACGCCGCAGCCGGTCGCGCTCGTTCCGGATGTCCTCGAGGCGGCGCCGGCTGGCCTCGAGGTCGGGCTGCTGCTGAGCCGCGAGAGGCATGGCTGCAAGGAGAAGCAGGAACAGCCAGACGGCCAGGCGGCCAGCCTCAAGCACGCTCCGTCGCCCTCCGCTCCGTGGTGTGCCGGAGATGCCGGCCGACGGACGCCAGGCTCCCGAGATAGCCGATCATCGTGCCGAAGAGGAGGATCACCGCGAGGTGCCGAGCCTCGAAGAACACGAGGTTCCGGCCCACCTCTCCCGCCGTCTGGCGGAAGACGGCAAAGACGGCCCAGCACAGGAAGGCGGCCAGCACCCCGCCGAGCACGCCCTTGAACGTGCCTTCGAGGAGGAAGGGTCCGCGGATGTAGGCGTTCGTCGCGCCGACGAGCCGCATGATCGCGATCTCCCTGGCGCGCTGCAGCACCGTGATGCGGATCGTCACCCCGATGATCACCACCGCGACGGCCGCGAAGGCGAGTCCGATCACGAGCCCGAGCACGCCCGCCATGTTCCGAAGCCGGTCCAGCCGCCGGACCCATTCCCGCCCGTAGCGCACGTCGTCCACGAAGTTGTACCCGCGGAGCCGCTCGGCCACGGCCGCCGCGGTGCGCTCGTTCCGGAACTCCGGGCGGAGCCGGATTTCGAGCGAGGCGGGAAGGGGATTGGTCTCGAGGTCCTGATACGCCTGGCGGAACTCCACCAGCTCCCGGCGCGCGCGGGCGAGGGCCTGGTCCTCGCTCACGAACTGCACGTCGAGAACTTCGGGGAACGCGGCGATGTCCTGGCTCGCCGCGGTGATCGTCTCGGTTGGCGTGCCGCGCAGCACGAAGGCCACGACCTCGACGCGCTCGGCCAGGGTGCTGAGCGCGTGGCGGAAATTGAGCGCCACGAGCCCGAACAGCCCGATGGTGAAGAGGGAGAACCCGATCGACGCGACCGAGAGCGCGGAGAGGAGGGGAGTGCGCCGGGCGGTGCGGGCCGCCTCCCGAACCGTGCCGCCGAAGCTCACGGCTGAATTGGCCCCGCGCCGGCGGCGGCACGTCTGGCGGCGCCGTCGTTGGCTCCGGAGTCGTAGACCACGGTGCCGCCCTTGAGCTCGATCACCCGGTACTCGGTGTCCCGGACGAGGGCGAGGTTGTGCGTGGCCATCACCACCACGGTGCCGCCCGCGTTGATCTCCCGGAGCAGCTGGAAGATGTTCCGCGTGGCCCGCTCGTCGAGGTTGCCCGTGGGCTCATCGGCGATCAGGATCGACGGATCGTTGACGAGTGCCCGCGCGAGCGCCACCCGCTGCTGCTCCCCGCCGGACAGCTGCGTCGGATACACCCTGGCCTTCGAGGCGAGGCCGACCTGGGTGAGCACCCGCATCACCTTTTTCGGGATCTGATCCTTGCGGGTGCCCGTCACCTCGAGCGCGAACGCCACGTTCTCCTCGACGGTACGGTACTCGAGCAGCCGGAAATCCTGGAAGACGATCCCGAGCCGCCGGCGAAGCTTCGGCACGTCGTGCTTGGAGAGCTTGGCGATCGGAAAGCCCGAGACCCTGACTTCCCCGTGGGTCGGCTTCGTGTCGGCGTAGATGAGCGAGAGGATCGAGGACTTCCCCGCGCCCGAGTGCCCGGTCAGGAAGACGAACTGCCCCTTCGGGATGTGAAAAGCGACGTCATGGAGCGCGTGGACGCCGTTGGGGTAGGTTTTCGAGACGTTGTGAAGACGGATCATTGCTGTGGCAGCGCCTGCTCCAGATCCGCGACCAAGTCCTCCGCATCCTCCACGCCGCACGACAGGCGCACGAATCCGTCGGGAATGCCGAGCCGCTCCCGCTCCTCGGACGAAAGGTCCCGGTGGGACGTGAGCCGCGGCTCGGAGACGAGGCTCTCCACGCCCGCCAGGCTGGGCGCGTGGGCGAAGACCCGGAGCTTTCGGAGGAAGCGCTCCGCCGCCGCCGCCCCGCCCGCGAGCGTCATTCCCACCATTCCCCCGAATCCGTCGAGCTGGCCCTTCGCCACCGCGTGATCGGGATGGCTCGGCAGCCCGGGATAAAGGACCTGCTTCACGGACGGATGGCCGGCGAGGAACTCCGCGACCGCCCGGCCGTTGGAGTTGTGGCGGGCCATGCGCACGGCGAGCGTCTTCATTCCCCGCTCGACGAGCCAGGCGGCGTGGGGATCGAGCGCCTGGCCCCAGACCTTGAGCAGCCGGATGACCTCCTCGATCAGCGGGCGCGTCCCCGCGACCGCTCCGGCGATGACGTCGGAGTGTCCGTTCAGGTACTTGGTCGCGCTGGTGATGACCACGTCCGCTCCATGCTCGAGCGGCCGGAAGTTGATCGGGCTCGCGAACGTCGAATCGACCAGCAGCGCGAGTCCGAACTCCTTCGCGACCGCGGCGATCGGCACGAGGTCGAGCACCCGCATGGTCGGGTTGACGGGCGTCTCGAGGAAGATGGCCCGGGTGGTCTTCTTCATCGACTTGCGCCAGACCCGGGCCTGCTCCGGGTCCACGTAGCTCACGGAGATGCCGAACCGCTCGAATTCCTGCTGGAAGAGCTGTCGCGTGCCCCCGTAGATCCACCGGCTGGCGATGAGGTGGTCCCCGGGCCGGAGCACGGCCAGGAACGCGAGGGCCGTGGCGCCCATCCCGCTCGAGAGGAACACCGCATCCTCCGCCCCCTCGAGCAGCGCGTATTTGCGGGCCAGCGCCAGCTGATTGGGATTGTTGCCGTACCGGGTGTAGAGCACCTCGCGATCGGAGCCGACCGCGTTGCGGAACGTGGCGGACTGGAAGATCGGACCGACGATCGGCTCGTGCTCGCGGCGCGGCTCGGGAATGCCGTGGACCGAGACGGTCGACCGCCCCAGGCGGGGAGCGCTCATGCGGGCGCGAGTGGCCGGAAGGTCCCTCCCGCGGCCTGAATCAGCCGCCGGAGCGCGAGCGATTGCAGGGCGTCGGCGGCGCGCTCCACCGTCCAGCCGAGGATGTCGGCCAGCCGGCCCGCGTCGCCGGGGCCGAGACGGTGCACGGCCTGGAAGGCGTGCAGCACGTCGGGGGTCGTGGCGCCGAGGAGGCGAGGCATTCCCCCGCCCGCGGGAAACGCCGCGATGGTGAGCCCGTGGCGCTCCAGGACCGAGTCGATCGCGTCGAGGTGCGCGTCCGTCACGCCGGACAGGACCACGTAGCGCTCCTCCTCTTCCCCGGTCACCCAGAGCAGCAGCTTCGCCACCACCTCGTCCGCGCAGCTCATGTCGAGGAGGCCCACGGCCGTGAAGTCGAGCTGGGTGGCGCGGTGTGCGGAGCCGACGATGGCTTTCTCGATCCGGCCCCGCACGAAGGCCCCCGTCGGACGGGTCACGAGGTCGGAGTAGGGGGTCGCGACCGCTTCCTTCAGCAACGGTGCGAGATCGATGCGCTGGATCATCGCTCGGACGCTCCCTGGGCCGGGATGGTGATCTGGACCTGCGAGCCTGGGAAGAAGGGGAGGTGCTCGGCGAGCGGGACGTCGTCATCCCAGGGCGGCACCACGGAGAGCCGGGCGGTGCCGCTCCGGATCGAGATCTTCCCCTCCCACCGTCCAAGATAGCGACGAATGCCCGCCAGGCCTTGCCCCCGGCCGGGATCGCGGAACCGGCTGACGCTGTGGAGGAGTGCGAGCTCGAGCGCGGCCCCGTCCCCCCAGCGCTCGCCGACCTTCCGCGCCTCGGTCGCCTCGAGCGAGCGGCGGAAGCCGATCCCGGCGTCGCTCACCGCGATCACCACGACCTTGCGCTTGAGTCGCACGCGCCAGTGGTAGGCCTGCACCGCCACCCATCCGCCGGTCCCCGCGTGCTCCACGATGTTCTGGCAGGCCTCCGACAGCGACATCCCGAATCCCATCGTCGCCTTGGCCTCGAGATTGAGCTCGCTCGCGAGAATCCGCGCGGCGCGCTCCTGGATCCGGCCCACGACGTGGTGCACGTCCTCCGCGGCGCGGATAGGGGTGACCGGCAGCAGCACGTCCGATGGCGCGTCGCTCGACCGGCGCGGCACCCGGCCGACCAGCTCGAAGCACTCGCGCGCCGCGTCGAAGAATCCGGCCCGGGACCAGTAGCTCCGGACCTCGTCGCTCTCCGGCACGGTCAGACGCGGGGTCTGGTGCCCGGCCTCCGCCAGGGCCTGCCCGAGGGTGAGCAGGGAGGTGAGCCCGTAGGGAGACGCCCAATGGGTGGTGCGCGCGTCGAGCAGCAGCCGCTCGCCCGGCGGCCAGTCGCCGAGCTCGTGGGCGAGCTGGTCGAGGGTACGGTCGTCGAGCGAGGGCGGGACGACGGCGACCCGCATCACGGGGTGACGAGCTCCCCGCGGAGATGGGCCGCGAGGCCCGTCGCGCCCCGGAACGCCGCGTTTCGCGCGGCGGCGCGCGCGCCGGTGACGATGGCCGCCTCCAGATGCTCCCCCGCGAGGAGCCGGGCGAACGTCGTGGCGCCGAACACGTCGCCGCAGCCCGTCGGGTCGAGCGCGGGGTCGCCCGGTTGCACCGGCACCAGCGCCGTGCGTGCCGTTCCGCTCACGCCTCGCCGGCCCTCCGGCCGTCCGGCGGTCTGACCTTCGGCCGTCACGTAGATCACCCCCCGCGGGCCCAGCGTCACGATCAGGGCGGTGACGCCGCCTTCCAGCATGGCCGCCGCGAGCGTGAGCGGGTCCGGGCCGAGCTGCCGCATCTCCTCCTCGTTCACCTGGATCACGTCGAAACACCGGAACCAGCTCGGCGCGTCGGACAGGGGCTGGAGCCTCCGCATCCCGTCGCCGTGCATGCCGAGCAGCAGGGAATGCAGGTCGGCATAGACCGTCCCGTCGAAGCCGTGGCGCAGGGCCTCCGCGGTGCCGAGGCACATCTCGAAACCGGAGATGAAGTTGACGTACACCGCGTCGAGGTCGCGGACCATCGGCCCGAGCTCGGTCCAGGTCCACGCCGGCACCCCGCCCGCCATCCGCTCGCACCGCCGCTCGGTGGACTCGTAGCGGAGCACCACGCGGTTGTTCGGCACCGGTACCTCGATGAAGCGGCTTCCGGCCGCGACCCGCCGGAGCGTGCCGAGGAGCTCGGCGGCCTGGCTGCCCAGGTCGCTGCCCACCTTGATGAGCGGAACGATCTCCCATCCCTGCTCGAGGTGCGCGTCGAGCCCGGCGAGCGCGTACGCAATGCCGCCCCATTCCTCCACCACCGGCAGCGCCGGGTCCCGGCCGTGGATCTCGTCCCAGACGAGCGAGCCGATCACGCCGACCCTAGGCATGCTGATCGAGCCACGCCTTCGCGGCGCCCACCACGCCGGCCGTGCCGGGAAGCTCGCCGGGCACGATGCGGCAGGACTGGACCGCGGGCTTGAAGGCGCGGCGGGCCACCTCGCGACGGAGCGGCGTGAAGAGATGATCGCCCGCGCGGGTGACGCCTCCGCAGATGACCACCACCTCCGGGTTGAGGAGGTTGACCAGGTTCGCGACGCCCACGCCGAGATACTTCGCGGTATCCCGGACGATCTCGTCCGCGAGCGGATCTCCCGCCTGAGCGGCCTCGAACACCGTCTGGGCCGTGATCGTCGACACCTCGCCGTTCACCAGCACCGGCATCTCCGACGACGCCCCTGCGTCGATCGCTTCGATCGAGCGGCGGGCGATCGCCGGCCCGGAGGCGTACGCCTCGAGGCAGCCGTCGTTGCCGCAGCCGCAGCGCCGGCCGTTCACCTCGATGGTCATGTGGCCGACCTCTCCCGCGACGTCGGCCGCGCCGTGCACCAGACGGCCGTCCACCACGAGGCCGCCGCCGATGCCGGTGCCGATCGTGAAGCAGACTGCGTGCGTGGCGCCGCGCGCCGCCCCGACCCAGTGCTCGCCAAGCATCGCGCAGTTGGCGTCGTTCTCGAGCGCGGTCGGCATGTCCAGCGCCGACTGGATCCGGTCGCGCAGCGGCATGTTGGTCCAGCGGAGATTCGGGGTGAGCAGGACGATGCCGCTCTTCCGGTCGAGCGGGCCCGGAGCGCCCACGCCCACACCCAGGAACTGCGCCTCACGGTCCTCCCCGCGGGTCTGCTGGAGGACATCCCGCGCCATGCGCACGATCCGGTCGATGACCACATCCGGCCCGTCGGGCGCCCCCGTCGCCTCGGTGACGAGGCCCCGAACGGTCCGGCCGTCTTCCGTGACCGCCCCGACCACGAGGTTGGTGCCGCCGATGTCGATGCCGAGGATGTAGCGCATGCGGGTTCTGGGTTCTGGGTTCCGGTCAACCGTCAACCGTCAACTGTTCCTGTTACCGCCTCCAGCACCTCGTCGACACCGATCTCGCGCATGCACCGGTGATGACCGAGCGGACATCGGGCCGGCCCGTGGTCGGAGCAGGGGCGGCAGGCGAGCCCACGGACCTCGACCACCCGGCCTCGTGCCCCGCGCGGTCCGAACCCGAACGCCGGCACCGTCGGGCCGAAGATCGCCACGACCGGCGTGCCGACGGCGCTCGCGAAGTGGAGCGGCGCGGAGTCGTTGGTGACGAGGACCCGCGCCCGCTCGATCACCGCGGCCGACACCCGAAGGGAGAGCGCGCCGGCGGCGGCGTGGCCGCGCGCTCCCGCCGCCGCCGCCACGGCCACGGCGAGCGGGGCATCCTCCGGACCTCCCAGCACCACCACCGGACCGGGCAGCCGCGCGGCCAGGTCGGCGTAGCCACCCCACCGTTTGGTCCCCCAGATCGACCCCGGCGCGAGCGCGACGAAGTCGCCGGCGATGCCTCGGTCGGCGAGCCACGCCGCGGCCGCCGCGCGATCCGCCGCGGTGAGACCCAGGCTGACCTGCGCCGTCTGTCCGTCCGCCCGTCCGCCCGTCCGCCCGTCCGTCACCAGCGCCAGCTGCCGTTCCGCGTCGTGCAGCCCCGCGCGCCGGGGAACCCGCCGGGTGTAGGTCCACGATCCCGGTCCGCCGGTGAACCCGACGCGCTCCGGAATCCCCGCGGCCAGCGCCAGCAGCGCCGATCGGAGCGACCGATGGGGCAGGAACGCCCTCGCGTACCGCGCCCGCCGAAGCCGTCGCGCCATCCGGAGGAACCCGCCCGCGCCGCGATCCGCGCCCCGCTTGTCGTACCCGATCGCGACGGAGACCGCCGGGTGGGTCTCGACCAGGGGCCGCGCCGCCGGGGTCGTCACGATATCGACGGGACCATAGCGCTCCGCCAGCGCGGTCAACAGGCCCGTCGAAAGCACCACGTCACCCAGAAACGCCGTCTGGATGACCAGGGTCCCGCCCGCCTCGGCCGTCCGGCCGTCTGTCATTCCACCTGCAGCACCGCGAGAAACGCCTCCTGGGGGATTTCCACGGCGCCGACCTGCTTCATCCGCTTCTTCCCCTCCTTCTGCTTCTCCAGGAGCTTGCGCTTCCGGGTGACGTCGCCGCCGTAGCACTTGGCCAGCACGTCCTTGCGGAGGGCAGACACCGTCTCGCGGGCGATGATCTTGTTGCCGATGGCGGCCTGGATGATCACCTGGAAGAGCTGCCTGGGGATCAGCTCCTTGAGCTTCTCGGCGACCTTCCGGCCCCATTCGTACGCCTTGTCGCGGTGGATGATCACGCTGAAGGCGTCCACCTGCTCGCCGTTGATGAGCAGGTCGAGCTTGACCAGGTCGCTCTCCCGGTAGCCGCCCACCTCGTAATCGAGCGACGCGTAGCCGCGCGACAGGGACTTGAGCCGGTCGTAGAAATCCAGCACGATCTCGCCCAGCGGAAACTCCCAGTGAAACTCGACCCGGGTGGGATCGAGGTACTGCATGCCGCCGTAGACGCCGCGCCGCTCCTGGCCGAGCCGCATGATGCCGCCGATGTAGTCGGCCGGCGCCATGACGCGCGCCTTCACGTACGGCTCCGCGATCCGGTCGATCGCGGCGGGGTCGGGAAGGTGCGAGGGGTTCTCGACCAGCATCATCACGCCGTCGGTCTTGTAGACGTGGTACTCCACCGTCGGCACGGTCGTGATGAGGGCGAGATCGAACTCCCGCTCCAGCCGCTCCTGGACGATCTCCATGTGCAGGAGGCCGAGGAAGCCGCAGCGGAAGCCGAAGCCCAGCGCGGTCGAGGTCTCCGGCTCGTAGTGGAGCGACGCGTCGTTGAGCTGGAGCTTCTCGAGCGCGTCGCGGAGCTGCTCGTACTGGTCCGTGGTCGTCGGATAGACCCCCGCGAAGACCATGCTCTTCACGTCGCGGTAGCCGGCCAGCAGCCGGCCGGCGGGCCGCTCGGCGTCCAGGATCGTGTCGCCCACCCGCGCGTCCCGCACGTTCCGGAGGTTGCCGACGAGATACCCGACCTCCCCCGCCCGGAGCTCCTCGCAGGCGTGCCGGCCGAGCTGGAGGTAGCCGACTTCGTCGACGTCGTAGACGTCGTCCTGGTGCGAGCCGAACTGGATGTGCATGCCGGCGCGCACCGCGCCGTCCACGACCCGGATGCTCGGCACCGCCCCGCGGTACCGGTCGAAATGGCAGTCGAACACCAGGGCGCGGAGCGGCGCCGCCTCGTCGGCGGCGGGCGGAGGAATCCTCGCGACGATCGCCTCGAGCAGCTCGGGAATCCCGACGCCCTCCTTCGCCGACACCTGCAGTATCTCTTCCGGCTTTGAGCCGATGAGCTCCTGGATCTCCATCGCGCGCTTTGCCGGCTCGGCCCCGGGGAGGTCGATCTTGTTGAGGACGGGGATGATCTCGAGCCCCGCCTCGACGGCGAGGAAGAGATTGGAGAGCGTCTGCGCCTGCGCGCCCTGCGAGGCGTCGACAACGAGGATGGCGCCCTCGCACGCCGCCAGCGAGCGGGAGACCTCGTACGTGAAATCGACGTGGCCCGGCGTGTCGATCAGGTTGAGCTCGTACTCCAGGCCGTCGCGCGCGGTGTAGAGCATCCGGACCGCGTTGAGCTTGATCGTGATGCCGCGCTCGCGCTCCAGGTCCATGGTGTCGAGGACCTGCTCCCGCATCTGCCGCTTGTCGAGCGTGCCGGTGGCCTCGAGCAGCCGGTCGGCCAGGGTCGATTTCCCATGATCGATGTGCGCGACGATGCAGAAGTTGCGAATGCGGGCGGACATGCGGGGAATATAGGGGTGCGGAGTGCTGAGCTCTGAGTTCTGGGTTCTGAGTGCTGAGTGCTGAGTGCTGAGTGCTGAGTTCTGGCCGGTGCGACTGCGGGAATCGACATCCCCAATTCGAGAACCCAGAACTCAGAACCCAGAACTCAGAACCCAGAACTCAGAACTCAGAACTCAGAACCCCCAGTCACGTCGCTCTGAAGACCGCGGGCTCCGACCATGATCCACCCCTTCATCGGCCGGCCCGTCAGGTCGAAGACCCGCGTCTGCGGCCGCGCGAGCGCCGTGTCGGTGTCCGCGGGGTCGAGCCGCACGATCAACTCGTTCTTGTGAATCCCCACGCACATGTTGCCATGGAGCAGGAAAGCGAGCCCGCCGAACATCTTCTTCTCCGTGACCCCGGCCCGCCGCCCCAACGTCTTCCGCACCCGCGCCGCGAGCGATTCATCGTAGGCCATGG
>JBOHSH010000206.1:0-4559 GCA_050733195.1 Gemmatimonadales bacterium
GTCTCCGCGAGAAGGATCGTGCCTTCGTCCCGATCCCTCCCCTTGAGGTGCTTCAGAGCCGTCGACAGCGCCCGGGCCGCCTCGTCCGGCGCTCCCGCCGCGATCGCTTTCCTCGCCCCGCTCATCAGGTACGGCGTCGCGGCCTCCGGCTCGCGCGCCCGCATGCTGTGCCACGCGATCTCGAGCCCCGATATGTCCCGCCCCGCCTCGTGCACCTCCACGAGCGCACGCGCGACCGCGCGATGCAGCTTGGTCCGCACCCCCGACGGCACCTGCAGATAGAGCCTCGCCCGCATCAGCTCGTTCGTGAACTCGAGCCGCCCGCCGGAGTCCCGGAGGATGCGCAGATGCACCAGCTCGCCCAGGGCCGGGACCAGCCGCCGCTCCTCCAACCCCACCAGCTCGAACATGCCCAAGTCATTGAGCCTCGGCCCCAGGATCGTCGCCAGCCAGAGGGCCGCCCGCGCCCGGGGGCTGAGCCTCGGCATGAGCCGGTCCACCGCGCTGTCGTACGCCGTGACGTCGAAGGCCGTCGCCGTCACGTCGGCTTCCATCGCCGGCAACGACAGCACGACCGCGGCATCGCCGTGCGCCAGCCAGTCCTGCGCCAGCAGCTCGATCGCCATGGGATTGCCGGCCGCGGCCCGGAGGATCGCCCGGCGGTCCGGAGGCTTGGGACGCCGGCCCGATGAGGAGACCAGCTCGCTCAGCAGCGCCTCGCTCTCCTCCTCGGTCAGGGGCCCAAGCGGAACACGCTGCAACGGAAGCGCCGCGACACCCTTCCGGATCCGGGCCGCCTGGGGCGGCTCGCCGGGCTCGGCGGGCCGCGCCGTCAATACGATCATCACCCGATCCAGTCCCGTCCGGCGGAGCAGGAGGTGCAGGACACTGAGGCTCGCCTCGTCCGATCGCGGGTAGTCGTCCACGACCAGCACGACGGGATGCTCCTCCGCCAGGGTCTTGAGCAGCGCAAGCACGCCTTCGGCGAAGTGGATCCTCGCCGCCTCCCCCTCCACCGGTCTCGGCGGCGGCAGCTGCGGAAACCGCTCGCGCACGCGGCCGACCAGCCGGCCGATCTCGGCCAGCGCGGCGGGGTCTGTGGCCACCGCCCCGGGCCGGTCGAGCAGCGTCCCGACGAGAGCGCCGATCATGCCGAACGGGATGCGCTGCTCCAGCTCGAAACACTGGACCCGCGCGCACACCGCGCCCTCGAGCGCGACCGCCGTCGCGAAGCGCTGCGCCAGGGTGCTCTTCCCCACTCCGGTGTCACCCTCGATCACGACGTGACGCGCGAAGAGCTGGGTGGTGGATTCCCACGCCTCGTAGACCGCGCGGAACTCGGATGCGCGCCCGATGAACGGCCGGCTGGCCCAGTCGTCGCGAGGGATCGCCGCGGTGGCCGCCGCGCGCCGCTCCATGCCGTACCTCCGGAGCCGCTGCGCCAGGCCCTCGAGCGACTCCGATGGCTTGGCGCCGAGCTCGGCGGCCAGCTCGGCTCTCCAGACCTCGAACTCGCGAAGCGCGGCGACCCGGTCGCCCGAGAGTGCCAGGGCCTCGATCCGCGCCCGGACTCCGTCCTCCGACAGCGGCTCCAGCCGAAGCAGCCGGTCACCGTAGCTTTTGAGTCCCTGGACGTCGTTGGTGCGTCGAGCGCCATCGATGCGCTCCAGCAGAGCGCTTTGGATCACGGGGAGGAGACAGGCCTGCTGGCTGTCGCGCCAGTGCATGAAGGCCGGCGCGTCGGGTATGGCGAAGTCCTCGAGAAAACTGTCCTCGGCCGCGAGGCCGTCCGAGCCGCCGCCCTTGAGCAGCGCGTCGAGGTCGAGCGTCAGGACCTGCCGATGGAAGCGGATGGATGTCCCGGTTCCCTCGATCGCCTCGCGACCCAGCAGGCCGCGCAGCACCGAGAGGGCAGTGGACAGCGAGTGGCGCGCGTCGGGATCGGGGGCTCCGGACCAGAGCAGCTCGACCAGGGCGTCGCGGGACGAGCGCGATCGCCCTTCGACCGCGAGATAGATCAGCAGCGCGAGATGCTTCCGGACCCTGATCCGCACCGGCCGGCCGTCCGGCCCGCGCAGCTCGGGCACTCCCATGCACCGGAGGAAGAACGTGTCTGCCATGGCCTCGGCTGCCGCTCCGGGAGATCGGGTATCGACCGGGAGATTCTACGGTCCGGCGGAACCCGGGTCCAAGAAACGCGAGTTCAGGGGCTCGAATCCGTTGATACCTACAGCCGATGCCCTGACTGCTAAAGGCTTCCGGGGCAGGGAGTTGTTCAATGCCGCCCGAGTCGTTGGCCGTTTGTCACTCTCGGAATGAGTGCTTACGTTGTAAGCACATAACAACGGAGTGGAAGATGAAGGCCCGCATTGTCCGTATCGGTAATTCGCGCGGCGTCCGGCTCCCCAAGCCGTTGATCGAGCAGGCCGGCCTCGGCGAAGAGGTCGAGCTGCACGTGCAGGAAGGGGCCATCGTTATTAAGGCCGCCGGCCGAGCTCGTGCGGGCTGGGCGGAGGCGGCACGCCAACTGGTTGGTGAGGGAGAAGGCGGGCTCCTGGACGAGCCGACCCCAACGAAGTTCGATGAGACGGACTGGCACTGGTGAGCGCTGCAGGCCCGGTCCGCCGGGGCGAGGTCTATCTCGTCGCCCTCGACCCGACGCGGGGACGTGAGATTCGGAAGACCCGCCCCTGCGTGATCGTCTCGCCCGATGAGCTCAATTCCACGCTCGCGACGTTCATCATCGCCCCGCTGACGACCGGAACGCACACCTTCCCGTTCCGCCTGGCCTGTCGGTTCGCGGGCAAGTCCGGCCACATCGTGCTCGACCAGCTCCGCACGGTGGACAGGGGCCGACTCGCTCGGCGCTTGGGCAAGCTCTCGGCTGATGCACTGGGTCAGACCCTGCGCAGCCTGCAGGAGATGTTCGCTCCATAGGGCGGACCAGGTGAAGCAGAGAGCCCTTCGCGAGTGGCTCCGCTTCTTTCGGAGCGAGAGCCACATCCTCACGCACAACCCCGCGCTGCTCTTCCAGCAGGCGGCGAATCAGCCCGCGACGACCGCGCCCGCAGCGGCCGCCCTCGAGCGGAGCCGCCGCTTCGCGAGCCGGCGCTGGGTCCGCTGGGTCAATCGGCCGGCGCACCTCTCGCCCTGCCTGCTGACGATTCCCGCCCGGCGCGGCAACTACCTCTCCTGCGACTGGTCACCCGACGGACGCTACCTGCTCGCGGGGTCGTCGTTCAGCCGGCTCACCCTGTTCGACGCCGAGAGCGGGACGGAGGTGTGGGAGATCGAACCGTTCGGGCGCGAGGTGAAGCAGTGCGGCTTCTCGCCCGATGGACGCATCGTGGTCACGATCGTCACGAGCAGCCTCCTGTTCTGGGAGCCCCACACGGGCGACCCGCTCGCCGGTCATCACCAGTACCACCCCGAGTACTCGATCGTGAGCTGGGCCTTTACGCCCGACTCCGCCACGCTCGTCACCGGCTGCAGCGACGGCACGCTGCGGCTCTGGGACACAAGCTCGGCGGAGGAGTACCGGGTGATCGATCTGGCCGGGCACTCCTCCCTCTCGTCGTCCTATAACGCGGTGGAGGCCTGCGCGGTGACCCCCGACGGGAGCCGGATCGTCGCGGTGACGCCGCGCTCCATCGCGGTCGTGGCGCTCGAGAGCGCCACGATCGAGCGGTACCCCGGTGGCGGCAGCGAGGTGGCAGGAGTGGCGTTGCTCCCGGGCGATCGGGTGCTGATCGGGGAGCGCTACCGCGGCGGGACCCGGGTCAGGAGCTACACAGGCAGCGCCGGGGATCCCGACGACTCGGACCCACCCCTCTTCGAGATTCCCTGGCTCGCGTGTTGCGCCGTGTCCCCCGACGGCAAACGGCTGCTGGCCGGTTGCGGCGGATCCCTCGAGCTCTGGGACCTCGACTCCCGGCGGCGGCTGGCCGCGCACTCGGGCGGCGGCGGCAGCATCGATGCGTGCTGGTACTCTCCGGACGGGGCCCGCTTCGTTTCCGCCGCGACGGTTCTCCGAACCTGGGACAGCGAAGACTTTCTCGCCGCCGAACCTGCGCCGGCAGCAGCCCGGGCCATTGGGTGGGCCAGGATGGCGCCCGACGGGAAGCGGGTCGTGACCGTCGGGCTCGAGCGCATCGTGAAGCTTTGGGACGCCGCATCGGGCGCGGAGGTGCCGTGGCCGGGTGACCCGGCCGAGTCCGTGAGCGATGGTCGCTTCTCCGCCGACGGGCGTCGCCTGGTAGCGCCGGCCGGTGACGGCACCATCAAGCTCTGGGACCTTACCACCGGCCGGCTGCTGCTCACGCTCCCAGCCCAGGACAAACGCCTGGTGGACTGCGTGCTGTCACCGGACGAGAGCCGGATCCTGGCCAAGACACCGGGGGAATCGCTGCTGCTCTACGAGGCCCGGGGTGGCCGCCTGTTGCTGGAGACGTACGGTGGCGTGGGCGACGCCGACCTCGCGCGGGCATTCTCCCCCGATGGCCGCAGGTTCGTGATGGCGTGGGCGGGGAAGCTCGAGCTTCGGGACAGCGAGACCGGCG
>JBOHSH010000207.1:0-10561 GCA_050733195.1 Gemmatimonadales bacterium
GAGCCCCGGCAGCTCGGGGCCCTCGCCGACCACGGTGAGCGCGACGCCGTCCGTGGAGGCGAGCGCCCGGAGTGCGAGCTCCAGGCGCTTTTGACGGGTCAGGCGAGCGACGATGATCGCGCCCCCTCCGCCCGTCGTCCAGGGCCGGTCGGCGGCCGGGACCGGCATGGCGAGCACCCGCGACGCGGCGTCCGGCCGGCCCGCCGCGCGGGCGGTGATCCGCCCGAGGTTCTCCGAGACCACGGTCACCAGCCGTACGCGTGACAGCGCCCACCGTCCGATCCATCGCACGACTCCGGGGCGCTCCAGGAGCCGGCCATCGGTTCCGTGGAGGGTGACCACGGTTCTCGAGGGATCGGGGGTCGCCAGCCCGGCCGGGAGCCACCAGTGGGCGTGGATGATCGCGTCCTCCGGCGCGCCCGCCAGCTCCTCCTCCGCCCCGTCCTTGAGCGCCAGGATCAGGTCGGTAAGGGCGACCAGTCCGCCGGCCGAGCGAGCGGCCTCCGCCATCCGGCCGCTGTAGGCGAGGGTCTCGCGCTCGGCGCTCGCGTAGCGCACCCGGCGGACCGGCACGCCGTCGAGCTCGCTCCGCCCGTTCGCCCCCCGGTCGCGCGGCGCGACGACGCGGACGTCGTTGCCGCGGGCCTGGAGCCCCCCCGCCCGGGGATGAAGAAAGGCGCCCGGCAGATCGCCGGCGTGACGCGGATAATTGTGGGTGAGAAAGACGACCCGCACCGCTAGTCGCCGGCCTTGCGCTCGAGGCGGGACACGGCCCGGGCCAGCTCGCGCGTCTCTTCCCGGAAGCCGGCGATGAGCTCCGCCACGAATCCAAAGCCGAAGAGCGCGATGCCGCTGATGACCATCGTCTCCACCAGGTTGAGCAGCGGCCGGAACCCGATGCCGTAGCCGAAGCGGAGCACCAGCGCCGTGACGCCGGCGAGCAGGCCGATCAGGAACAGGGCGGCGCCCACCAGCCCGAAGAACAGCATCGGCTTCCGCCCGAACCGGAGCTGGAACCAGACGGAGAGGAGATCGAACACCCCGATCGGAATGCGCGTCCAGCCGAACTTCGAGACACCGGCGCGCCGCGGATGGAGCGGCACGGGCCGGGAGCTCAGCCGCCATCCGTCGGCGGCGGCGATCACGACCATGTAGCGGTGCCAGTCGGGCCGGAGCGGCATGGCGGGCATGATCTCCCGGCGCCAGGCCTTCACCGAGTTCAGGTCCTCCACCTTCACGCCGAAGAGCCGGCGACAGAGCGCATTGTAGACGCCGCTCACGAACGCCTTCTCGTAGCGGCCCTGCTTCGTGCCGGTGACGATGTCGGCCTCGCCGTCGAGGATCGGCCGGACCAGCGGGGGAATGTCGGAGGGAAGGTACTGCAGGTCGGCGGGATAGAAGACGAAGACGTCGCCGCGGGCGACGTCGGCGGCGCTCCGCAGCGCGTCGGCGATGCCGCGCTGGCGGCGGTGGGTGACGACCCGGAGGAAGTCGTGCTCGGCGGCGAGGCGCTCGAGCAGCGCTCCGGAGCCGTCGCGGGACCCGTCGTCCACGATCACCACCTCGAACGAGAACCCCGCGCCGCCCAGCGCCTCCACACACTGGCGCACGAACTCGGGAAGGTTCTCGGCCTCGTCCTTCGCCGGGACCAGGAGACTCACCTCCGGATTGGCGGGCGGGCTCATACCCGCTTGCGCATCCGGGCCGGCAGGATCCCGAGCTGATCGCGGTACTTCGCGACGGTCCGGCGCGCGATCTGGATTCCCTGCTCCTGAAAGAGGTGCACGATCTGCTGGTCGGTGAGCGGCTTCGCCGTCTCCTCCTCCTGGACCATCTTCTGCAGCTTGGCGCGGATGGACCGGGCGCTCGCGTCCTCGCCGCTCGCGGTGGTGAGGGCGCTCGAGAAGAAGAACTTGAGCGGCAGGACGCCGCGCGGCGTCTGCACGTACTTCTCGTTGGTCACCCGGCTCACGGTCGACTCGTGCATGCTGATCACCTCGGCCACCTCCCGCAGGGTGAGCGGCTTCAGGTATTCCACGCCCTTCTCGAAGAAGGCGCGCTGGCGGTCGACGATGAAGTTCATGACCTTGAGCATCGTCTGGCGGCGCTGCTCGATGGCCTGAATCATCCAGTTCGCGCTGTTCATCTTGTTGGCGATGAACTCGCGGTTCTCCGGGGTGAGCTTCTTCTTGTCCCGGGCGATGTCCTGGTAGACCCGGCTCACCCGGAGCCTCGGCATCCCGGTATCGTTGAGCGCGACGTGGTACTTCGACCCGACCTTGTCCACCAGGAGATCGGGGATGATGTAGCCGTCGCTCCGGTTGGCGTACTTGAGCCCCGGCTTCGGGTCGAAGCGCGCCAGCGAATCGGCCGCCGCCTGCACCTTCCCCGGGTCCGTGCCGAAGCGCTTGGCCAGCTCGTTCCACCGGTGCGCGATGAGATCCGGAAAGGCCTCGGCCACGAGGCGTGACGCCAGCGAGTCCGTGTCGTTCGATTCCCGGAGCTGAAGCAGGAGGCATTCCCGGAGATCCCGCGCGCCGATGCCCGGCGGGTCGAGCCGCTGCACGATCTCCAGCATGGCGTCGACCTCGGCGGCGGAGAAGTAGGGAACGCCCGGCAGGTCTCCACGGGGCTTGGCGGGCTGTCGCGGGGCGCCGTCGGCGTCGTCGACCTCCACTGCCGCCGGCGCCCCGATCAGCTCGGGGGGTGAGTCGGGATCGGCGCCCATCATCACGACCTCAGCGGGCGCGGACGGCGGGTCGGCCGCCGGAAGCTCGTCGTCCTCCCGGTCCTCACCGTTCTCCCGCTCCCCCCCGCCCGCGTGGCCTTCCAGCACGAGGTTCACGGAGTCGCGGACCTCCTCGAGCGAAGCGCTCAGGTATCCCTCGTCGGTGATGTTGCCGAGGAATTCCTCGCTCAGCAGCTCCTCCCGGGGCGAGAGCTCGAGCATGCGGAGCTGCTCGCGGAGGTGGTCGACGAGACCCGGGGTCTCGACGCAGACCGGCTCCAGATACTCCTGCTCCTCGTACTGGGCGCGCATCCCCCCCGCGTCGAAGCCGTTGAGCAGGATCTCCTCCCAGTCGATCTCCTGCTCCTTCTCCTGCTTCTCCTTTTCCTTCTCCTTCTCCTGCTCCGCCGTCGTGTCCGACGTGGTCTCTTCCTCCGGCTCGACCAGCTCCAGGAAGGGATTGGTGAGCAGCTCCTGCTTCAGGTGCTGTTGCAGATCCATCATGGGCATGTACAGCATGTCCATGGCCTGATACAGCCGCGGATTGATGCGGAGCTCCTGACGGAGCCCGGTCTGTTGCGAAAGCCCGGTCTTCACGCAGGACCTCCCGTTTCCATGCGGCTCCGGAGCCGGGCCGTCATGGTGGGGCCGAGATACAGCTCGGCCACCTGGTCATTGTAGACCAGCTCCCGCACGGTTCCGGCCGCCCGCACCTCGCCCTCGTACATGATGTAGGCGCGGTCGACGATATCGAACATGTGCTCCACGCTGTGGTCCGTGATCAGGACGCCGATGCCCCGATGCCGCAGCCCCGCCACGATGGTCTGGATGTCGTGCACGGCGATCGGATCGACGCCCGCGAACGGCTCGTCGAGGAGCATGAACCTGGGCTCGGTCACGAGCGCCCGGGTGATCTCGAGCCGGCGGCGCTCGCCGCCCGACAGCGAGTACGCCCGGTTGTCGCGCAGGTGCTTGATCGACAGCTCGTCGAGCAGCCGCTCCAGCCGGTCCCGACGCTCGGCCCGCGGCAGCGGCAGCGTCTCCAGGATGGCCAGCACGTTCTCCTCGACCGTCATCCGCCGGAACACCGACGGCTCCTGGGCGAGATACCCGATCCCGAGCCTCGCCCGGCGGTACATCGGCGCGCTGGTGATCTCGGCCGAGTCGAGGAAGATCCTCCCCGCATCGGCGCGGATCAGGCCGGTGATCAGGTAGAACGTGGTGGTCTTCCCCGCCCCGTTCGGCCCGAGGAGTCCCACGATCTGGCCCTGGCTCACGTCCACGGCGACGTCGCGCACCACCATGCGCCGCCGGAAGGATTTCCGCAGGCCCTCGGCGCGCAGCACACTCGGCCCCGCCCCATTGCCGCCCGTCATCGCGGTCTCCGCGCGGTGGTATCCCGTCGCGTCGTGTCGGCGCGAACCGCTTCGGGGTTGGCCTGCAGGCCGTCGACGTTCCCGAACATCTCCACCTTCTGCACCTTGAGCGAATCGCTCGGCGCCATGGTGAGCAGAATGCGATCCGCGCGGGCGACGTTGATCGTCGGCCGGCCTCCGGGCGCTCCGGCCGGCGTCACGCGGTAGAACGACTGCGCCGAGCCCCGGGCCTCGAGCCGGCGCAGGGCGGCCTTCTTCCCGCTCGCGGTCTCGCGATCGGCGAACGCCCCGTTGAGCGTGTCCCCCTTGAGCCAGTCCCGCTCCCCCTGCGCGGTGTCGGGCCGGAAGCCTACCCACGCGCCGCCGAAGCCGCGCAGCTCGCGCAGCGTCTCTTCCGGGGTGTCGATCGCGAGCGAGTCCGCGCGCACCTCGTAGTCGTCGGCTCTGGCCACGGCGCGCCCGGCGCCGCGGCCCCAGGCCAGCGTCTGCACGACCTTTCGCGCGGCGAGGTCGAGACCGATCGTGCTCGCGTCGAGATCGAGATCCCGGCCCGTCAGGCTCGCGCTGTCCCGGCCCGTCACGTAGGTGATCTCGCTCCGCTCGAGCGCCAGGTCGATGCGCTTGCCGGTCAGGCGGAAGCTGTCGGCCGAGGCGCGGAAGAGGGTGGCCCGGCCGACGAGGGCACCCGTGCCTCGGTCCCCGCTCTGGAGCGCGAGCGAGTCGGCGCGCCCCTCCAGATCGCTGCGGTCGATCGTCACCCTGCCGGAGCCCCACATCCGGTCGTCTCCCCGCATCAGGATCCGGTCGGCCACCACGCGGTACGGCTCCGCCGGCCGGCGGAGCGAGTCGCGGGTGGCGACCGTGAGGGTCGGACGCTGCTCGGCGCGAATCTCCCGCTCCTCGTGGAGGCCGGGGACCCGCCGGAAGTAGTCGACCCACGGCCCGCTCAGCGTGGTGCCGTCCTTGCGGTCGCGATAGACGACGTTTCCCCGCGCCTCCCAGCGCTCGTTGTCCTTGTAGTAGGTGCCGAAGTCGCTGGTCACCGTCGCGGTCTCATCCTCGTACCGGAAGTTTCCGACGAAGTACACGATCTGGCCCTGATACGACGCGACGCTGTCGCTCCGCACCCGCACGTTCTGCCCGATGCAGCGGTAGCGGACGTTGCCGCCCTGGAAATAATTCTCCGCCCCGCCCCCCGGCCTCGAGATCACGCCGGTTCGCGCTCCCTCGAGCTGGAGCTGGCATCGGCGGGGCTGCTGGGCAGCCGTGGTCCCGGCTGTGAGAGCCAGCGCGACGAGTGCCGACGCGACGGGAACCCGCGACGCCTCAGTCATCGTCCCGGCAGCTCGATACCGCGGCCGCGCTGCTGTCCGCGGGGCTGCTCGATCCGCACGTTCCTCACCTCGATATCGGACTGAAAGCCGGTTCCGGTGAGGCGCTCGGTCGGCGTGGTGTAGACGAAGACGGTGTCGCTCCGGATGGAATTGCCGACCCGGTCGTATATCAGGTGCTCCGTCTCCAGCACTTCGCCCTGGTTCGAGCGCACGATCACGGTGCCCCGGGCGTCCAGGGACCCGCTCACGCTGTTGTAGAGTCCCGAGCGTGCCAGGAGCGTGCTCTTCTGGTTCCCCTGCGCGTCGTACAGCCGCATCCGGAGCCCGCGGAAGTCCACCGTCTGCGTCACCTGGTAGAAATACGCCGTGTCCGCCTCCACGTGGCTCCGCAACACGTTCTGCTCGTGGATCCGCGTGGACATCTTCACCATCACCTGATCGGCGGTGTCCCGGAGGGCCGTCGTCGCGGTCGGGCGGACGCCGCGTTCCTTGCACCCGCCCGCCGCGAGCGCGAACAGTACCGCGGCCGGAAGGCCGACGGTCCGGCTCCCCATCAGACCGCCCCCGCCCGCATCAGATCGTGCAGGTGCACCACCCCGACGACCCGGCTGCCATCCTCGATGACCGGAACCGCCATGATCCCCGATCGCTCCATGAGCCCGACCGTCGCCGCGGCCACGTCGTCCGCGCGGCAGGTCCTGGGCTCCCGGGTCATGAGGTCACCCACCGGGAGTGCGAGGTAGTCCGCGTGCCGTTCGGCCACGCGGGAGAGGTCGCCCGCGGTGAGGACTCCGCGGAGCCGGCCGTCCTCGCAGACCATCGCGAGCCCGCGATGATGGGCGAGTACCACGACCGCGTCGCGCATCGTGGCCGAGGGCGGCAGGATCCCCTGGGGCGCCAGCATCACGTCGCGCACCCGGAGCAGCAGCCGCCGTCCCAGCCGTCCTCCCGGGTGGAGGGTCGCGAAGTCCTCGCGGCGAAACCCCTTCTCCTCGAGCAGCGCCACCGCGAGCGCGTCACCGAGGGCGAGTGCGACGGCCGTGCTGGCCGTGGGCGCGAGATCGTGCGGGCAGGCCTCCTCCCGCACGCCGGCGTCGAGCACGACCTCGGCCGCGCGCCCGAGCGTCGAGTCCGGAGCCCCCGTGAGCGCGATGATCGGCACGGCCATCCGCGCGAGGGCGCCGAGCAGCCCCACCAGCTCCTCCGTCTCCCCGCTCTTCGAGAGCACGATCGCCACGTCGCGCGGTCCCACGAGCCCGAGATCGCCGTGCAGCGAGTCGACCGGATGGAGATAGCTCGCGGGCGTTCCGGTCGACGTCAGTGTCGCGGCGATCTTCCTGGCGATGAGGCCCGACTTCCCGACGCCGCTCACGATCACCCGCCCGGTCGAGGCACGGAGCAGCTCCACCGCCCTGGCGAACCGCTCGTCCAGCGCCGCCTCCGCCGTCCGGAGCGCTTCGGATTCGAGTCGGAGGACCCGCCGGCCCGACGCGACCAGGTCGGCGCTCATGCCGCCGGCTCTCCCCGCTCGGCCAGGTACCGCGCCACCGCGCCCTCCCACTCTCCCCGCGCGCGAAGCAGCGCGACGATCACCTCGCGCACGGCGCCGTGCCCGCCGGCGGCGCTGGTGACGAACGCGGCGAGGTGCTTCGCCTCGTCGACCGCGTTGGCCACCGCGATCGGCAGGCCGGCGCGGCGGAGGACCGGCAGATCGGCCAGATCGTCGCCGACGTAGGCCAGCTCGCGCCACTCGAGGCCGCGCTCGCGCAGCAGCGCCTCCATGGCCGGGAGCTTCCGGGCCTTGGTCACCTGCAGCAGCGTCGGCACCTGAAGCTCGCGCGCCCTGAGCGTCGTGGCTTCCGACTCCCGTCCGCTGACCCAGGCGACCTCGATGTCCGTGGAGCGGAGCAGCGTGTGGCCGAGCCCGTCCTGGATGTCGAAGCGCTTGAGCTCCACCCGGTCGCCGCGCACCGGACCGAGGAAGATCGCGTTGTCGGTGAGCACCCCGTCCACGTCGAGGGCCAGCAGGCGGATGGCCCGAGCCCGCTCCGCGGTGATCATGGCGTCGCCGGCTCGCGCTCGCGGGCCGTGTGCCAGATCCGGAGCGTCCGTCGGAGCAGGGCCTCGAGCTCGTCCAGCGGCCACTGCGTGTCGGCGTCGCTCGGCGCCCGGGCGGGATCGGGATGGGTCTCGAGAAAGAACCCGTCGACGCCCGCCGCGGCGGCCGCCGCCAGGAGCTCGGGGATGTGCTCGCGCGTGCCCCCGCTCGCCCCGTTGCTTCCCTGCCCCGGACGCTGGGCACTGTGGGTCGCGTCGAAGATCACCGGCGCGCCCGTCGCCTGGCGGAGCCGCCCGAAAGCCCGGACGTCGACGACCAGGTCGCCGTACCCGAAGAACGTGCCCCGTTCGGTGACCGCGACGTCCTGCGAGCCTCCCTCGCGGATCTTCTCCACCGCGCCGCCCATGGCCTCAGGCTGCATCCACTGCCCTTTCTTCACGTTGACCGGGCGGCCGGTGCGCCCGCAGGCGATCAGCAGATCGGTCTGCCGGCAGAGAAACGCCGGCACCTGCAGCGCGTCGACGACCTGAGCCACCGGTGCGGCCTGGGCGGGTTCGTGCACGTCGGTGAGCACCGCGAGTCCGCTCGACTCCCCCACGCGGGACAGGAGCTCGAGGCCTCGTGCGAGGCCCGGCCCCCGCTCGCCCCCCAGCCGGGAGCGGTTCGCCTTGTCGAAGCTCGCCTTGAAGCAGACTCGCAGGTTGAGCCGTCGGCCGATCTCCGCGAGCCGCTCCGCGGTCCGCGGGAGGAGGTCGCCCTCTTCGATCAGGCAGGGACCGGCCACCAGAAACGGCGGCGTCCCGAAGCTCCAGGCCGTCACTTCGTCGATTCGATCAGCTCGCGCACCGCGGCGCTCGCATTCGCCTGCTGCTCCGCCCGCCGCTTCGCCGCGGCGATGAAGGACTGGAAGAGCGGATGCGGGCGCGTCGGGCGGGACTTGAGCTCGGGGTGGAACTGGCAGCCGAGGAACCAGGGGTGCTCCGGCAGCTCGATGATCTCCACCAGGCCGCCGTCGGGCGACTGCCCCGACAGCCGGAGCCCGTGCTCGGCCAGCACGTCGCGGTACGCGTTGCTCACTTCCCAGCGGTGACGGTGCCGCTCGCTGATCTCCGTGGCGCCGTACGCCTTCGCCGCCAGCGAGCCGGTCCGGAGCCGCGCGGGGTACGCGCCGAGCCGCATGGTCCCCCCGAGGTCGGTCACGTCGCGCTGCGACGCCATCAGGGAGATGACCGGCGTCTCGCAGTCCGGCTCGAACTCCGTGCTATTCGGGTCCCGGAGACCGCAGACGTTCCGGGCGAACTCGATGATGGCGATCTGGAGCCCGAGGCAGATGCCGAAGAACGGAATCCCCTGCTCCCGGGCGCTCCGGACGGCCTCGATCATTCCTTCCACGCCGCGAACCCCGAAACCGCCCGGTACGAGCAGCCCGTGCTTGTCGGAGAGGATCCGGGCGGCGGCTGCCGCGTCGGTGAACTGATCGCTCGCGACCCATTCGATGTCCACGCCCACGTCGTTCGGGATGCCGCCGTGGAGCAGCGCCTCCTGCACCGACTTGTAGGCGTCGTGCAGGTCGGTGTACTTCCCCACCACCGCGATGGTCACGCGCTGCGGCGGCCGCAGGATCTTCTCCACCATGGCCCGCCAGGAGGACAGGTCGGGCTCCGGCGTGTCGAGATGGAGCCGCTGGCAGACGGTGCGGTCGAAGCCCTGGTCGTGAAACCGGAGCGGGATCTCGTAGATGGACCGCACGTCGGGACTCTCGATCACGCAGCCGAAGTCCACGTTGCAGAAGAGGGCGATCTTGCGCTTGATCTCCGCGGAGAGGGGCTGATCGCTGCGGCAGACCAGGATGTCCGGCTGGATTCCGATCTCCATGAGCTCGCGGACCGAATGCTGGGTCGGCTTGGTCTTGAGCTCCCCGGCGGCGGCGATGAACGGCACCAGGGTCAGGTGCACGAACAGCGCGTTCTCGCGCCCCACCTCCTGCCGGAACTGCCGGATCGCCTCGAGGAACGGCAACGACTCGATGTCGCCGACCGTGCCCCCGATCTCGAGGATGACCACGTCGTGGCCGGGCGCCGACCGGCGGATCGCGTGCTTGATCTCGTCGGTGATGTGCGGAATGACCTGCACCGTCGAGCCGAGGTACTCTCCGCGGCGCTCCTTGCTGATCACGTTCTGGTAGACCCGCCCCGTCGTCACGTTGTTCTGCTGGGAGAGCGACCGGTCGATGAACCGCTCGTAGTGGCCGAGGTCGAGGTCCGTCTCCGCGCCGTCGTCGGTGACGTACACCTCGCCGTGCTGGAACGGGGACATCGTTCCCGGATCCACGTTGATGTAGGGGTCGAACTTGAGCATCGTCACCGCCAGCCCGCGCTCGACCAGCAGCCGGCCGAGCGACGCCGCGGCGATGCCTTTGCCCAGCGAGGAGACCACGCCGCCGGTGACGAAAATGAACTTCGGGTTGCGAGGCGCGGTCGTCATGCGGGAACCCCGTGGGTGGAGAGCCAGTGCGCTTCCGCGCGCCGAAGATCGTCGAGCGTGTCGATGCCGGGGAGGGCGGGCGCGGTCAGCCGCGCGACCCCGATCGTGAGGCCGTGCCCGAGCGCCCGGAGCTGCTCGAGCTGCTCGGCTTCTTCGAGAGGCGTGGGGGGCAGCCTGACCCAGCGGGCCAGCGCATCCCGGCGATAGGCATAGACACCGAGGTGCTGCCAGGAGGGCGGATCGCCGCCGCCAGCATCCCGTACGAAGGGAATCCGAGCGCGGGAAAAGTAGAGCGCGCGCCCGCGCTCGTCGAAGACCACCTTGACCCGGCCGGGATCGTCACGCCACTCGAGAGGAAGCGGAGCCGCCGCGGTGCCGACGTCGTCGCCCGAACGCACCCGCGAAAGCGCGCCGGCAATGGCCTCGGCCGGAACGAACGGCTCGTCGCCCTGGACGTTGAGGATGGTGTCGAAGCCGGAGAACTCGGGGAGCGCGGCGACCTCGGCCACGCGCTCGGTGCCGGTGCGGTGCGCGCTCGAGGTGAGCACGACGGCGATCCCTGCGGCATCGACGGCCCCGG
>JBOHSH010000208.1:0-26582 GCA_050733195.1 Gemmatimonadales bacterium
CTCGTTCCGTCAACCCCTCAGTGGCCCGACCGGTCTTGGTTCTGCGAGCCTCTTACTGGCTGGTCTCCTGGCCTTTCCATCATTCGCGCTGGCCCAACGGACCTATCTCGACTTTAGCACTTTTCAAGCGTGGCGGGCTCTCGTGCCGGAACTCCCCGACGCGCGGGTGTGCAGCCTGACGAACGCGGGCCACCGACTCTGGGCGAGTGGACAACTCCGCATGCCCCTTGAGCGGTTTCTGCACGAGGAGTTCCGCACCCAGGGGCTGGTCGATTGGGCAGTGGAGTTGAGCGCAGGCCCGGATGCCGAGCCGTGTGAGTATCTCCTCGTCGTCACCAATGAAGCGGGGGTCTGGCGGCGGCTTCTCCTCGAACGTATCGAGCTGGAGGAGGGAAGTACTGGCTTCACGGTGGTGTGGAATCCCCAGGGTAAGGCGCTCGGCATCGACTTTGGTCATCGCAAGCGCCTGACGGCCGCGGCAACGATGACGTGGCAAGACGGTGCCGTGGTGCGAAGCCAGCCCGGGTATGTCGTCGAGCGGCGCCTCATTCGGCAGCGTTGCCGCTGGGAGGGTGACGTCCAACGTTTCAGGTGTTCGCGCTCGGCAGTGCCCGAAGAATGGGATCTTACTTGAGACCTGGTCGGCGAGCGGAAGCGTTCGCAGCGACCTAACGCGCGCTTGGAGCTGGCGAGCGCCGGCTCGAGTCACGTTCGGGGAGAGTCGGGGCGCTGTCTACGGCTTTGCGGTGGGGGATCTCGACGGTGATGGCTATCTCGATATTGCCGCGGCTCGCTCCGAAGCGCCAAACATGGTCTATTTCGGCGACGCTGGAAACCCGCGGGGGCGGTAAACTCGGCGATGTTCGGAACTCTATTCTGAGTGCAGCCTCCGAACCCAGAACCCAGAACTCAGAACTCAGAACTCAGAACCTCACTACCAGCCGGCGCGCCTCGAGCACGCGCAGGATGAGATACCAGAGGAGGACGAACGCGATCGCATAGGCCAGCGAAGCGAGGCGCAGCGGCAGCCAGCCGGCAAACGCGCTCTCGAAGATCGCGCGCTGCAGGGGAACGGTCCCGCCGTCTTCCGGGACGCGGATCAGGCCCAGGGTCCTGGCCATCATCCCTGAGCCGATGAACGCGACCAGGGGATTCAGCCCATAGGTCACGAGCGGCGCCACGACGGGGCGGGCGCCGCGAAGATCCACGAGCCAGATCGCGGTGGCCAGCATCACCGACGCCATCCCGCCGGTGAACAGCACGTAGGAGCTCGACCAGAGGTTCTTGTTGATCGGAAACACCCACCCCCACACGAGCCCGGCCGTCATTCCGATCGCTCCCCATGCGAAGAGGGGCATCAGCCGCTCGGCCAGGGCGCCCGGCGCCGAGAGGCGGCGACCCGCCAGCACACCCAGCAGACAGGTCCCGACGGCCGGAATGGTCGAGAGGAGGCCTTCCGGATCCCAGGTTCGCGAGGCGGACCAGAGGTGCGTTCCGAAGACCTGCCGGTCGATCCAGGCGGAAAGCGTTGCGCTGGGGTCGTCGAGCGTCGGGGCGGCGACACCCGGCGGCGCCACCAGCGCCTGCAGCCCCCAGTAGCCGGCCAGGACCAGCGCCACGATCCGGGCGACGGCACGATCGCTCCGCCCGCGGGAGAGAAGCGCCGCCGCGATGAAGCAGAGGCCGATGCGCTGGAGCACGCCGGGGTACCGCAGCGTCTCCCAGCGGGAGAGCGGGAAGAACGGAAAGGCGTGGAGCAGGAGCCCCGCGAGGATGATCGCGCCGCCGCGCAGCAGGATCTTCCGGGTGAGCGCGCCACCGGCCGGCCCCCCGGATCGGGCCTCGAGAGCCAGGTGGGTCGTGACACCGACGATGAAGACGAAGAACGGGAAGATGAGGTCGGTCGGAGTCCAGCCGTGCCATTGGGCGTGCCGGAGCGGAGGGTAGATTGCGCTCCAGGTCCCCGGGTTATTGACCAGCAGCATCCCGGCGATGGTGAGCCCCCGGAACGCGTCGAGCGCGGCCAGCCGGCCCCCCGAAGCCCCCGCGGCGGCGGCGCTCGCGCGCGGGCTTGCCGCATCGCTCGGGCGGACGCGATCTTCCCCGGCGACGGCCACTCCCCCCCCTTCCGGAGTCTGCATGGCTGCCTTCCTCCTGCGAGGCCTTCCCACGCTCGCGCTGTCGGCCCTGCTGGCCATGCCGCTTCCCGCCCAGCGCCGGGAGATCTCGATTCTCGGTGCAGCAAACTATACGTCCGCGACGGGACCGCTGCTCACGGAGGTCGAGGGCCACCCCGGCTTCGCGGCCGGGATCGGCGTGCGGATTCCGCGGAGCAGCCGCGTCGCGTTCGAGTCGGATTTCCTCGTGGTGCACCGCCGCCTCACCGGGCGTCGCGCCGAATCGACGGCGCCGCCGACCTTCGCCGGACCCCAGGCCGACTTCGCCCGGATCACCTACCTCGAGATTCCGATGCTGTTCCGCTTTCAGCGGCCCTACAGCTCGAACTACCCCGTGCGGCCGTTCCTCGTGCTCGGACCGTCGATCGCCATCCGGATCGGGTGCAGCCGCGAGATCATCACCGCCGGCGGCGCCGTCCAGGACGAGGGGTGTCCCGGGACCCGCTCCGGAACCTCGACCGATCCCTTCGTGCCGGCGCTCTATCAGGACGTGGACCTCGCGCTCCAGTTCGGGGGCGGCGTGGAGTTCCGCCGGATCGGGATCTTCGCCCGCGGGATGCGCTCGATCCGGAACCTCGTGGACACGGGCGCGCTCCCGTCGTCGCCCTTCGACGGCTCGAAGGCGTGGAGCGTGACGGCGGGGCTGGACTACATGCTGAGGGTGTTCTGAGGGAGCTGAGAAGTCAGGGAGCCAGGGAGCCAGGGAGTCAGGGAGCCAGAAGGGAGCCAGAACGGAGCAAGCACCTCCGCCTGGCTCCCTGGCTCCCTGGCTCCCTGACTCCCTAGTACCTGTAGTGCTCCGCCTTGTACGGCCCCTCCAGCTTCACCCCGATGTACTCCGCCTGCTTCGGCGTCAGCGTCGTGAGCGTCACGCCCAGCTTGTCGAGGTGCAGCCGGGCGACCTTCTCGTCGAGGTGCTTCGGCAGCACGGAGACCTTCCGCTCGTACCGGCCGGCGTTCTGGTGCAGCTCGATCTGCGCCATGACCTGGTTCGTGAAGCTCGCCGACATCACGAAGCTCGGATGTCCCGTCGCACAGCCAAGGTTGAGCAGCCGCCCCTCGGCGAGCACGAGGACCGAGTGGCCGTCGGGGAAGATCCACTCGTCGTACTGGGGCTTGATGTTCACCCGCCGGATGCCGGGGACCTTCTTGAGCCCGGCCATGTCGATCTCGTTGTCGAAGTGGCCGATGTTGCCGACGATCGCCTTGTCCTTCATCCGCGCCATGTGCGCGGCGGTGATGATGTCGAAGTTCCCCGTCGCCGTGATGAAGAGGTCGGCGGTCTCGACGACGACGTCCACCGTCGTCACCTGAAAGCCCTCCATCGCCGCCTGCAGCGCGCAGATCGGGTCGATCTCGGTGACGATCACCCGCGCGCCCTGGCCCCGCAGCGCCTGCGCGCAGCCCTTGCCGACCTCGCCGTAGCCGCACACTACCGCCACCTTGCCCGAGAGCATCACGTCGGTCGCGCGGTTGAGGCCGTCGATGACCGAGTGCCGGCAGCCGTAGATGTTGTCGAACTTCGACTTGGTGACCGAGTCGTTCACGTTGATGGCCGGGAACAGCAGCGTGCCCGCGCGCATCATCTCGTAGAGCCGGTGCACGCCGGTGGTCGTCTCCTCGGAAACGCCGCGGATGCCCCCGGCGATGCGGGTCCAGCGCCCCGGGTAGGTCTTCTGCTGGGCCCGGAGCAGCTCCAGGATCACGCCCCACTCCTCGGGCTCGGTGGAGGCGTCGAAGGCCGGCACCCGTCCGGCCCGCTCGAACTCGGCGCCCTTGTGCACGAGCAGCGTCGCATCGCCGCCGTCGTCGAGCAGCAGCGAGGGGCCGCCGCCGTCGGGCCACGCGAGCGCCTGCTCGGTGCACCACCAGTACTCGTCCAGGCTCTCGCCCTTCCAGGCGAACACCGGAATGCCGCGCGGCTCCGCGGCGGTTCCGTTGCGCCCGACCACCGCCGCGGCCGCGGCGTGGTCCTGGGTCGAGAAGATGTTGCAGGAGACCCAGCGGACGTCGGCGCCCAGGTCGGCCAGCGTCTCGATCAGGACCGCGGTCTGCACGGTCATGTGGAGGGAGCCCATGATCCGGGCTCCCTCGAGCGGCTTCCGGTTCCGGTACTCGGCGCGGATCGCCATGAGGCCGGGCATCTCCTGCTCGGCGAGGCGAATCTCCCTGCGGCCGAACTCGGCCAGGGCGAGGTCCTTCACCTTGAACGGCTCCCGTCCGGCCTCGCGCGCTGCGCGGAACGGATGGAGCGACGGCACGGCCACGGCGGTCACGTCGAGATCTCCTCGGTTGGGCTGAGTGCCCGGTTGGCGGGAGGGGCCGGCTCTCCCGATTCGAACCTGCCGGCTTTCGCGCTCACGGCGAAGAGCGCCGGCCCTTTCGCTTCAGCATCCTGCGGCAGGAGGCGCCACCGCACCGCGGTGAAACCGGCCTCCGCGAGCCATCCCTCGATCACGCTCCGGTCGAAGCCGAGCCACTGATGGCCCATGCGCTCACGGTAGTCGGAGCGATCGTGCGGCACCATGTCCACCACGAGCAGCCGCCCCTCGGGCCGGAGCACACGCCGCGCCTCGGCGAGCGCGCGCGCCGGCTCGATCAGGTGATGCAGCACGAGCACCAGCAACGCCGCGTCGAGCTCTCCGTCCTCGAGGGGCAGGGCCTCGAGCGAGCCGGCGCGGACCTCGACCGAGTCGATCTCCGCGAGGCGCCGCTCCGCCGCCCGCCGCATCGCGGCGGATTCGTCGACGGCGATGACCCGCCGCACGAAGACCGACAGCGCCTCGGCGAGCGCCCCCGTTCCCGCGCCGAGGTCGCCGACGACCCAGTCGGGGTCGAGCAGGCCGAGCGGGGCGATGAGCGGCGTCCGCTCGCCGAACAGCTCCTTCCTGAGGCGGTCCCACTGGCCGGCCGACGAATCGAAGAATCGCCGGGACGTCCGGCGCCGGTCCGCCAGCACCGCGCGGAGCCGCCGCGCGTCGTTCTTCGCCGCGGGCGACCCCTCGGCCTCGCCCCGAACGACGAGCCACAGCCGGCGCACCCCCGTGTCACCGTTCCGGGAGGGGAACCGATACCAGTTGCTGGTCCCTTCGGCCCGCGTCTCCACCAGCCCGGCCTCCGCCAGCACCTTGAGGTGCCGGCTCACGGTGGACTGGGGGAGCTGGAGGACGGCCTGGAGCTCCCGCACGGTGAGCTCCTGCCGCTCGAGGGCGAGCAGCAGGCGGACCCGGATCGGGTCGGCCAGGGCCTCGAGTCGTCCGAACACCGCCGTGGTCACGATTCCTTTAATCCGTTCATCCGGATTAAAGGTTACACCCCGGCGGCCGCCCGTCAAGGGCGCCGGCGCCGGGGACCGGGTCACGGGGTGCAGGCGGCTCCGCAGCCCCGGATAGATTCCCTCATGCTCAACTCATCCCTCATTCCGACCCTGCTCGCCGCTGCCGTCGTGACGGCCCCCGTGGCCGCCCAGCAGCCGACCCCGACGCCGCCCCCGGCTCCCGCCCCCGCCCCTCAGGACAAGAAGCCTGACGCCAGGCCGGCGGTGAACCTCGAGAAGCTCAAGTTCATGTCCGGTTGCTGGGCCGGGCGGCTCGACAAGGAGACCATCGTCGAGGAGATCTGGACCGAACCGGCGGAGAACATGCTCCTGGCCACCACCCGGTACGTCAAGAAGGACATCGCGACCGGCTACGAGTTCACCCGCATCATGGCGACGGACTCGGGGGTGGTCTTCGCCGCGCAAGGCAACGGCAAGCCGGAGGACGTGTACCTCATGAAGCAGCTGGCCGACGAGTACGTCCTGTTCGAGAACCCGGCCAAGACATTCCCGCAGCGGATCATGTACCGGCTCGCTTCCGACGGTTCGCTCATTCCCCGCAATGAGGGCGACGCGCCGAGCATCGAGCTCAGGATGCGGAAGATCAAGTGCCCGGGCGCTAAGTAGGGACTGGGAGCTAGGGAGCTAGGGGAACTGGCCCCGCAACCGCAAGCGCTCGGAGCGCTACTGCGAGGTCCGGGAAGAGCGGATTCCGGTGCCGGAGGGCACGCTCGTGGTCGACGGCCGGATGAAACGGCGGGATGGAGGTCATCGGCGAGCGCCGGACCGACATCCGGATCGTGGCGAAGGTCGCCGCCAACGCCCGGACCGAAGGACGCGCCGAGGAGATCGCGCGGGCCGTCCGGCTTCAGTTGACGGGAGGCCGGATCACGGCCCCCGGGTCGCCAGCCGCGAGTGGTGGTCGGTGAGCTACACGATCTATGTCCCCTCCCGGATCGACTTGGACCTGACCGCGCACAACAGAGGCCTGGCGGTCGAGGGGGTGACGGGGACGCTCCGGCTCGCGTCGCTCGAGACGGGGACGACCAACGGCGGCATCGACATCGACTTCCCGGTAACGGTCCGCGGCCGGATCGGTCGCCGGGTGACGACCGAGCTCGGCCGCGGGGGACCCCTCATCCGCGCGATCACCACCAACGGCGGAGTGACCGTGCGGCGGGGCTAGGCTATCGCCGGATCAGATACTGCATCTTGGCGAAGTACTGCGTGTCCTGCCGCTTCCAGCCGAACGGCTGGCCGAAGTCCCGGTAGCCGCGGTTGGATCCGAGATAGACGAGCGTGAACGGATTCGCCCGGTAGGTGAGCAGCGGCTCGAGCGAGAGCGCCTGGTCGAAGTCGTCGTACTGCACGATGAACCGCAGGAACAGCTCCCGGGTGAACTGAAGGTCGGCGCGGGTGCGGAGAATGTATCCGCTGAAGACCTCGGCGCCGTTCGCCGACAGCTCGGCGTAGGTGAAGTTGGGTCGGAGCGCGATCCACGACACGGGGCGTATCGTCGCCCAGGCCTCCAGGTCGGTGCCGCGGCCCCGGGCCGGGGTCGCGAGGTTGCGCGCGATCCGGTCGCCGTGACCGACGCTCACGCCGAGCGTCACCGGCTGGCTGAAGTTGGACTCGATGTACGCCGAGATCCGGTTGAGCCCCTCGAACTCGACCTCCCGGAACCGCTCGTCGAACGTGCTCAGCTCGATCCCCGTCTGGGTCTGCCCCTTGAGGCTCGCGTTCATGCCGAGCTCGGCGCCCTGGCCCTTCCGCTGACCGTCGAAGTTCCAGTTGCGGAACACGAAGGCCCCGATGTTGAACCGCTCGAGGATGCTGTTCTTCGGGTAGAACGTGAGGTACTGCGACATCGAGGTCCGCCGGGAGCTGTTCCGGGTCTCGAAGCCGTTGTCGGCGCGCCAGCCGCGGCTCGAGGCCCAGTAATCGATGTCGAAGCTCCAGGTGCGGGCGTTTCGCTCGAGGCTCGTGTACTGCGCGTATCCGGTGAACGACTCGCCGTCGTAGGCGGCGGTGTGACTGCCGCCCGCGAACGTCACCCCGTCGAGTGAGGCGGTGAGCGCCGAGTCCTCCGGCTCGACGGTCCGGCTGCCCATCATCTGAAACTCGATCTGGTAGTTCTTCGCGAAACCGAACAGGGCGTCGACGCCGGCCACCGTACCCGAGCCGCCGTCGTCGAGCCGACGGTCGGTCATCAGCCCTCCGAGGTGCGAGTTCCGCCCGAAGGTCTGGCGCACCCGGAGGATGTTCGAGACGCTCTTCCCGGTGAGCGCGCTGAAGCTCCGTTCCTCGAACGGGATCAGGACCGGCGTCGTCTCGTCGCGCGCCCCGAGATAGGCCACCGACGTGCGGCCGAGCCGCCCGATGAGCTTCACCGCGGCCAGCGGATCGTTGATGCTCCGGGTGTAGACGGTGTTGATCCAGGTGCTGAAGAGATCGCCGCCCTCCTGGAAGAAGGGCCGGCGCTCCGGGAAGAACAGCGCGAAGGTGGTGTTGACGTCGATCTGCCCCGCGTCCGACTCCACCTGGCTGAAGTCCGGATTGAGCGCGCCCTCGGCCGTGAGGCCCCCGGCGAAGGAGTACTTCGCGGTCAGGGAGGCGTCGCCGTCGATGCTCCCGTTCCGGAATCCCGAAGCCGGATCGCCGGCGGTGCGGAAGCCGCCCGACTGGGTGGCGACGGCGGAAGGAATCAGCTCGAGCGCGCCGCCGGGCTTCACGCCCTCCATACCGGTGATCGTGCCGAGTGTGCAGAGGTCGCAGCTGTCGTTCCGGTCGATCGCCGCCCAGGAGTGCTGCTCGCGGCTCGCCCGCGGCCGCGTGCGCCAGAACGTCGCGCGCCAGGTCTGGACCGGGCGGTTCGGAAAGCGGAGGCTCTCGAACGGAATCGCCATCTCGATGACGTATCCGTCGGCCGTGAGCTTTCCCTCGGAGCGGTAGATGATGTCGAAGCTGTCGTCCTCGCCGCGGTTCGATGCGAAGCGGCTGTCACCCTGAATGCCCTTCGGATTCGCGAAGAGGAAGTAGGCCCACGCCGCGTCGCCGTAGGTGTCGAGCAGGATGCCGAAGTAGTCGTCGTTCCAGATCCGGTCGCGATCGGTGAGTGTGGAACGGATGGACGACGGGTCGTCCTTTGCGATGAAGGCGAGGTAGAAGTTGGTCTGGTCGTAGGTCACCCAGACCTCGCTCTCCACGGGCGGGCGGGCGTTCTCCCGCGGGTTCGCTTCCGCGAAGTTGGTCGCCCGGGCAGCACCGGCCCAGCCCGGATCGGAGAGATCGCCGTCGATCGCGATCTTCCCGGGGGCCCTGGAAATCGTGAGCGAGGGCTTCACATTGGGCCGGAACGCGGCCGTTCCGGCTGGCGGGGCGGACTCCTGGGCGGCGAGCCCGGTCGTCCCGACGGCGAGGCCGATCAGAACAAGGCGAATCCACCGGGTCGAGCGGGACATCTTCCTGCTCCGGTCGAAGGATTGGCTGTGAGCCTGGCGATCCGTACGAGTCGGCGTTTCGTTGGTTTCAACTTGTGACGGCAATTCAGTATTGGCTTGAATTCCAATGACTTGCCAGCACCACCGACAAGTGTAGTCAAGCTATACTACAACTGTAGTATTGTCCAGACCCGAGAAGGGGGAAGGGAGGGGGCCATGCTGGAGGCGATCCGGAGGATGTACGTCCATGTCCACTGGGCGGACGAGCTCGCCCTGCGGTCGCTCCGCGACGCGAGCGACCCGCCGGCGCGGGCGCTCGAGCTCTTCGCGCACATTCTCGCGACGGAGCACGTCTGGCTCGCGCGCATGGAGGAGCGCCGCCCGGAGCTGCCGGTGTGGCCCAAGCTCACGGTCGAGGAGTGCGGTGAGCTCGCGACCCGGGTTCGGGGTGACTTCGAGAGATTCGTTGCCGCACTCGGCCCGGACGATGCGAGGCGCGAGGTGAGCTACGTCAACAGCGCCGGCCAGTCATTCACATCCGCGATCGAGGACATCCTGCTGCACGTGGCGCTGCACGGCTGCTATCACCGCGGGCAGGTCGCGATGCTCATCCGGGACTCGGGACAGGAGCCGCAGCCCACGGATTACATCGCGCTCGTGCGAGGTGGGGCGGCGGCCAGAAGGACCAGTTGACGGTTGACAGGAGCTCCCAGTGGTCAACCGTCAACCGTCAACCGCTTTTCTCACGTCCACCGAAACAACTTCAGGGCCAGGACAAAGCTCCCGACCAGCCACGCGGCGATGATCGCAAGCTCGGGCGCGACCTGCACGAGGCTGGATCCCTCGAGGAGGCTGGCCCGGAGCGCGTCGTTCACCGCGGTGAGCGGCAGCGCCTGCACGAACGGCTGAACCGGCCCGGGGAATCGGGAGGACGAGAAGAAGATCCCCGAGAAGACCCACATGGGGACCATGGCGAGGTTCATGAGGCCGGACGCGCCTTCGATCGTGCGCGGGCGTGCCGCGACCAGGAGGCCGAGGGCGCCGAAGGACAGAGCGGAGAACGCGCAGATGAGCGTGAACGCGGCGAGCCCTCCCCGCATGGGCAGGTCGAACACCAGGACCGCGAATCCGAGAAGGGCGCCGACCTCGAGAATCAGCAGGAGGAGCCGCGAGCAGACGAAGCTCGCGAGAAATGCTCCCCGCGACATCGGGGTCGCGACGAGCCGCTTGAGCAGCCGGCGACGCCGGGCGTCGACGATGGAGAACCCGATGCCCCAGATGCCGCTCCCCATGAGGCTCATGCCGAGGAGTCCGGGCACCAGGAAGTCGATGTAGCGGGCGCCGCGCTCCCGGATGTGCGACTCGCTCGCCGGGACGGGATCGGCGCGTCCGGCCATCCGCTGCACCACGTCGTCCACCACGCGCCGCGCGACCACGCCGTCGGGGCGCGTGTCGTCGTAGCGGTACTCCATCTGGCTGCCGGGGCGGGGTGCGACCACGATCGCGACCCGGCCGGTGCGAAGCTCGCGGGCCGCCGCGGAGTCGTCGAGCACGCGCACGGCGAGGGTGGGATCGCGACGGAGCCCCTCGGCGAGGGCTTCCCCTCCGGGCGCCGAGGCCAGCACCGCGACCCGCGTCATTTCGGTGGGCTGGTTCCGGAAGGCGATGCCGAGCCCCGTCGCCATGAGCACGGGGAAGATGAAGGTCCAGAAGACCGCCTCGGGCTCCCGCATGAACTCGCGCACGCGCACGAGCACGAGCTGGGCGAGCGGCCGCTCGAACCAGCGGCGGCGGACCGTCTCAGCCATCGCGAAGCTGCCGCCCGGTGAGGTGCAGGAAGACGTCGTCCAGCGTCGCGCGGTGGGTCGCGAGCTCGGCGAGCGGGAAGCCCCGGGACGAGAGGAAGGCCAGCAGCGCGGGCACGGTGCGATGCACCTGCGCCGACTCGAGGAGCCAAGCCCCGTCGCGGCGCCGCACGGAGCGCACGCCGTCGAGCCGGCCGAGCAGCTCCGGGTCCACGGCGTTGGGGGCGCTCTCCTGGCCGTCGCCGCCGCTCGCCGGGTCGCCGGTCCGGAACTCGATGACGTGCTGGGCACCGAGTCCCGCGATCAGCTCGCGCGGCGCGCCCAGGGCGATCACGCGCCCGCGATCGATGACGGCGACGCGGTCGCAGAGCCGCTCCGCCTCTTCCATGTAGTGCGTCGTGATGACGATCGTGCGGCCTTCGGCCTTGATGCCCTCGACCAGCGTCCAGAGCTGGCGCCGGGACTGCGGATCGAGGCCGGTCGTGGGCTCGTCCAGGAAGTAGAGCTCGGGGTCGGCGACGAGCGCGCAGGCCAGGGCGAGTCGCTGCTTCTGCCCGCCGGAGAGCTGGCCGACCCGGCCGTTGCGCTTCTCGGTAAGCTGCACCGCCTCGAGCACCGCCTCGACGGGGCGGGGACGCCGGTAGAAGCTCCGGAAGAGCGCGAGCGTCTCGCCGACGGTGAGCTTTTCGGAGAACTGGGTTTCCTGGAGCGAGATCCCGATCCGCTCGCGAAGCTCTCGGCCGCCCTCGCGCCAGGTCCGGCCGAGCACCCGCACCACCCCCGCGTCGGGCTCGGTGAGTCCTTCGCAGATTTCGACCGTGGTGGTCTTGCCCGCGCCGTTGGGCCCGAGCAGCCCGAAGCACTCGCCGGGACGGATGTCGAGATCGAGCCCGTCGACCGCCACGACGTCCTTATAGGCCTTCCGGAGACCTCTGATCTCGAGCGCGGGAGCTGAGCCGGCGGTCATGCAGGAAAATAGACCGGAGCGCCCCCCCCACCGGTCAACCGTCAACCGTCAACCGTTCCTGGCTCCTCGACGCGAGCAGTCTCTCGGTAAAGTCCAGCCGCTCCTCCATCTCGCCGATGCGCCGTTGCAGGTCCTCGATGACCTGGTCGCGCTCGGCGAGCGCAGCCTCCATCCTGGCCACCTCCTGATCGGCGAGCACCCGCCGGCCCGCGTGCCGGCCCCAGTAGCGACCCTCGCGCGAGGCGAAGCGCATCATCGGACCGACCACCGAGAACACGATGATCATGACGAGCCAGAAGGGCATGTCCGCCAGGTGCACCATGACCGGCCTCCTCTCAGCTCTTGGCCGGATCGCCGCCCGTCGCGGCGCGATCCCATTCGCGCTCGATCTCGTCGGCGGCGCGACGGAGAATCTCGACGATACGGGGAACCGCCGGATGGCTGGGGCCCCAGCGCCAGGCGCGCTTGTAAGTCGCTCCCGCGACCCGGGCGAAGGCGTTGTGCAGGTCTCCCATCGCGCCACCGGCGAAGTCGCGGACCGTGTCGCGCACGCGGTCGAAGATGTCCGCGACCGTGTCGCGATGCTCGTCGAGGAATGCTTCGCCCTCCGCCGTGATGTGATAGACTTTCTTGCCGTTCTCCTCGACGACGCGCACGTAGCCCTGATCCTCGAGGAGCTGCAGGGTCGGGTAGACCGTGCCGGGCGACGGGGAGTAGCAGCCGGCGAGACGCTCTTCCAGCGCCTTGATGATCTCGTAGCCGTGGCGCGGCTTCTCGCGAAGCAGGCGAAGGATCACGAATTTGACCTCGCCCGACTCGAACATCTGATGGCGTCTCCGGTGCCGGTGGCCCCGGCCCCTGCCGAAGGCGAAGACTCCGGGTCCAAACTCGGTGGAGAAGAAGTCGGCGAGATCGCCCAACCCCCAGTCGTCCCACTCGTTACGATGCTTCGTCATGGTCCCTGCCAGTGGCGATAGTCTTCAAGACACGTCTTACGATATATCGCAAGATAGGTTTCAGGAAGGGGTCGGCCGCTGGCCGGCAGGGCGGCGGGCCGGGTACGGTTCACGCTCATGTCGCTCATCGACTGGGTGGTTCTCCTCGGATTCCTCGCCGGAGTCGGGATCGCGATCGATCTCCTGCTCGGGCAGCGGAAGCTCGTGCGGGCGACCACGCTGCCCACCTGGTCCGGCGCCCGCGCGCCTCTCGTCTCGATCATCGTCCCCGCCCGGAACGAAGAGCGGAAGATCGAGTCCGGTCTCCTCTCGATGCTGGGCCAGCGGTGGCCGGCGCTCGAGGTGATCGCGGTCGACGACCGGTCGACCGACGAGACGGGGCGCCGCATCGAGGCGATCGCGCGGGATGACCCGCGGGTTCGGGTGGAGCGGGTGACGGAGCTGCCGCACGGGTGGCTGGGGAAGAACCATGCGCTTCATCTGGGTGCGTCGCGCGCGCGGGGCGAGTGGCTGCTCTTCGCGGACGCCGACGTCGTGCTGCACCCCGACCTGCTCGGCCGGGCGATGCGCTTCGCCGCCGACCGCGGGCTCGACCACGTCGCGCTGGCGCCCGAATTCCGGCTTCCGGGGCGGGTGCTCGAGGCCTTCGCCGCGGGCTTCATCATCAGCTTTCACGTCTTCCTCCGTCCCTGGAAGGCCCGGGATCCGGCGAGCTCGGCGTTCGTGGGCATCGGAGCGTTCAACCTGGTCCGGCGCGAAGCCTACCTGCGCGCGCACGGGCACGAGGCCATCCGCCTGCGGCCGGACGACGACGTGAAGCTCGGCAAGATCCTGAAGCGCTCGGGCGCGAGGCAGGACATGCTCATCGGGACCGGGCTCGCGTCGGTCGAGTGGTACGCCAGCGTGGGAGAGCTGGTGCGCGGGCTCGAGAAGAACGCCTTCGCGGGTCTGGACTACCGCGTCTGGCTCGCCGTGTTCGGCTCGGCGTTCCACCTGCTCCTGTGGATCGGGCCGCTCGTCGGGGTGGTGGTGCTTCGAGGCTGGCCGCAGTTGCTCTGCGCGGTCCTGGTCGCCGGCACGGCGGCGCTCTACGCCTTCGTCTCCCGCGAGGTGGGGCTCAGGGCCCGCACCGCGCTGCTCTATCCGCTCTTCGCCCTGCTCTTCAACGGGATCATCCTGCGCACCATGGTGGTGAACCTGGCGCAGGGCGGAATTCGGTGGCGGGGAACGTTCTATCCTCTGAAGGAGCTTCGGGCGAATCGGGTGTGAGAGTCAGGGACTAGGGACTAGGGACTAGGGACTGGGGGCTAGGAGCGGGACCTCCGGCGACGGATGAATCCCGCGAGCCCGAGGCCGGCGATGCCGGTTGCCACGAGCGCGACGGTGGCGGGCTCAGGAACCACGGTTGGAGGGCCCGCGAAATCGAAATTGTCTTCGAGGGTGTAGCCCTGCTGGCCGGCGAACGCGAGCTGTACGTTGTCGAGCCACGCCTGATATTCACCCGGCCACATGCTTCCCACGCCGATCATCACGCCGAAGACGTGGGCGCTCGACGAGTAACAGTTCTGCACCCACCCGTCGAGCGAGTAGGTCTGGAGCTGGCTCGAGTTGATGAAGCCGGAGTTGAAGCAGCCGGCATTGGTGTAGGTGAGGCCGCCGTCGAAGTGGCGCCAGAAGAGCTGGCTCGTCATGCTCTCGAAGTTCCACACGCCGGTCGGCGTCGGCGCCAGCACGTCGCGCGTGTTGTACCACCGCTCCCAGACGAGATGGCTCACCAGCCACTCCCCGCCGACCAGGTCGCGGACGAGCACGCGCATGACCGGCGTCTGCTCCTGCCACGTCTCGGCGGTGAGGGACGAGGGCGCGTCGGGGGGCAGGACGTAGGGCGCACGATACCACTCGAAGGCGAGGCAGTTGACGTCGCTGAGCAGTCCCCAGGACTCCGCCTCCGTGCGCTTGAAGAAGGCCCAGTCGAAAAGGCTGCCGGAGGTGGTGAGCTCGAGCGATCCCGTTCCGCTTCGGGGGTTGGTGGCGGTGATGTCCACCGTCGCGTGATTGACTTCGCTCGGATAGACGTTGAAGTCGGCGAGCCAGCGCGGGTCACCCGGCTGGATGATGGTCGGCGTGTCGCGCTGGGCGCAGAAAGACTGCGCGCCGGCGGGAGCCGCCGTCGCCATTCCGGCCATAATGAGCAACCCGAGTACGCGCATCCTCGCTCCGGGAGAGACGTTCCCAGGAGCGTCGAGGGGCAAGCGCCATGCCCCGGGGAAAAACATGTCCCGTCGAGGGTTAGGTCCCCGAATCGTGGCTTTGTCGCGACGGTGTGGTGGAGGTGTGACAGCCTAGAGTGCGGACGCCTTGAGCCGGGCGGAGTACTTGGAGCGGAGCTTGGCGATCTTGGGAGCGATCCAGGCGCGGCAATACGGCTGCGACGGATTCCGGCGGTAATACTCCTGGTGCGACGCCTCGGCGGGGAAGAACTCGTCGAGCGGCGCGAGCTGGGTCACGATCGGAGCGTCGAAGACCTTCTCCCACTCGCGCTCCGCGATCACCTCACGCGCCGTTCGCTCCTGAGTCGCGTCGTGACGAAAGATGGCGGACCGGTACTGGGTGCCGGTGTCCGGCCCCTGCTGGTCCGGTGTGGTCGGGTCATGGAAGGCGAAGAAGATCTGCACGACTCAAGAATAACGGGAAGGATCAGAGACCGGCCTTCGTGCGAGCGATGCGCATGGCGCTGATCTGTCCGTGCACCGTCACGCCGCTCTCGAGCTCGATGACCGGAGCGCTCAGGGTGGCCGGCTGGCCGGGTCCTCCGATCACCGCGTCGCGCGAGGCGAGGATCCGCTCTTCGGCGATGGCCGGTCCCATGATCCACGCCGCCGCGCCGACGGTCAGCGCGGTTCCCGCAACGGCCGAGCCGCGCACCTGAGACTCCCCGGCGAGCACCAGGCTCCGATGTGCCTTGACGCTCCCCTCGACGATCGCTCCCGGCCCGATGCGGAGATCGCCGGCGACGACCAGGTTCGAGGTGACGCGGGTGCCCTCCGGGACGGTGAAGTCGCCGTCGATCCGGAGATGGTCGCCGATGCGGCGGGCATCCGGTGGAAGCGGGCAGGCCGGCAGCCGCGACGGCGGGTCCGGCGGCGGATCGGAGGGGTCGCCGACCGAGATGAGCGGCGCGCCCACCCGCTCGAACGTCACCTCCGGTCCCAGTACGACCGCCGCGTCGGAGGAGAGCCGGCCGCGCATGGTGGACCCGCGACCCACCTCGAGCCGGCCGCCGGCATGCGCCCAGCGCAGCACCGCCGATCGCGCGCCGAAGGTGAGCTCGCGCTCGGCGTACACCGCGCGGTAGACCGCGTCGGGCCCGCCCACGAGCGGTGCGCGGGCATAGAGCTCCATCAGGAACGTCTCACCGCCGGCGAGCGAGGCCGGAAGGTCGACGACCACGAGCTGGTTCTCGAGTCCCTGAGCCGCTTCCCTCGCGATCGCCTCGGGCTGCTTGTGGACCCGCAGGAACGGCGTGCCGTCGGGGAGGTGGCCGAAGAAATCGCCGGCCTGCGCCTCCGCCGGAAGGCCGGTCATCTGCCGCTCGAGGTACTGGCGGAAGTTCCGCGCGAAATATGCGACGTACCCGGACGAGCGATCGACGACCTTGAGCGGCGCCAGATCGGTCGGCTTGAGCCACTCGCGAAGCGCGGGGAGGAGCGGGAGCGCGAGCCAGAGGAGCGTGATCCCGAGGAGTGCCAGGAACGGGAGGACGGTCACGGCGGTTCGTCCCCCGGCGCGGTGACCTGGCCGGTGCGGTGGCGCTCGGTCTTCTGCCAGCGCACGTCCCGGGTGAAGCGCGGCACCAGGAGCTGGCCCACGGTCGCCGTGGAGACGGAGACGAGGCTCACCAGGAAGCCCGCGATCATGAGCGGGAGGAGGCGGATGCGGCCGCGGGACCCGTCGAGGCGCGCGGCGGCGGCGACCTCGAAGAACGCCGCGAAGTTGCCGAGCGTTCCGTACATCGCGACCGCCAGGATGGCGAGCAGGCCGGCGGCGGGCGGCACGCCGAGGTAATAGAGCGTGAGGGCGAGCGCCCAGCCGAGCAGGAGGAGCGGTGCCACGGCGAAGACGCCGAGCAGCAGGAGGCCGTCGAGGACGGTGCGGCGGCGGAGGTGCGCCGGCCGCTTGAGCAGCGGCCACCAGTGCCGGGCGAGCGACTGGTTGTGGCCTCGCGCCCACCGCTTGATCTGGCGGATGCGGGAGGACCAGGTCTCGGGGACTTCCTCGTAGCACTCCGACCGGTTCTGGTAGACCACCTGCCACCCCGCCAGCACGAGGCGGAAGGTCATGTCGGTGTCTTCGGCCAGCGTGTCGTCCTTCCACCCGCCGACCTGGAGCAGCGCACTCCGCCGGACGCCGCCCACCGTCCCGCCGTACTGCGGAATGAGCCGCAGGTTCATCCGCGCCTGCTGGTCCACCTGGTAGCCGCCGGTGCGCTCGAGATCGAGGAGCCTGGTGAGCAGGGTGCGCTTGAGATTGAGCGGAACGACGCGGCCCATGACCGCGCCGACCTCCGGATCGAAGAAGGGGGCGACGAGCTGCTTGATGAGGCCGCGGCCCGGGAGGTAGTCGGCGTCGAACACGAGATGGATGGGCGCCTCGACCGTGGCCGCGACTTCACGGAGCGCCGCCGCCTTGCCGGGGCGGCTCCCGGGGTCGCGATGCACCGGGCGGATCCGGCCGGGATGGCGGGAGGCGTAGTCGTCCACGATCCGGCCGGTGCCGTCGGTCGACCGATCGTCGACGGGCACGACGACGAGGCGGTCGGCGGGGTAGTCGACGGCGAGGAGCGCGTCGAGCACGTGGCCGATGACCTTCTCCTCGTTGTGGCACGGCACGAAGACGGCGACGGCGGGCCAGGGTGCGGTGCCGATGTCCACGTAGGGCTGGCGATGGCGGCCGAACAGCCGGTTCAGCGTGAAGACGTAATGGCGGATCGTGTAGACGACGATCACCCCGACCACGACGTAGAGCGGGATGAGAAGGGCGAGCCTCACGGAGCGTCGCTCCCGGCCAGATGAACGGGCGGCAGCTCGTCGCGGAGCTCGAGGTCGCCCTTCCAGGAGAGCGCCCATCCGTAGAAAGCCACGAACACCAGGACGTCGAGCAGCAGCCCGAACAGCAGGAACAGCAGAGGCATGAGGACCGCGGTGCCGTGCACGATCAGCCAGGCGTGCACCAGCGCCTTGAGCGGCAGAAAGATCGCGAGATGTGCGAGCAGCGCGAGCGTGACGAGGGCTTTCCGCCAGAGCCCGACGTCGAAGACGTGGAGCGTGAGCCCGAGCAGGAGCGGCGCGAGCCCCATCACCACGAGCCCGGACGCGAGCAGCAGGACCACGTGATCCGGCAGCCGGTAGGGGAAGCTCGCCGGCCAGAGGGCGAAGACGCCGATGGCCGTAGCCTGCAGGAGGGCCGCCATGCGCAGCAGGTAGCGGACCGGGAGCCACCGCTCCGGCAGGAGGAACGTCCCCAGCACGACCGCCGCGGTCACCCCGGAGGCGACGAGCAGGGCCTCGCGATCCGGAACCGGCGTCGGCGCGGCGAGGACGGGCAGGCTCCACTCGACGATGCCGGCCAGGGTGAAGAGCTGGTCGCCGAGGGGCGCACCGGGGAAGAGCCGGTCCCGCGCCTCGAGGAAGATCAGGCCCCAGAGCCGGCCCAGCTCGGGAAGCGTCAGCGCGAGGGCGGCGACGCCGCCCAGCGCGAGCACCAGGGTCGTGGTCAGGCGCCAGAGGGTCCACGGCTGGCCCACCATGGACCGGTGGGGAGCGATGACGCCGCCCTTCGCGCCCCGGATCCGGACCGCCTCGAGCCGGCGGGCCCGCGCGAGCCGGGCGGCGACCTCTTTACCAGGCATACGCGAGCCCGAGCGAGCCGCCGGCACGGGTATAGAACGGATTGTGGTACCAGACCGCGCCGGCGGCGAGGCCCACGCCGCCGCCGAGCGGCTCCTGCCAGAGCAGCTCCACCTCCTGGCTCTCGAAGCGGCGGAGTGTGGCGACGACTCCGGTGAGCTGATAGCCCTCGCGGCCGGCGCTGCCGCGAAGCACCACGACGCGCCCGCCCGTCCGGCCGAAGGTGGCGCTCGCCTGGGCGCGCTCGGAGCGCACGTCGCCGGGGTCGCTCCAGTTGAGCCGTCCGCCGAGCTCGAGCACGACCCGGTCCGACGCGTACCACGTGAGTCCGGCCGACCCTGCCCAATCCTCGAAGCCGCGCTTGGAGTCGACATACGTGCCACCGAGCGACAGCACCACGCGGCCGCCGGCGCCGACCTTCCAGTGCAGTCCGAGATCGGCCCGCAGGTCCGGCAGGACGAAGGACCCGGTGCCGCCGCCCGCGCCGAGCGAGACGTACAGCCGGCGGGAGAGGTCGCGCACGTGGGTCAGCGCGCCGTACACCCCCTCGTCGCGGAAGGCGCGCTGGGCGCGTGCGTCGACGTACCAGGCGCCGCCGGCCCCGGCGGCGGTGAACCGGGCCGTGAGGCCCGACCAGTGACCGAAGTCGCGGGTTACGCGGTGATGGAACGCGGCGAGCTCGACCCGGCGGGCCGGCTGCTGGGAGAGGAGGGCCGGCGTCCTCCCGAGGAGGACCAGCGCGAGGGCCGCGGCGAGCCGGCGCGCCGGAAGCCGCACGTCAGCTCGCCGGAACCGGCGCCTCGACGACCGGGGCCGCGAAGACCCGGCCGGACGCGAAGCGGCGCTCGAGAATGTCCGCGATCCGCTCGGCCGCCCGTCCGTCGCCGAACGGGTTCTCCCCCGACGTCATCGCCCGGTAGGCGACGGGATCGTCGAGGAGGCGGCCCGCTTCCGAGACGATCAGCTCGGTGTCGGTGCCGACCAGCGTGCCGAAGCCCGACTCGACCACCTCGGGCCGCTCGGTGACCGTGCGGAGGACGAGCACCGGCTTGTGCATCGCCGGCGCCTCCTCCTGGATGCCCCCCGAGTCGGTGAGCACCAGCACGCTCCGCCGCATCACCTCGATCAGGTCGGGGTATTCGAGCGGCTCGAGGAGGATCACGCCCCGGACGCCCTCGAGCTCGGCGAAGATGATCTCCCGCACGAGCGGATTGAGATGCACCGGGATCACGATCTCCAGGTCCTCGTACGCCGACACCAGACGCCGGAACGCGGCGCAGATGCGGCGGAGCCCGTCGCCGATGTTCTCGCGTCGGTGCACGGTGGCGAGGATCACCCGGCGGTCGTCCCAGCCGAGGTCGTTGAGCGCGGCATCGTCGAAGACGCCGTCGTGACGGATCTTCGCGAGGGCATCGACGATGGTGTTCCCCGTCACGTGGATCTGCTCGTCGGCGATGCGCTCGGCCAGCAGGTTCTCCCGCGCGCGCCGGGTCGGCGCGAAGTGGATGTCGGTGACGCAGCTCGCCATCCGGCGATTCACCTCTTCGGGGAACGGGCGCCGGATATCGCCGCTCCGGAGGCCCGCCTCGACGTGGCCGATGGGGATGCCGTTGTAGAACGCGGCGAGCGCGGCGGCGATCACCGTCGAGGTGTCGCCCTGCACGAGCAGGAGGTCGGGGCGGATCCGGCGGAACGCCTCGGTGAGCGCGAGCAGCGCCCGCGAGGTGAACTCGGCGAGGGTCTGGTTGGCGTGGGTGAGGCCGAGGTCGAGATCCGCGCGGAGCCCGAACGCGTGCATCGCCTGGGCGAGCATCTCGCGGTGCTGCGACGTGGTGATGACGACGGGCTCGAAGCGCTCCGGCCGCCGTCCGAGGGCGTCGAGGACCGGCGCCATCTTGATCGCCTCGGGGCGGGTGCCGAGCACCACGGCGACCCGATGGCGGTGCGGAGAAGAGTCTGGCATGAAGGGGTACGACCAAGATAGGAAACCCGGCAACGGGTTACCAGTTACCGGTTCCCGAAACTACCGGCTCGCCGCCTCCACGAAGCTCCGGAAGAGCCGCCGGGTGCCGGGGTCGCTCTGCTCGAAGACCTCCGGATGCCACTGCACCCCGACCAGGAAGTGGTCGGTGCCCGACTCCACCGCCTCGACGATGCCGTCCGGCGCACGGGCGGAAACCACGAGTGCCGGCGCGAGCTGCTGCACCGCCTGGTGATGCATGCTGTTCACCGCGACGGCGGGCGCCCCGAACGCGGAGGCCAGCCGCGAGCCGCCGGCGATGGTGACCTCGTGAGCGCGGTAATCCCGCTCGTAACCGGCGGTCGGGACGTAGTCGTGCTTGATGGCGCCCGGCACCTCGGCCTCGATGTCCTGATAGAGCGTGCCGCCCAGGGCGACGTTCAGGACCTGCAGCCCCCGGCAGAGGCCCAGGATCGGCTTGCGCTCCTCGACCGCCCACCGCGCGAGGGCCAGCTCCACGGCATCGCGGGCCGGATCGATGCGGCCGAGCCTGGGGTGGGGCGGCGAGCCGAAGGTGCACGGATCCATGTCGACGCCCCCGGGGAGAAGCACCCCGTCGAGGCGGTCGAAGAGGGCTCGAAGGGTCGGGAGGTCGCCGTCGAGCAGCGGCAGCATCACCGGCGTGCCGCCGGCGGCGGCGACGGTCAGCGAGTACCGGCTGTTCATCACCCACGAATGGGGCAAGGCGTCGGGAATGCCGTCGATGGCCTGGAGGGTCTGGGTAGGAAGACCGATGAGGGGGCGCTGAGGCATGAGGAAATGTAAGGGTTCTGGGTTCTGAGTTCTGAGTTCTGGGTTCTGAGTTCCGGGTTCAACCCAGAACCCCGTCCTCCGTTTCCCGGATGAGGTGGTCCACGACCGCCTCGAGGCTTCCGGTCTCCTGGAAGGTCCGGAGCTGGCGGTCGGCGCTGGTGCCGCCGGAGAGGATCTCGAGCGCGTACTCCACCTCGGCGCGGCTGCCCAGCTCGTCCACCACGTCGTCGAGGAACCACCCCAGCATTTCGCGGATCAGGTCGCCCGCCGGCAGCTCGCGGCTCTTGCCGAAGTCGATGAGATTCCCGTCGAGCCCGTAGCGGAGGGCGCGCCACTTGTTCTCCTCGATGAAGGCGACCGGGTACTGGCGGAAGGAGAGGTTGTCGCGGCGGAGCTTCCACAGCTTGGCGACGATCGCCTGGAAGATCGCGCCGATGCAGACCGCTTCGTCGACCCGGGTGCAGACGTCGCAGATGCGGAACTCGAGGGTGGGATAGCTCCAGCTGGGGCGCACGTCCCACCAGATCTTGCTCGCGTTCGGGATCGAGCGGGTCTCGACCAGGGTATTGACGATGTCCTCGAACTCGCCCCAGGTCGCCAGCGAGCGGGGGATCCCGGTGCGGGGAAAGGACCGGAAGACGACGCTGCGGTACGACTTGAGCCCGGTGCGCCGCCCCATCCAGAAGGGGGAGCTGGTCGAGAGACAGAGTACGTGGGGCAGGAAGTACCGCGCCACGTTCATCGCGTCGATGAGGAAGTCCCGGTCTTCGACGCCGATGTGGACGTGGGTCCCGAAGATGAGGAGCGCCTGGGCGAGATCCTGCAGGTCCTCCCGCACGCCCATGTACCGCTCGAGCGGCGTGATCTCCTGATCCATCCACGAGGAGAAGGGGTGGCTCCCCGCCGCGGCGACCTTGAGCCCGCGCTTCGCGGCGAGATCCATCACCAGGCGCCGGAGCCGCACCAGCTCGCTCCGGACCTCGGCCGGCGTGCGGCAGACCCTGGTGCCCACCTCGACCATCGACTGGTGAAGCTCGGGCTTCACCTCGCCGAGGACCAGCGATTCCTCCTTCAGAATCTCGGTGATGTAGCTCCGCAGCTCCCGCGTGACGGGGTCGATGATCTGATACTCTTCCTCGATGCCGATCGTCAGGCTGGGGGGCTTCACCTCAGAACCTTCTTTCGACCACGAACGTCGGGACGGTGCTGCCCCCGCCGGCGGTGACGTTGACGAGAGTAGCGGTGGACACCCGGGTGAGGCAGCTGTCCACGTGGTGGCCGCCGAACACGAACGGGGCGGTGTCGACGATCCGGTCCGCGAAGACGAGCTCGCCGTCGGCGACGCTCGGGAAGCTCTCCGACGGGAGCCCGATCCGCTCCTGCACGATGGTGGGCACCGCGAGCGCGCGGGCGACCGCGGCCTCCCACTCGGCCGCGCCGACTTCCCAGCCGAGCACGATGCCGGCGCCGCCGTACTCGTCGTTGGGCTTGAGGACCAGCCGCTCGCGGTGGTCGCGGATCCAGGGGACCAGGTCGATCGGCAGGCCGTCGATCTGGGTCCGGCGCTCCTCCACCACGCGGGTCCACGGCACGTGCTCCTGGATGATCCACCGCTCGCGGTCCGAGAAGAGCCCGGCGTTCCGCTCGTCGGAGAGCACCGCCAGCGACGCCTTCTTGTGGAGGATCTTGCAGCGGAACGGGTTCGCCATGCACACGGCGCCCTCCCGGACCGCCCGCACCAGCGGATGGTCGAGCCCGCCGCGCTCGACCAGCTCGCTGATCAGCACGCGCTTGTACACGAGATCGATCGGCGCCCCGTCCGCCAGGAGACGATTGCCCCGATATTCGCAGCTCCGCACGTCGGCGACGACGCAATGGAGGCCGAGGCTCTCGAAATACTCCCGGTAGAGCTCGAACTCGCTTCGGGTCGGCACATCCAGCCAGTCGAGGATGCCGATGACCGGCCGCTCGGCCCGGCCCGACCAGCTTCGCCACGCCTCCAGGAGCTGATGGAGCACCTGATGCCGCGCCGGGAGCGAGCGGACCGCGTGGTCGCGGAGGAACGGACGCATCGCCGGAATGGTGAGGAAGAGCTCGGTGAGCGCGTCGTGGTAGGCGGAGCCGGCCGGCGTTTCCGCGTTGTACTCGGTGCACCGGAGCCGCCCGTCCGCGGGATCGAGAAACGCGTCCAGCCGCGAGACCGGCGACGGCGCGATCCGCGGCTCCTCGAGCGCGAGGATCCGCTCCCACTCGAGGAGCCGGAACTGCGCGAGGACCCGCGGCTGCTCGAGCGCCGCGGCGAGCGCGCGGTCGAACGCGCCCAGCAGCTCGCCGAGGCGCTGCCGGATGAAGTCGTACTGTCCGGGGGACAGAAAGCGCGGGCGGAGCACCGTGCAGAGCGGACGGTCGCCGAAGAAGAGGCCGCGGCGGCGGAGCTGTTCCGTGAGCCACTCCGACGACTCGGCCGCGAGCTCCGGGCTCAAGCTCTCGTGCCAGGCGTCGATCGCCGCCCGGATCTCATCGGGCGGCGACGCGGTCGCGGCGGAGCTCACGCCGGCTTCCGGGGTGTCGCGCGGGCGGCCCGGGGAGCCCGGGCCTTGCGCAGCGCCGGCGTGCCGGAGAGGAACTGCTGCCAGGACCGCGGCGTGTCCGGCGGCGGCTGGGTCGCGAGGCGAATCGCCATGTCCGCCATCGCGCGGACGGCCCACTCGAACCAGGTCGGCGTCAGCGAGTAGATGTCGAGGTCGGGCGCCGGATTCATGAAATCGATGGCGTACGGAACGCCGTCGCGCACCGCCCACTCGATCGAGTTCATGTCGTAGCCGAGAGCGCGTACCAGGGTGAGGGAGTCGTCGACGATGCGCCGTCGGAGCGGCGCCCCGAGGAAGTCCGGATCGGCGTGGTACTTCCGTGCCCGCGGGTCGTACTTGATCGGGAGGATCTCCTCCCGACCGATGCAGAGGCAGCGGACGAACTCCTCCCACTGAATGAACTCCTGCACCACCATGGTCAGGAGGCCCGAATGGTCGTAGTGGTGGATCAGCTCCTCCTGGGAATGGCAGATGTACACTTCCTTCCAGCCGCCTCCGTGTGCGTCCTTGAGCACGCAGGGCAGGCCGACGTGCTCCACCACGCCCTGCCAGTCGAGCGGAAAGGAGAGGTTGCGGAGCGACTCGGTGTGCACGATGCCGGGGATGTACTCCTTGTTCGGCAGCACCACCGTCTTCGGGCTGGCGAGCCCGAGAGACGTCGCCAGGGTCGCGCCGAAGAACTTGTCGTCGGCGCTCCACATGAACGGATTGTTCACGACCGCCGCGCCCCGGAGCACCGCGTGCTTGAGGTAGGTGCGGTAGAACGGGACCTCGTGGGAGATCCGGTCGATGATGACCCGGTATTCGGCCGGGTCGTCCATCCTCGGCGCGTCGAGCTTGACGTACTCCGCCACCACCCCGACGTCGCGGCGCTGGACTTCCTCGATGAACGCCGGCGGGAAGGACCACTCGCGGCCGACAATAAGACCGATCTTCGTTGCCATGCCTGAGGCTCCTTGCTAGGGAGTTAGGGGGCTGGGGGCTAGGGAGCTAGGAGGGCTGGCGTGATTGCACCCAGCCCCACACTCCTAGCCCCTAGCCCCTAGCTCCCTAGCTCCCTAGTCATGCCCACCCACGTACAGGCGCACCATCTTCTCCCAGCAGGGCCAGTCGTGCGCCCACCCGTCCCAGACCCGGAGGGCGTTGCCGATGCCCCGGTCCCACAGGATGCGGCTCAGCTCGGCGTTGTTGTCGTGGGACGGATCGTCCCGTCCGATGGCCAAGATGATATCCTGTTTACGAAAAGCCGCGAGCCGCCCGGGGTCGTGCTCGTGCTGCAGGAAGTCGAATGGATTGCAGCTGTAGACGTTGAGGTCGCTCCATCCCTCGGTCATGTGCTTGATGTCGTAGAGCCCGCTCATGCCCAGGACCCGGTGGACGCGTTCGGGGTGACGGAAGCCGAAGCAGGCGGCGTGATAGGCGCCGAAGCTCGCGCCCGTCGCGATGACGAACGGATTCCGGTTGACCGACTCGGTGAAGGGCAGGACCTCGCTCAGGAGGTAATGGTCGTACTGGAGATGCCGCCACGCCCGGGCCCCGGGGTGAAGGGATTTGTTGTACCAGCTCTCGTCGTGAACGTGATCGACGCAGAAGAGTTGCAGCCAGCCGGCGTCGAGGTGATCGCGAAGGATTTCCGGCATGCCGCGATCGCGCCACTCGTAACAGGAGCCGAGGGACGTCGGAAAGACGAGGGCGCGGGCGCCCGCGTGGCCGAAGACCTCGAGGTGCATCTCCCGGCCGAGGGCGGAGCTGACCCAGCTCTGGTGGGCGTGGCGCATGCGCGTCACTCTCCGCGGTCCTCTTGTTCCGAGCCGAGCAGGAAGGGCAGGGCGTGCCGGAAGCGGCGGCCCCAGGCGGCCTCGTCGTGGCCGTCGCCCTCCGCGATCGTGATCCGGAAGTCGGACCCGTCGCGGCGTCCGGCGGCCAGCAGGACGTCCCGCAGGCGCTCGACGTCCGCGACGACCTCGCCGCCCTCCGCCGTCCCCGCGTCGGCGTAGAGCCGCGCCTCGAGTCCGGCGCGGGGCCGGACGAAATCGAGAATCGCCCGGTCGGCGAACCAGATCGCCGGGCTCAGGGCCGCGGCCGCGCCGAAGACCGTCGGCATGCGGTAGAGCCCGTACAGACTGATCAGTCCCCCGAGGGAGGCGCCGGCGAAGGCCGTGCTCTCCGGACCGGGGCGGGTCCTGAAGCCGGCGTCGATGAGCGGTTTCACCGTGCTCACGACATAGCCGAGATAGCGGTCACCCCCGCCGCCGCCGTGGAACATATCGCGAAACGGACTGTACTCGTACGGACGCCGGGGCCCGATGTTGGCGATGCCCACGACGATCGCGGGTCGGCCGGCGAGCGCCTCCGCGGCGAGCGTCCCCACCAGCCCCCAGTCGCCGTTGGCGCTCGTCGCCGGGTCGAACAGGTTCTGGCCGTCGTGCATGTACACGACCGGATAGCGCTCCCCGGCGTCGTCGTAGCCGGGCGGAAGCGCGACCAGAATGTCCCGCCGGTTCCTGAGCTCGGGGCTCCGGACGCCGCGCCGCACCAGGAGCGTGATCTGGCCGGGCTGTCCGGTGCCTTCGAGCGAATAGGGATGCCAGAGGGACAAGGGAGCCGGGGAGCCAGGGAGTCAAGGAGCCAGGGAGTCGCAAAATAAGAAC
>JBOHSH010000209.1:0-23006 GCA_050733195.1 Gemmatimonadales bacterium
TACTGGTGGCTCACTCCGCTGGTGCTCGCCGCCCTGCTCGCGCTGGTCACGACGCTGCTCGTGCTCGCCGTCCCGGGCCGCTTCGCCCGGTTTCGCGTCCGGCTCGGCTTCGGCATCCCCATCGCGCTCGGGACGCTCGGCGTCCTCCTCACATTTCCGGCGATCTCGCCGGCGGCCGCGGCGCTGCTCGCGCTCGCGGCCGGTGTGCGTCTGGCCGTCTGGCTCTCGCGCCACGAGGCGGGGTTCTCCAGGCTCGCGCGGGTTACGCTGCCGTTCCTGCTCCTGGCGCCGCTGCTCGGGGGCATCGTCCGGCACGGGCGGCCATGGGTGCGGTCTCTCGGTCTCGCCGCGTTCGGCCCCAGGGTCGAGGGGCCCAACGTGCTGCTCATCATCCTCGACACCGTCCGGGCCATCGAGCTGGGACTCTACGGCGGGCCGTCGCCGTCGATCTCCCCCAACCTCGACGGCTTCGCCGCCGAGGGCGTCGTCTTCGATAAGGCGTTCTCCGCGGCCCCGTGGACCGGGCCCTCGCACGCGAGCATCTTCACCGGCCGGCGCGCCGCGGAGCTGTCGATCGACTGGGACCGGACGCTGGACGGCCGCTTTCCCACGCTCGCCGGGGAGCTCCGGCGCGCGGGTTATGCGACGATGGGCGTGGTGGCGAATACGCGTTACGCCGGCGCCGCGACCGGCCTCGCGCGCGGATTCGACTGGTACGAGGACAGCCGGCTGACCCTCGAGGCGGCGCTCCTCCAGCCGAGGCTGGCCCGGCAGGCGGTCCAGACCTGGCGCCGGCTCGCGGGCGAGCCGCCGGTAGAGCCGGTGCCGCGGATCTCGGCGCAAGAGGTGACCCGGAGATTCCTGACCTGGGCCGGGCGCCGTCCCGGCCGGCCGTACTTCGCCTTCCTCAACTACTACGACGCCCACGCGCCCTACACGGCGCCGGAGCCGTTCTGGAGCCGCCACCTGCCGGGTGTCGCACCGGAGGCGTTGCCCGGACCTCCCACGCTTTCGCCGGTGATGGTGATGCTCCGCCGGCGGGCGTACGACGCCGCCATCGCCTATCTGGACTCGGAGCTCGGCCGGCTGTTCGAGGCTTTGACCAGGGGCGGGATGCTCGAGAACACGCTGGTGATCGTGACCGCCGACCACGGCGAAGAGTTCCTCGAGCACGGCCTCATGGGGCACGGACAGAGTCTCTACACCCAGGCGGTGCGGGTACCGCTCGTCGCGGTCTGGCCCGGCCGCCTGCCCCGCGGCGTAAGGGTGGCCGAGCCGGTGAGTCTCGAGCGGCTCCCGGCGACGATCTTCGACCTTGCGGGCAAGCACGGCGCGTTCGCAGGGCCTTCGCTCGCCGGTCTCTGGCGCGGCGAGAACCCCGGCCTTCCGCCGCTCGCCATTCACTCCAGCGTGTCCGCCATGCGCCGGCCCACGCCCGACTATCCACGACGCCAGGGCGCGATCGCGAGCGTCCAGATCGGGACGCGGCGCTACATCGAGCGATCGGGTGATTCGGTCGGGCAGCTCTTCGATCACGCCACCGACCCCGCGGAGACCCGGAACCTCCTGGCGTCGGCCGGCCGGATCGACCTCAAGCCCTGGTGCGATTCCCTGTCCCTGCGGCGAGCCCCGGCCGGAGCGAGGACCTGCCGATGAATCGCCGCCTCACGATCGTCCTCGCCCTCGCCATCCTGGCTTGCGCCGGCGATCGCCCGCCGACTCGCGTACGGCCAGATCGCCCGCCTGGAGTCCGGACGGCCGGCGGATCGCGTTCGCCAGCTACGACTGCGCGATCCCCGATCCCTACTATGGAACACCCTGCGGTGACCTGCTGCTCGGCTTGATGGATCCAGACGGCACGAACCGCGTCACCCTTCCCTTCCCCAGCGGCGTTCAGTACGCCTGGGATCTGAGCTGGTCACCCGACGGCACCCGGCTCGCCTTCACCTGCCGGGTCGAGCAGTCGGACCCGATCGGCGATACCGATGTGTGCGTGATGTCCGCCGATGGAAGGAACCTCGTGGTGATCACCGGCCCGGAAACCCACGACATGTATCCCTCGTGGAGCCCCGACGGCAGGCGGATCGTGTTCCAGATCTCCCAGCCCCTCGCGACGAGCAGGACCGAGCATCCCTACCGGCTCGCGGTGATGGACGCGGACGGAGCAAATCTCCGGCTGATCGGCGACAACCTGTTCGGCATGTCGCCGAGCTGGTCACCCGACGGGAGCTGGATCGTCTTCACCGGCTATTTCGGCGAGGATCCCCAGAACCTGGGAGTTGGAGGGGTGCGGATGGTCGACGCCGGCGGCAACGTCATCATCGACATCACCGACAGGAGCGGCGACTACACCCCCGTCTGGCGCCGGTAGACGCTAGTCTCTGGTCGCGGGCCTCGAGTCGGCGAGCAGCTCGTCGAGCGCGGCGGCGAGCGCGTCGGGTGAGTAGGGCTTCTGCAGGAACGCCATGCGGCGACCGCGGCCGGCCGCCTCCATCACCTCGTCGCCGGTGTAGCCCGACAGGAAGAGCACCGGCAGCTGGGGCCGGTCGCCGCGGAGCTCGTCGGCCAGCTCCCGCCCGCTCATTTCCGGCATCACGATATCGGTGACGAGGGCGTCGATCGCGCCCTCGAGGCATCGCATCTGCGCCAGGGCCTCGGCCCCGTTCCGCGCCTCGGTCACGTCGTAACCGAACTCCTCGAGCACCCGCTGGGTGAGCTGACGCACGCCGTCGTCGTCTTCCACCAGCAGCACCTTCGCCCTGGGCACGCCGCCCGATGCGGCGGGTCCGCGCCGCTGGACTTCGGCGGCCGGCTCCTCGCGCCGCTCGCGTCGAGGGAGGTAGACCCGGAACGTCGCGCCGGCCCCCGGCGCGCTCTCGACCGTGACGTAGCCGCTGCTCTGCTGCACGATGCCGTAGACGGTGGAGAGGCCGAGGCCGGTGCCCTCGCCCACCGGCTTGGTGGTGAAGAAGGGCTCGAACACCTTGGCTGCTGTGGCGCTGTCCATCCCGACGCCGCTGTCGGTCACCCGAAGCATCGCATAGTCGCCGGACGGAACGCCGCGGGATGCCGGCCGGGTCCGGTCCGACTCGCGCACGATCATCCGCGCGGTCTCGATCGTGAGGGTGCCGCCGCGCGGCATCGCGTCGCGGGCGTTCACCGCGAGGTTGAGCAGCACCTGCTCGAGCTGGCCGGGGTCCGCGCGCACCCAGACGTCCGCGCCGACGGTCGTGGCAATCGAGATATCCTCCCCGATCACCCGGCGGAGCATCCGCTCCATCTCGGCGACGAGCCCGTTGAGCTCGACCGTGCGGGGCAGCATCACCTGTCTCCGGCTCACGGCGAGCAGCTGCCGCGTGAGCGAGGTGGCGCGGTCCGACGCCCGGCGGATCTCGCGGACCTCCCCCAGGCGCGGGTCGGCTTCGGACAGCTCGCCCATGAGCACGTCGGCATAGCCGCGGATGACCGTGAGCAGGTTGTTGAAGTCGTGGGCCACGCCGCCGGCGAGCCGGCCCAGGCTGTCCATCTTCTGCGACTGGAGCAGCTCTTCCTCGAGGCGTTTCCGCTCGGTGACGTCGACCATCACACCGCACCAGGTCGTCGGCTCCTGGCCGCGGGTGGGCAGCGCGGTCAGCACGTTTCGGAGCCACCGGACCCTCCCGTCGGGAGCCAGGACGCGGAAGTCGGCGCTCCACGGCTCCTTGTCCGACGCCGCCTGGCGCAGGCTCTCTTCCATGGCGCGGCGGTCTTCCGGGTGCACGGTTCGCCAGACGGCGCTCGGGTCCTGCAGGATGTCCCGCGCGCTCACGCCGAGGAACTCGGGGGCACGCTCGCTCACGAAGGTGAAGCGCACCCGGCCCGCCGGCTCGGAGAGGAGCTGATAGACGACGCCCGGCATGGCGGCCGTGATCTGCTGGAGGGTCTCCTCGCTCCGCCGCACCGTTTCCTGCGCGCGGTACTGTTCCGTGATGTCGGCGACCGACAGCACGACGGCGGTGACCTTCCGGTCCGTGTCCTTGAGCGGCGCCGCGTTGACGGCGAGGATCTGCCGCCGCCCGGGCCGCTCGAGGGCCAGCCGCGCGCCCTGGACCGGCTCGCCCGTCCGCACCACCCGGCGGGTGGGACGCTGCTCATCGGGCAGCGGCGTCCCGTCGAGATCGTAGAACCGCCACCCGGCGGGGAGGTCGCTCCGCCCCATGAGCACGGCGCGGCTCACACCCAGCACGTGCTCGGCCTGGGCGTTCAGGAACATCGGCCGCCCGTCGGGATTCACCACCAGGATGCCCGCCACGCTCGTGGTCAGAATGCCCTCGAGGAGATCTCGCTCGGCCCGCAGCGCCTCGTCGGCACGCTTCCGCTCGGTGATGTCGCGGATCGTGGCCTGCGCGAGCCCGTCGGCCGTGCGCCGGACGCTGAGCTCGGCATCGAAGGTGGTGCCGTCCTTCCGGCGGAGGCGCCGCTCGCGGAGCACCACGGAGGTCCGCGCCAGCTCGTCCCAGGCGAGCGGCCTCGCCTCCAGCTCGCCGGCGGCATAGAAGGAGGTGATCGGCAGGTCCAGGATCTCCTCCTGGCGATAGCCGAGCATCTCGCAGGCCCGCGGGTTGGCCATCAGCAGGCGGCCGGCGGGCGAGGCCAGCACGATCCCGTCGGAGGCCTGCTCCAGGATGAGGCGATAGCGGGTCTCGCTCTCGAGGAGGGCTCGCTCCCGCCGGGCACTCACGCCCCGGAACCATTCCAGCCGCCAGGCGAGGAGGTCGGAGACGCCGTAGAAGCCGATGAAGAGGACGAAGCGTCCCAGATCGCCGGGAGAGGCCATCGCGAAGGAGCCGATCGGCTCGATCATGAACCAGTCGGTGGCCAGCAGCGTCACCGCCTGGGTGAGGATGGCCGGGATGACGCCGGCGAAGAGCAGCACGAAGAGGGAGGCGAAGCCCGATGCCAGGAAGGGTGTCCTTCCCAGGAACTCCGGAGCGAGGTCGAGCGCGAGGATCGCGCCCACGTTGAACAGCAGCGTAAGACCCCACCGGATCGCGGGGCCTAGGCGTCGCTGGTTGGAGGAGAGGGCCGGCGGCGAGATCGCCGGAAGGGAGCCGTCCACGCGGGGAAGATAGCGGCGTCCGCGCCCTCAGGCGAACCGCGGCGGCCGCTTTCGGTGAAAGTCGGTGGCGGCCTGGTACGCCTCGGCCACGGTGAGCAGCGCCGCCTCGCCGTGGAGACGGCCGATGAACGAGAGGCTCACCGGCGTAGCCTCGGCGGTGAAGCCGTTCGGGAGGACGAGGGCGGGGTGTCCGGTGAGATTGGTCGCGAGCAGCACGTTCCCGCCGAAGCTCGGGGTGACGAAGACGTCGACCTGCCGGAAGAGCTCGTCGAGCCCCCGCATGAGCAGGGTGCGGATCCGGTTGGCCTGGATGTATTCGACCGCGGGGATGAACCGGGAGGTGCGGAAGCTGTTCGGCCAGGCGCCGCGGTTCTGCCGCACCATCTGGTCGTCCTCGCCGCTCCGGGTGAGCTCGTCGAAGGCCGCCGCCGCCTCGGCGGAGAGGATGATCCGCATCGCGCCGATCGGCAGGTCGGTGGGGAGCGCGACCTCGACCGGCTGGACACCTAACCCGCGCAGGACCGCGAGCGCCGCCTCGTCCTGCGCCTTGGTGGCGTGGTCGGCCTCGAAGGCCGCGCGGAGATAGCCGATCCGGATCCCGTCGAGCTTGCGGGCCGGTGTCCAGTCGAACGGGCGGTCCACGGCGGTGGGGTCCCGGCCGTCGGCGCCGTGGATGGCGGCGAAGACGAGGCCGCAATCCTCCGCGGACCGGCACATCGGGCCCAGCTTGTCCATGGTCCACGAGAGGGCCATCGCGCCGTGGCGGCTCACGCGGCCGAAGGTGGGACGGAGACCGGTGACGCCGTTCCGGGTCGAGGGCGAGACGATCGAGCCGAGCGTCTCGCTCCCGATCGCGAACGGCACCGCGCCCGCCGCGGTGGCCGAGCCCGGACCGGCGGACGAGCCGCTGGAGCCCTGCTCGATGTTCCAGGGGTTCTTCGTCGTGCCGCCGTACCAGACGTCGCCCTGCGCCAGCTCGCCGAGCGAGAGCTTGGCCACGAGCACGGCACCGGCGGCGTCGAGCCGCTCGACCACGGTCGCGGTCTCCGGCCGTTCGTGCTCCTTATAGAGGGGGGAACCCCACGTCGTGGGATAGCCGGGCACCGCCAGCAGGTCCTTCGCGCCCCACGGGATGCCGTGCAGGGGCCCGCGGATCCGTCCCCGCGAGATCTCCCGGTCCGCCTCGCGCGCCTGGCGGAGGGCCCGCTCCTGGGTGTAGGTCACCACCGTCTTCAGGTCGCCGTCGAACTTCCGGAGTCGCTCGAGCGCCAGCCTGGTGAGCTCCTCCGAGGTCACCTGCCTGGTCCGGAGCAGCTCGCCCAGGTCGGCCACGGAGGCCCAGGCGAGATCGGCACCGGCGCGCTTGAGGCCGCGTCGCCGGGCGAGGACCGGCTTGGGCTTGCCGCGCGGCATCGCGGGAGGTGTCGCCCCGGGCAGCTCGGGATCGAACCGGATCGCGGGCGCCACGCCGTTGTCGAGCGTAACCCGGCGGAGCGCGGCGTACCCCGTCAGCGCCCCGTTCAGGTCCTGCAACATCATCTCCCGCTCGGCCTCGGTGAACGTCAGACCGATCACGGTCTCCGCGGCCACCAGCATCTCCTTCGTGATCGGGGATGCCGGCGGCGACTGCTGCGGCTGCGCAGGCGGGGTCGCGGGCGCCTGCGCACGAGCCTCGCGCCAGAGCGCGGTGGAGAGCGCACCGCCGAGACCGAGGGACGAGCAGACGGCGAGGAACGCGCGGCGGTCGGAGGGCATAAGGGGTTCTGAGTTCTGGGTGCTGGGGTGCTGGGTTCTGGGTTCTGGGTTCTGAGTTCTGGGTTCTGGGTTCTGGGTTCGAATCGTCGCTCTGAGTGGTGGCTCGCATGCTATCTTGATGCCGGCTCGTGCAAAACTCAGAACCCAGCACTCAGCACTCAGAACTCAGAACTCTGAACTCAGCACCCAGAACATGCTCCTCGAGTGTGTCCCGAACTTCAGCGAAGGCCGTGACCCCGGCCTGATCGGGCAAATTACCGCCCGGATCGGGGAGGTTGAAGGGGTCACGCTGCTGCACGTGGATCCGGGACAGGCGACGAACCGCACGGTGGTCACCTTCGCCGGCGCTCCCGATGCGGTCGTCGAAGCGGCGTTCCGGGGGATCCGCGCGGCCGCCGAGCTCATCGACATGCGGAGACATCGCGGCGAGCATCCGCGGATGGGCGCGACGGACGTCTGTCCGCTGGTTCCCGTCAGCGGGATCACCATGCCTGAGGCCGCGGCGCTGGCGCGGGAGCTCGGGGAGCGCGTCGGACGCGAGCTCGGCATCCCCGTCTACCTCTACGAAGCGGCGCAGCCCGATCCCGCGCGGCGGAACCTCGCCGTGATCCGGGAGGGCGAGTACGAGGGACTGCCCCGGAAGCTCGCCGACCCGGCCTGGAAGCCCGATTTCGGAACCGCGACGTTCAACCCGCGGAGCGGCGCGACCGTGATCGGCGCGCGCGATTTCCTCGTGGCCTACAACGTCAACCTCAACACGACCTCGACGCGACGCGCCAACGCGGTCGCCTTCGACGTCCGGGAGTCGGGCCGGCCGAAGCGGGAGGGCGATCCGCTCACCGGCCCGAGCGTCACCGATGCCGCCGGGCAGCCGGTGATGATCCCGGGCACGCTGCGGGCCGTGAAGGCGATCGGGTGGTACATCGAGGAGTACGGCATCGCGCAGGTCTCGATGAACCTGACCGACCTCGCGGTGACGCCGCTCCACGTCGCGTTTGAGGAAGTCTGCGAGAGCGCCGAGCGTCGCGGGATGCGGGTGACCGGGTCGGAGCTGGTAGGCCTGGTGCCGCTTCGCGCCCTGCTCGAGGCGGGGCGCCACTTTCTTCGCAAGCAGCGGCGCTCCCTCGGTGTCTCCGAGCGGGAGCTGGTGCACATCGCCGTGCGCTCGCTGGGCCTGAGCGAGCTCGCGCCATTCGTACCGGAGGAGCGTGTGATCGAATACCTGTTGCGGAAGGACGACCGCCGTCTGGTGGACCTCTCCGTCGAGCGCTTTGCGGACGAGACCGCGAGCGAGACGCCGGCCCCCGGCGGCGGCTCGGTGGCCGCCGCGGTCGGCGCTCTCGGCGCGTCGCTCGGCACGATGGTCGCCAATCTCTCCGCCCACAAGCGGGGCTGGGACGAGCGGTGGGACGAGTTCTCGAGATGGGCCGAGGAAGGCCAGCGCTTGAAGGCGGAGCTGCTGCGGCTGGTCGACGAGGATACCCGGGCCTACAACCGGGTGCTCGCGGCGCTCGCCCTGCCCAAGGGTTCCGGCGAGGAGAAAGCGGCCCGCGCGGCGGCGCTCGAGACGGCGAACACGGGCGCGATCGAGGCGCCGCTGGCCGTGATGCGCGCGGCCGGAGAGGCCTGGGCACTCCTCCGGGCCATGGCGCAATCGGGGCTTCCCGCCTCCGCCTCCGACGCGGGCGTCGGAGGCCTCTGTGTTCGCGCGGCGATCCGCGGCGCCGCGCTCAACGTGCGCACGAACGCTGCCGGGGTAAAGGACCGGTCCTACGTGGACCGCGCGCTCGAGGAGGCCGGCCGGCTCGAGGCGGCGGCCGAACAGCAGGAGCAGGAGATCCTCAGAATCGTCGAAGGCCGCTGGGGTTAGACCAGATCGCGGCCCCGCGCGACGGCGCGCACGCAGGCGTTGTCGCGGAAGTGATAGAGCCACTGCTCGACGCTCGGGGCGTCGATCACCGCAAAATCGGCCGACTTCCCCGCCTCGAGGGAGCCGGTCTCCTGCTCCAGGCCCACCGACCGCGCCGCCACGATCGTCGCCCCCTTGAGCGCCTCGGCCGGGGTCATGCGCTGGAGCGTGCAGGCGAGCGTCATCGCCAGGGGAAGGTGATAGCTCGGCGCCGTGCCGGGATTGAAATCGGTGGCCACGGCCACGGGCACGCCCGCGTCGAGCAGCCGGCGCGCAGGGAGAGGCGCCTTACCGAGATAGAGTGAGGCGATCGGCAGGCTGCCCGCAACGACTCCGGATTCCGCGAGCCGCGCGATCCCGCGCTCGGTGACGTGCTCCAGGTGATCCGCGGACGCCGCGCCCACCTCGGCCGCGAGCTCCGCTCCGCCGCCGGCCGTGAGCTGATCGGCGTGGAGCTTGGGCCGGAGTCCCTGGCGTGCGCCGGCCTGGAGGATCGCCCGCGCTTCCGCCACCGTGAACGCCGACTCCTCGACGAACACGTCACAAAAACGGGCGAGAGACTCTCCCGCGGCGCGCGGAATGATCTCCTCGATCACGATGCGCACGTACTCGTCCCGGCGGGAGCGAAGCTCGGCGGGAACGACGTGCGCGGCGAGGAGCGTGGGCACGATGCGCTGCGGCCCCCGGGCCAGATCGCGGTAGATGCCGAGGAGCCGGAGCTCGTGATCGAGCGACAGGCCGTACCCGCTCTTGGCTTCGATAGTGGTGATGCCCAGCCGAGCCATGCCGGCCAGGTGGCCGCGGCAGCGCGCGAGCAGCTCCTCACGCGTCGCGGCGCGGGTGCTCGCCACGGTCGAGGCGATGCCGCCGCCCGCCGCCGCGATCTCCTGGTAGGACCGCCCCCGGATCCGCTGCTCGAACTCGCCCGCACGCCAGCCGCCGAACGCGAGATGGGTGTGCGAGTCGATCAGCCCGGGCACCACAAGGCGACCCCCCGCGTCCTCCTTCGGCAGTCCGGCGTACCGGCCGGGCAGAGACGCTTCGGGGCCGACCCACCGGAGGGTCTCCCCTTCCCAGACGAGTGCCGCGTCGCGGATCGGATGCAGCGCGTCCTGTGACCCGTGAGGCGCACACGTCGCGAGAGCGGAGATATTGATCAGGATGGGCATCGGAGCCGGGATAACGGTTGACGGTTGACGGTGACCGGAACCGCCGGAGGAAGTGGTCCGCTACGCCTTCCCGTCAACGGACCATGGGCAGGTCCACGCCGCGCTCCCGGGCGACGCGAACAGCCTCTTCATAACCCGCGTCGGCGTGCCGCATGACCCCGGTGCCCGGGTCTGCGGTGAGCACCCGCTCGAGCCGGCGCGCGACGGCCTCGGTGCCGTCCGCCACGATCACCAGGCCCGCATGGAGGGAGTAGCCGATCCCGACGCCGCCGCCGTGGTGGATCGACACCCAGCTCGCGCCGCAGGCGGTGTTGAGCAACGCGTTGAGGAGCGGCCAGTCGGCGATCGCGTCGGAGCCGTCCTTCATCCCTTCGGTCTCGCGGTTGGGTGACGCGACGGAGCCGGTATCCAGGTGGTCGCGACCGATGACGATCGGCGCCGCAACCTTCCCCTTCTGCACCAGCCAGTTGAACCGAAGGCCCAGCTCCGCCCGCTCGCCGTACTCGAGCCAGCAGATCCGCGCGGGCAGTCCCTGGAAGTGCACCTTCTCCCGGGCGTGCCGGATCCAGCGGGCCAGGGCCTCGTTCTTCGGAAAGGCCTCCAGCACCGCGGCGTCGGTGGCGGCGATGTCGCGCGGGTCGCCCGACAGCGCGACCCAGCGAAACGGCCCGGCGCCGCGGCAGAAGAGAGGCCGGATGAACGCCGGCACGAAGCCGGGGACCTCGAACGCCCGGTGCATCCCCCGGCGGTCCGCCACCTGGCCGCGGAGGTTGTTGCCGTAGTCGAACGCCACGGTCCCCGCCCGCTGAAGGGCGAGCATCGCCTCCATGTGCTCGACCATGGAATCGAGGACGGCGGCCTCGTAGCCGCCCGGGTCGGCGACCCGCCGGTCGGCGGCTTCGTCCTGGGTGTGTCCGCGCGGGATGTAGCCGAGCTTGAGGTCGTGCGCCGCTGTTTGATCCGTCACCACGTCCACCTGCACACCGCGGCGGACCAGCTCGGGCAGCACGTCCGCGATGTTGCCCACCAGGCCCACCGAGAGAGGGACGCGTCGCGCCCGGGCGTCCAGGACGAGCTCGAGCGCCTCGTCGAGGCGCTCCGAGAGCCGGTCGCAGTAGCCGGTCTCGACGCGCCGGCGGATCCGGGAAGGATCGACCTCCACGCCGAGGAAGGCGGCGCCGTTCATGGTGGCGGCGAGCGGCTGCGCCCCGCCCATCCCCCCGAGACCAGCCGTCACCACAAGCCGTCCGGCGAGCGTCCCGCCGAAGTGCTGACGGGCACATTCGGCGAAAGTCTCGTAGGTGCCCTGGAGGATGCCCTGGGTGCCGATGTAGATCCACGAGCCGGCCGTCATCTGGCCGTACATCGTGAGCCCGAGCGCCTCGAGGCGGCGGAATTCCTCCCAGGTTGCCCAGCGCGGGACCAGATTGGCGTTCGCGATCAGGACCCGCGGCGCCTCGTCGTGGGTCCGGAAGACGCCGACCGGTTTGCCGCTCTGCACGAGCAGGGTCTCGTCATTGCCGAGCCGGCGAAGCGTCTGGACGATCCGCTCGTAGCACTCCCAGTTCCGCGCGGCCTTGCCGCTCCCGCCGTAGACGATCAGCTCCTCGGGCCGCTCGGCAACCTCGGGGTCGAGGTTGTTCATGAGCATGCGCAGCGCGGCTTCCTGGTGCCAGCCGCGGCAGGAGAGGGTCGGCCCGGTGGGAGCCCGGATAGCAGAGGGGGCCATAGTCGTCATAGGTGAGAAGATACCCCTGCCGATTCCAACGATCCCGGCCGCGGGAGTATCGAATCGGACCGGGGTCGAATCCTTGGAGGTCCGGCGCCCGTAGGGTCGGGCCGTCCTTCACGCGGGAGCCTTCCATGTTCCTGTCCGTCATGCTGCTCGCCTCCGCCGTCCTCCCCGTGCAGGGGCGCGATCAGGATTTCCAATGGCGGGGCCGGATCGCCCAGGGCAAGACGCTCGAAATCGTCGGCATCAACGGCTCGATCGAGGCCGCCGCCGCCACCGGCGCGGAAGCCGAGGTGAGGGCCACCAAGAGTGCCCGGCGAAGCGACCCGGATGAGGTGACGATCGAAGTCGTCGAGCACGCCGACGGGATCACCATCTGCGCGATCTACCCGAACCGGCGCGGCCGGGAGAATGAATGCCGGCCGGAGGGCAAGGGACGGAACGAGAGCCGGAACAACGACACCAACGTTCACTGGACCATCCGGGTCCCCCAGGGCGTGCGGTTCGCCGGACGAACGGTCAACGGTGACGTGAGTGCCCGCGGCCTCACCGCGTTCGCCGAGGCACGAAGTGTGAACGGCTCGATCACCGTCGAAACCACGTCCTGGGCCGAGGCGAGCACCGTGAACGGTTCCATCGAGGCGCGCCTGGGCCGGGCCAATTGGACCGGCGACCTCGAGTTCTCCTCGGTGAACGGCAGCATCACGATCACCCTTCCCGACGCCGTCGACCTGGAAGTGGACGCCTCCACGGTCAACGGGGGGATGACGACCGATTTCCCGCTGACCGTCAAGGGCCGGTGGGGGCCCCGACGCATGTCCGGAACGATCGGCCAGGGCGGCCGGTCGCTCTCCCTCTCCAGCGTGAACGGTGACATGACGCTCCGGCGCGGCCGGTGACCTCCCTTCCCGTCTTCCAAGCGCGCCGGATCGTCCAATCCTCCGGCGCGCCTTGTTTTTCCGCGCCCTTCCCGGGTTGCTCGCCCGACCCGCCGGGGACATTATTACGGCGCTGAGACGGGTGAGTCGCGTGCCCCGTCTCCTTCCTCCGCGTGTCGCGCGTACATCGGCGCGAGCCGGGTCCGTGTCAAAAACACACTCTGACGTGCAGGCCGCTTGCGGAAGTCGTTGCGGGGCCTAAGCCTACATTCTCCTTCCGGGCGGCATGCCGTGTGCCCCCCGGGTCAGGTCCACGAGCTGGTCCGAGCGGACCGGCTGGTTCGGTTTTCACTCAGCGAGGGTTCCGTCCCCATGATCACCGCAGCGCTTCGATCCTTCACCCGCCGGTCGCTGCTCGCGGTCGGTCTCGTCGCGGCCTCTGCAGCGACGCTGGCCGCGCAGGGCGTCGTCGTCGGGAGGGTCACCGATCAGGCCAACGGCAGCGGGCTGGTGGGTGCCCGCGTGGTCGTCGTCGGCACGTCGCTCACGACGATGACCAACGCCGAGGGCCGCTACCGGCTGACGGGCATGCCCACCGGGGCGATGCAGGTCCGGGCCTCCCAGATCGGCTACGCCTCGGCGACGAAGACGGTCACCGTGGACGCGGCCACGCAGGGCACGGTGGACTTCGTGCTGGTCCTCACGCCCTACTCGCTGGACGACGTCGTGGTGACGGCGACCGGCGACATGGCCAAGCGGGAGGTCGGCAACGCGGTCTCGACGGTGGAGGTGAGCAACCTCGTTCAGACCACGCCCATCGCCAACATGAACGACCTGCTCGTGGCAAAGGCGCCGGGCGTCCAGGTCCTGCCGGGGAACATCACCGGAGGCGGGGCGCGAGTCCGGATCCGGGGCAACAGCTCGCTGTCGCTCTCCAACAACCCGATCTACGTGGTGGACGGGGTGCGAATCGTGAGCGACGTGAACAGCTCCTCGATCGGGATCGGCGGCACCAACCCCGCCCGCGTCAACGACCTCAACCCCGAGGACATCGAGTCGATCGACGTGGTGCGCGGCCCTTCGGCTTCGACGCTCTACGGCACCGACGCGGCCAACGGGGTCATCATCATCAAGACCAAGCGGGGCAAGGCGGGCCGGCCCCAGTGGAACGCCTACGTCGAGCAGGGCGCGATCAAGGACAACAACGATTATCCGTTCAACTACCGCGCCTGGACCACCGGGTCCACCGCGAGCAACACCACCCAGTGCTTCCTGTCGGGCCTGATCGCGCGGACCTGCTCGCAGGACAGCGTGACCGCCTACAACCCGTGGCGGGATCCCGACGCCTCACCGCTCGCCTCCGGGCACCGGCAGCAGTACGGGCTCCAGGTGAGCGGTGGGCTCGAGTCGGTGCGATACTACCTGTCGGGCGAGTACGAGGACGAAATCGGGGTGATCCGGATGCCGGACGCCTTCCAGACCCGGCTGCTCGCGTCGCGCAACATCGGCAAGGTGCCCTACTCGCAGCAGCACCCGAACGCGCTCCGGAAGACCAACCTCCGGGCGAACGTGACGGCGCAGCTGAGCGACAAGGCCGACGTGGCCGTCTCCTCGGGTTTCGTTTCGAGCACCCAGCGGCTGCCCCAGACCGACAACAACACGACGGGCCTGGGCTCGAACCTCTACGGCGGCCCCGGGTTCAAGAATAACATCGTCTCGCCGGTCACCGGCGTCACGCGGAACAACCTCGGCTACCGGCTCTACACGCCGGACGAGTTCTTCTCGGAGACGGTGACCCAGAACGTCAACCGGGCGATCACCAGCGCCACCTTCAATTACCGGCCGGTCCACTGGCTGGCGGGGCGGGTCGTCGGCGGCGTCGACTTCATCAGCCGTGAGGACGCGGATCTCTGCCGCCGCGACGAGTGCACCTACTTCGGCATCTCGAAGCTCGGCTTCAAGGCGAACAACCGGACGACCTTCTTCACCTATACCGCGGACGCCAACGCCACGGCGACCTACAACATCGCCGAGCAGCTCGGCACCCGGACCACGGCCGGCTTCCAGTTCGTGAAGGAGACGTTCGCCCGGAACGGAGCCGAGGCCGAGGACCTGACCCCTGGCGGCACCACGGTCTCCTCCGGCGCCACGCCCGACGCGAGCGAGGCCTCGACCCTGTCGGCGACGCTCGGCTTCTTCGTCGAGCAGGTGGTGTCGTGGAAGGACCGGGTGTTCCTGACCGGCGCGGTCCGGTCCGACCAGAACAGCGCGTTCGGACAGGACTTCGAGCGGGTGTACTACCCCAAGGTCTCGGCCTCGTACGTCATCTCCGACGAGCCGTTCTTCCCGCACGGCGGGCTGGTCAACAGCCTCCGGCTGCGCGGCGCCTACGGCGCGTCCGGCCGGCAGCCGGGGTCCATCGACGCCATCCGGTTCCTGGTCCCGACGACCGCGAGCGTGGACGGTGTGGACACGCCGGGTCTGGTGCTGAGCCAGCTCGGGAATCCCGACCTCAAGCCGGAACGGACCTCCGAGATCGAGCTGGGCTTCGACCTGTCGCTGGCGCAGAGCCGGGTGAACATCGAGTTCACCGCGTACCGGAAGCGGAGCCGTGACGCCCTCATCAGCCGGACGATCGCCCCGTCGGCGGGCGGACCCGCCACCCGGCTCGAGAACATCGGGCAGACCGAGAACAAGGGCCTCGAGGCCTCCATCAACGCCCTCGTCCTGACCGGCCGCGACCTCTCCTGGGACGTGACGCTGTCCGGCTCGTACAACGAAGGGAAGATCCTGAGCCTGGGCGGCAATCCGCCGAACCGCGGCACGACCACCTCGGACATCGAGGGCTACCCGATTCAAGGCTGGTGGCTGCGTCCGGTCGATTACACCGACACGAACGGCGACGGGCTGATCGCCCTCACCGAGATCACCGTGGGCGACACGGCGGTGTACGTCGGGCCGCCGCTCCCCCCGGCCGAGCTCACGCTCTACAACTCGATCGAGCTGTTCAACAAGCGGGTGCGGATTCAGGGCCTGGTGGACGCGAAGCTCGGCGGCTACCAGCTCAACGGGAACGAGCGGATCCGCTGCCAGAACCGGTTCAACTGCAGCGGCGACGTGAATCCGAAGGCGCCGCTGGCGGAGCAGGCGGCGGCGGTGGCGGTCCGGCAGCACCCGAGCGCCACCCAGGTCGGTTACGTGCAGTCGACCGACTTCCTCCGGTTCCGCGAGTTGTCGCTCACCTACAACTTCCCCGACCGGTGGGCGGGCTTCTTCGGCTCGAACCGGATCAGCATCACCGGCTCGGCCCGGAACCTCGGGTTCATCACCAACTACAAGGGCATCGACCCGGAGTCCGGCTACTTCGGCACGAACATCGGCGTGGTGAGCGACTTCCAGACCGCGCCGCCGCCGAGCTACTTCACCGTCCGTCTCAACGTGGGCTTCTGAGGTGCCGGGCCCCATGACTTCGACTTTCGGAAGGCGAATGACACAGCATATGGTCTCGCAGGCGGGGCGGCGGTTCGCCCCCGCCCTGACTCTCGGTCTTGCGCTGGCCCTTCTGAGCTGCGAATCCGTCCTCCGGGTCACCGACCCGGACATCATCCCGACGGCCAGCTCCGCCTCGGGGGCCACCGCACTCCGGAATGGGGTGCTGGTGCGGTTCCTGTCCGCCACGACGGGCGGCGAGAGCACGTTCTTCTTCGGCGGCCTCCTGGCGGACGAGTGGCGATCGGGTGACACCTTCGAGCAACGGAACACGACAGACAACCGCGTCGTCGCGGTGACGAACAGCTTCCTGGGCACCCAGTACCGGACCCTGCTCCGCGTGCTCAACGAAGGCGAGGCGGCGATCATAGCGCTCCGGGCCTTCCTGCCCACGGGAGCGGCGAACATCGGCCAGATGTTCGCGGTGCGCGCCTTCGCGGCCAACCTGATCGGCGAGAGCTACTGCAACGGCGTGGTCTTCAGCCGGCTCGACGGGGCCAACATCATCTACGGCAACCCGGTGCCGGTGGACTCGGCCTTCCGGCTCGCGACCTACCAGGCGGACTCCGCCCTCGCCGTGATCGGGACGAGCAGCGCCCGCTTCACGAACCTGGCCGCCGTGGTCAAGGGCCGGGCGCTCCTCAACCGGGGCCAGTTCGCCGCGGCGGCGACGGCGGTGGCCGCGGTGCCGACCAGCTTCACCTACGCGACGACGACGTCGGCGAATGTCGGCGAGAACCAGCTCTGGGCGCTCAACAGCAACCAGCGCCGGTACGTGGTGGGCGACAACGAGGGCGGCAACGGACTGCCGTTCCGGAGCGCCAGCGACGCCCGGCTCACGACGACCATCTCCCCGCCGAAGGCGTTCGACTCGTCCACCGACTTCATCGGTCAGACGATCTGGGGCCGGTTCGACTCGACGGTCGTGGCGTCGGGCATCGAGGCGCGGCTGATCGAAGCCGAGGCCGCGCTCCAGGCCAACGACCTCGCGACGTTCCTCGGCAAGCTCAACACCGCGCGCGCCACCAAGACGGGGCTCGCTCCGCTCACCGATCCCGGCACGGCGGCGGCCCGGGTGGACCTCCTGTTCCGGGAGCGGGCGTTCTGGATGTTCGGCACAGGGCACCGGCTGGGCGATCTCCGGCGGCTCATCCGGCAGTACAACCGGCCGGCCGAGTCGGTCTTCCCGACGGGCCCCTGGTTCAAGGGCGGGAGCTACGGCACGGACGTGAATCTGCCGATGTCGTTCCAGGAGCTGAACAACCCGAACATTCCGAGCAACGCGCAGACACAGACGGGCTCGACCTGCATCAACAGGAACGCGTAGACGGTTGACAGTTGACGGTTGACGGTAGTGCGGGGGGGCTCCCAAGCGGGGTCCCCCGCGCTGTTTTCGGCCTCTCAACAGGGCGGGCCTTCCCGGCGTATCTTTCGCGGTCGCACCCCACTCCACTTCATCAGGACCACGCCGCCATGGCCGCGTTCTCCATGCCTTCCGCGCGTCCCGTGATCTGGGCGCTCGGCATCACCATCCTCCTGGCCGTCGCCCCACCGGCAGGCGCCCAGGGCCGGATCACCCCGCCGAAGGAGCAGTTCGGCTTCACCATCGGCGACGACTACCGGCTCGCCACCTATACCCAGCTCACCGAGTACTGGAAGAAGCTCGACGCGGAATCCGAGCGGCTGCGTCTGGTGTCGATCGGCAAGACCGCCGAGGGGCGCGACCAGTGGATGATGATCATCACGAGCCCCGCGAATCACGCGAAGCTGGACCGGCTGCGCGAGGTTTCCGGCCGGCTGGCCCGCGGCGCCGAAGGGGATTCAGCCCGGGCGCGCGCGCTCGCCCGCGAGGGCAAGGCGGTGATCTGGATCGACGGCGGCCTGCACTCGACGGAAGTGCTGGGCGCGCATCAGCTCATGGAGCACGTCTGGCAGATGGCGAGCCGCACCGACGCGGAGACCATGCGGCTGCTGGACGACGTGGTGCAGCTCGTGGTGCATGCCAATCCCGACGGGATGGAGCTGGTGTCGGGGTGGTACATGCGGCGGGCCGACGAGACCCGGCGCAGCAGCGCCGGCCTCCCGCGGCTCTACCAGAAGTACATCGGGCACGACAACAACCGCGACCTCTACATGAACGCGATGCCCGAGTCGGAGAACATGAGCCGGGTGATGTACCGCGAGTGGTATCCCCAGATCATGTACAATCACCACCAGACCGGCCCCGCGGGAACGGTGCTCTTCGCTCCGCCGTTCCGCGACCCCCACAACTACCTGATCGATCCGCTGCTCATCAACGGCCTCTCGATGGTCGGCGCGGCGATGCACACCCGCTTCGCCGAGGAGAACAAGCCGGGTGCCACGACTCGGGGCGGGGCCAGCTACCAGACCTGGTGGAACGGCGGCCTTCGGACCACCGCCTACTTCCACAATCAGATCGGGATTCTCACCGAGACGATCGGCAACCCGACGCCGATCGAGATCCCGTTCATCCCCGACCGGCAGATCTCGAGCGGCGACCTGCCCTTCCCGATCGCGCCGCAGCGATGGCACTTCCGCCAGTCGGTGGACTACTCGATCACCGCGAACCGGGCGATCCTCGATTACGCGTCGCGCTATCGCGAGACCATTCTCTTCAACTCGTGGCGGATGGCGCGGAACGCCATCGAGCGCGGGAGCCGAGACAGCTGGACCGTGTTCCCCGGCCGGATCGAGAAGGTGAAGCTCGCGATCGAGCGCGCCCGCGCCGAGCGAACCAATCCGGACGCCGGCCGGTCGGGCGCCGCGGCCACCTCATTCGGCGGGACCGCGCCGGCGAGCTTCTTCACCGAACATCTCCGGCGGCCCGAGGACCGCGATCCCCGGGGATACATCCTTCCCTCGGATCAGGCGGATTTCCTCACCGCGACCAAGCTCGTCAACGCACTGCTCGAGTCGGGCGTGGACGTGCACCGCGCGACAGCGGGCTTCACCGTGGCCGGTAAGCCCTATCCCGCCGGCTCGTACGTGATCAAGACGGCGCAGGCGTTCCGCGCCCACGTGCTCGACCTGTTCGAGCCCCAGGACTATCCCAACGACATTCCCTACCCCGGCGGTCCGCCCCGCGCGCCGTACGACAACGCGGGGTATACGCTCGCGCTTCAGATGGGCGTCAAGTTCGACCGGGTCCTGGACGGATTCGACGGGCCCTTCCAGAAGATCGAGGGACTGCTGCCCAAGCCCCCCGCCGCACCACCGGTCACCGACGGCCGCGGGTGGGTGATCGACCGCCGGATCAATGACGGGTTCGTCGCGGTCAACCGGCTCCTGGCCGCGGGCCAGCGCGTCGACCAGCTCACCGAGCCGGCAACCCTCGGCGGGAAGACCTGGCCCGCCGGCACCTGGTACGTCCCCGGCGGCGGACGGGCGCTCGAGATCCTGCGGCAGGTTGCCGCGGACAAGTCGCTCCCGGTGGTCGCCGCGGGCGGTCTGGCCGCGAACGCAACGAAGCCGGTGCGCCGCGTGAAGGTCGGGCTCTGGGACCAGTACGGCGGTTCGATGCCATCGGGATGGGTGCGCTGGATCTTCGAGCAGTTCGAGTTCCCGTTCGAGGTGGTCTATCCCCCCAAGCTCGACGCCGGGAACCTCCGCCAGCAGTTCGACGTGCTCGTCTTCGTGGACGGCGCCATCCCGACCGGCACCGCGCAGGGCTTCGGGGGCGGGGGCGGGGGCGGCGGCGGCCAGCAGCTGCCGGACGACATCCCCGCGGAATACCGGGAGCGCATCGGCCGAGTGTCGATCGACAAGACCGTGCCGCAGCTCAAGGCGTTCCTCGAAGCGGGCGGCCGGGTCGTCACGATCGGCGGATCCACCTCGCTCGCCCGGCACCTCGGTCTTCCGGTGCAGGATCACCTGGTCGAGCGCGAGCCCAGCGGGCGGGTGCGGGCGCTCCCGCGCGAGAAGCTCTACGTGCCGGCCTCGCTTCTCGAGGTGGCGGTCGACCCGACCGCGCCGTCGGCGCTGGGCATGGAGGAGAAGGCGATCGTGATGTTCGACGAGAGCCCGGTGCTCAGGCTTCCCCCCGACGCCGGGCGGCGTGGCTTGCGGGCGGTCGCCTGGTTCGCGAGCCCGTCCCCGCTCCGGAGCGGCTGGGCGTGGGGGCAGACCTATCTGGATGGGGGCGTCGCCGCGGCGGAGGCCAAAGTGGGCAGCGGCACGCTCTATCTGTTCACCCCGGAGATCACCTTCCGGTCCCAGCCGCATGGAACGTACAAGTTGCTGTTCAATGCGATCTACGGGGGATGAGGTCTTGAGTTCTGGGTTCTGAGTTCTGGGTTCTGGGTTCTGGGTTCTACCGCCTGTCCAGCCGGCTTCAAGCTTCCATGGGCGGCAGTCAGAACTCAGAACTCAGAACTCAGAACTCCGAACCGCTCTTACGGCGTCATCGCCTCGCCCTTCACCCACCGGTCCATCCAGCTCACCATCTCGAACAGCGTGTGCCCGACGGATTCGCGCGCTCGGTACCCGTGCGCCTCGGCGGGGAGCACCACGTAGCGGGCGGTGCCGCCGTTGCCCTTGAGCGCGGCGTACATCCGCTCCGACTGGATGGGGAAGGTGCCCGAGTTGTCGTCCGCCTCGCCGTGGATCAGGAGAATCGGCTCCTTGATCCGGTTGGCGTAGTTGAACGGCGACATCTGGCCGTAGATCTCCGGCGCCTCCCAGTAGTTGCGCTCCTCCGACTGGAACCCGAAGGGGGTGAGCGTCCGGTTGTACGCACCGCTGCGGGCGATGCCGGCGCGGAAGATGTCGCTGTGCGCGAGCAGGTTGGCGGTCATGAACGCCCCGTAGGAGTGCCCGCCGACGCCGATCCGCCGCCGGTCGGCCACCCCCATCGCAACGAGGGTGTCCACGGCGGCCTGGGCGCTGGCCACGAGCTGCTCCACGTAGCCGTCGTTGGGCTCCCGGCCCTCCCGGCCCACGATCGGCATCGTAGGATCGTCCAGGACTCCGTAGCCCTGCAGCAGCAGGAACAGGTGGGAGGATCCTGACGGGCGGGTGAAGCGATAGGGCGACCCGCTCACCTGCGAAGCGGCGTCCGCGCTCACGAATTCTCTCGGGTACGCCCAGAGAAGGAAGGGAATCGCTCCCCTGCTCCGGTCGTATCGCGGCGGCAAGTACATCGTGGCGGAGAGCCTGACCCCGTCGTTCCGGGTATAGGTCACGAGCTGCTTGGTCACCCCGGCGAACTCCGGAGCCGGATCGGCAAAGCGGGTCAGCTGCGCCATGCGTCGCCGGGCGAGATCCCGCACGAAGTAGTTGGGAGCTTCCGTCGCCGACTCGCGCCGGGTCAGCACCCGGTCGGCGTCGGGATCGAGCAGCGCGACGACCTCCTCGTAGTACGGCGGCTCCGATCTCCAGAGCCGCTCCACCTTGCCGGTGGCCAGCTCGATCCGGTCGAGGAACGGCCGGTCGCCCTCGGGCGAGGCGCCCGAGCCCGCGAGATACCCGAACCGCCCATCCTTCGAGCTGAGGAGTGTGGGATAGCCACCGCCGCCGGCTCTGGTCAGGAAGCGGCCGGGATCACGATAGCGATCCTCGGAGGAGTACTCGAACACGAGCTTCGGCGCCGCCGATGGCTGCGCGGGATTCAACGCCCAGACACGGGTCTTCCGGGTCTTGCTCCATCCCTCCGTGAGGAGGGCGAGATCCGGGCGGGCCCAGACGACGTTGCGCCCGCGAAGCTCAAGTCCGGCGAGGCGCGCCGGCTGTCCCGTGAACGGGGCCTCGAGCATCACGACCCGGTCGCGCTCCGGCGCCGGCGTCGCAGGATTGCCGCCGTCCTGGGCCTCCAGCCAGACGAGCGTCGCCGGTGCATCGCTGCGCCAGCCGGTTCCGCGGGGGCCCGGGGCCACGGCGTCGAACGACGACGGCAGGTTGTCGAGGAGCCCGCGGTCGGTCACGAGCTTCACGACCGCGCCCTGGAGGTCCCACACTTCGGTCCGCTCCGGAAACCGGCCGGCTGGCACCAGGTAGCTGTACGGACGGTGGACCGTCTCGACCAGGAGGAACCTGCCGTCGGGTGACGGAGCGAACGAGGAATAGACCGCGGCAGTCCCGAGGCCACGGGGAGCGCCCTCGACGGGCACGTAGGTGAGCTCGCTCGAGAAGTAGTGGTCGAAGACCGCCTCGTCGTGCTGGTTGCGAAGCAGGTCTTCATAGGTCCGGTTCGGCGCGGCCTTCCCTTCGGTCTCCTGGATGACCGGGCCGGCCGGTTTCGGGGGCGCCACTGGAGCAGCACCGCGTCCCTGCGGAATGGTCGAGCAGACCAGGGCGTCCGAGCCGGCGAGCCAGCGGCAGGGTGAGCCGAACGCACCGTTGAGGACCGGACCCAGGAGCTTCCGGGGCTGGCCGCCCGCGGGATCCGCGAGCCAGAGGGAGAGCCCCGGAGTTTCGACGCCGCTGAACGCGATGCGCCGGCCATCGGGCGACCAGCTCACGTTGGCGACCTTGAGCCCCGCGGGCAGCTGAATGCGCCGCTCCGGCCCTCCGGCGACGGCGACGACCGCGAGACCCGTAAACGTGGCCAGCCGCGAGGCCGCGTTGGTATTCGGGTTGAGCCTGATCCCGGCAAGCCGCAGCTCGGGCGCGGCCACCTGCTCGATCGTCGGAGCCGAGGGACGCTCCAGCAACAGCAGCTGGGACCGGTCGGGGCTCATCGTGACGATCGGAGTCAACGGGGCGTCGAGGATTCGAGCGATGGCCGGGGCGGGCTGGCGGTATTCCTGGGCGGCGAGTGCTCCAGGGAACGCAACGGCAAGCGCAACCAGCAGCACTCGCGCGGGCGAGGTCTTTGACATGGGGCGGCTCTCCGACTCTTGAGGACTGGGCCCGGAGAACCTAACTCAAAGGCGGTGAACCGTGAACCCGTTGACGGTTGACGGTTGACCGGAAAAGCACGAAGGGCCGGCTCCCTCGCAGGAAGCCGGCCCGTTCACGG
>JBOHSH010000210.1:0-1949 GCA_050733195.1 Gemmatimonadales bacterium
GTGGTCAGCGCCTCGAGACCGACTCGCGCGGCGCTCGACACGGCCAGGAGCCCGCGCGACTCCGGTGCGTGGATCGCGGGGAGCGGATCCTCCTCGGGGATGAGGTCCCGCTTCGAGAGCACGACGAGGTGAGGCTTCTCGTAGAGCGCCTCGCTGTACGCCCGGATCTCCGCCCGCAGCCGGTCGTACACCACCTGCGGAGACTCCGCATCGACCGGCACGAGATAGGCGAGCACGCGGGTCCGCTCGACGTGCCGGAGGAACGTGAGGCCGAGCCCTTTTCCGGCGTGCGCGCCCTCGATGATCCCGGGGATGTCGGCCATCACGAACGACCGCTGCCCCGAGAGTCCCACCACGCCGAGGTTGGGCTCGAGCGTCGTGAACGGGTAGTCGGCGATCCTGGGCCGCGCCGCCGAGACCGCCGCCAGCAGGCTCGACTTCCCCGCGTTGGGCTCGCCCACCAGGCCCACGTCGGCGATGAGCTTGAGCACCAGCTCGATCTCGCGGTCCTCACCCTGCTCGCCGGGCTCCCACTCGCGCGGCGCCTGATGCGTGGACGTCGCGAACCGCGCGTTCCCCCGCCCGCCCCGCCCACCGCGGGCCACCCGCAACGTCTCGCCGGCCGCCAGCACCTCGCCGATCAGCGTGCCGGTCTCGGGGTCGCGGATCTCGGTGCCCGGCGGAACCGGCAGATACAGATCGTCTCCCGAGGCGCCGGTCTGTGTCTTACCCTTGCCGTGCTGCCCCCGCTCGGCCTTCCAGACGGTGCGATACCGGTAGTCGAGCAGCGTCGCGAGATTGGAGTCCCCGCGCACGAACACGCTCCCGCCCCGCCCGCCATCGCCGCCGTCGGGCCCGCCCTTCGGGATGTACTTGAAGCGGGCGAACGAGCAGGCACCCGACCCGCCGGTGCCCGCGGTCACCCGCACGACGGCGCGATCGATGAAGCTCATGCGCGGACCCGCCGCCAGAGCGCGCTCGCCAGCTCCTTCTCCTCCCCGCCCGAGCATTCCGCCGCCGCGCCCAAAGCCTCGTCGATCGCCGCGGCGCCGGCCCCCGCATTTCCCGCACCGCGAAGATGCGAGTGGAGCTGCCGCTCCGCGCCCAGCACCGCGACCTGCGCCACGATGCAGAGCTCCCGCCGGGCCAAGTCGAGACCCTCTCTCCCGATCGTGCGGCCGTAGCCCTCGGTCACCATCCAGCCGTCGAGTGCCGGATGAAGCGCGCGCACGTTCTCCCGGAGCCGAGCGTAATTGGGCCCGTAGATGAGCCGGCAGATCGCCTCGCCCCGCTCGCGCCACTCCGCGTGCCGGTCGTAATCGGCATCGGGTCCTCCGCGTGCCGTACCGGTTCCTCCAGCCGGCGCGGTCTCCTCCGCTGCCGGACCATGGACCCGCCGCCACACTTCGGCGGCGACGAGGGCGCGGGGCCAGCCCACCATCAGCACCGACTGAAGCAGTACCTCCTCGACCCACCGGGCCGGCGTGCCCGCGGCGATCACCGCTCGGCAGCCCGACTCGATGGCCTCCTTGCGTCCCGTGGCGATAACGGCCGCCAGGGCCACGAGCGCGCGGGTCGGCTCGTCGAGTCGCTCCAATCTCACGCCGACCGCTCCGGGGGCCTCACCAATTCACCGCTCTCGGCGTCCGGAAAGCGCAGGACACCCACGGCGCGCCGCTCACCCGTCTGCTTCCCACGCGTGTTCCTGATCGGCTGGACGCGGTGGGCCGCGAGCGCGTCGAGCGGAAGCTCCGCCAGAGTCGAGGGCGAGAGCCTCTCCAGGCACTGCTGGATCACCTCGAGCAGCGCGGGCGGCGCGCTCGGCATGTCGCCGTCCTCCACCTTGAGCGCGATCCCGATCCCGATTTCCGGAATCGCGGCGCAGTAGATCCCCTCGGCCCCGACCTTGGCCACGATCCGGCCCCGCCACGCAGTCATCAGATCGGTGC
>JBOHSH010000211.1:0-21726 GCA_050733195.1 Gemmatimonadales bacterium
GATCTACCAGGCGATGGGGTACCCGACGGACTACTTCACGGTCCTGTTCGCCGTCGGGCGGCTGCCGGGGTGGCTCGCGCAGTGGGAGGAGATGCTCCAGGACGGCGACCAGAAGATCGCCCGCCCCCGGCAGATCTACACGGGCCCGGACGAGCGCGACTTCGTGCCGATCGAACGGCGATAGACCCCAGATTACAGCACGGCCATCGAGCTGTGCAATCTGTGGTTCAGCCGGTGGCGATCTCCGCCTCCACCGGCACTTCGCCTTCGAGATACGTGTAGCCTTCCAGCCCGGCGACGTAGTCGGCGATGAAGGCGTTGGCCTCCTGGCGCGGCAGCGCGGGGGCCGCCGCCACCTTCCGCCGGAAGATCTGCAGCAGATCGCTCGCGTGGAACTGGACGTAGTTCAGCACTTCGGTGACCGTGTCGCCGTGGACGAGATCGGTGATCTCGTACCCGCGATCCGCGACCCGCACGTGCACGGCGTTGGTGTCGCCGAAGAGGTTGTGCAGATCGCCCAGGATCTCCTGGTAGGCCCCCGTCAGGAAGATGCCGAGGATGTAGGGCTCGCCTTCCCGGAAGGGATGGAGCTCGAGGCAGGGTTTCCCCTTCCGGCCGCCGGCGAACCGGTCGATCACCCCGTCGGAGTCGCAGGTGATGTCCTGCAGCGTCCCCCGTCGCGTGGGCTCTTCGTCGAGCCGGTGCACCGGCATGATCGGGAAGATCTGGTCGATCGCCCAGTTGTCGGGAAGGGACTGGAAGACCGAGAAGTTGCAGAAGTACCGGTCGACCAGCGCCCCCTCGATGTGGGTGGTGATCTCGGGGTAGGCGGCCTTGTCGGGACCGATGAGCTTCGCGATCGCGTTCATCGTGGCGAGGTAGTACTGCTCGATGTCCGCCATGTCGCGCAGCGTGATGGCGTCGCTCGCGAACAGCTCCTGCAGCCGCTCCTTCGCGAACACCGCGTCGTGGAAGACCTCCTCGACCCGGTCGAGCGCGAGGGCGTCGAAGTTGTCGCGAAGCTCGAGCAGCACGGCCGGCGGATCCTCGCGCAGCGGCGGGATGACCGGCTCGGTGAGCGCCTCCACGTCGGTCACGTTGATGAGCAGCAGGGCGTGGTGCGCGGTGAGCGACCGCCCCGATTCGGAGATGATGTGGGGCATCGGCTGGCCGAACTGGCGGCAGACCGAACCGAGCAGGTACACGACGTCGTTCGCGTATTCCCGCGTCGTGTAGTTCATGCTCGCCGGCCGCGTCGTGCGGGAGCCGTCGTAGTCGACGCCCAGGCCGCCGCCGACGTCCACGTGGCTCAGGTCGAAGCCCATCTCCCGGATCTCGACGTAGTACCGGCCGATCTCCTCCAGGCCCGCCTTCACGTAGCGGATGTCCGTGATCTGGCTGCCGAGATGGAAGTGGACCAGTTTGAGCAGGTGCTTTCTATCGGCGGCCGCGAGGCGGTCCAGGAGCTTCATCAGCTCGGTGGCGCCGAGCCCGAACTTGGACTTCTCCCCTCCGCTCTTGGCCCACCGCCCCGCGCCCTCGGTCGCGAGCTTGATCCGGACGCCGAGGGTGGGCTCGACGCCCATCTCCTCGGCCACGCGCAGCGCAGTCTCGAGCTCCGCGACCTGCTCGAGGACGATGAAGACGCGGTGGCCGAGCTTGTGGCCCATCATGGCCAGCCGCATGAACTCCTCGTCCTTGTACCCGTTGCAGACGATCAGGTGGTCGGTTCGCTCGGTGAGGCCGAGCACGGCCTGCAGCTCCGGCTTGCTGCCGCACTCGAGGCCCACGCCGAACGGCTGACCGAACGAGGCGATCTCCTCGACGACATGGCGCTGCTGGTTGACCTTGATGGGATACACCGTCGTGTAGGAGCCGTCGTAACCGAACTCCTCGATCGCCCGGCGGAATTCCCCCGCGAGCGCGGCCACCCGGGCCTGCAGGATGTCGGAGAACCGTACCAGCAGCGGCAGCCCGATCCCCTGCGCGTGCAGGTCGAGCGCGAGCCGGTACAGGTCGATGGCGCGATCGGCCTTCGCGTCCGGGTGGACGGTGACGTGACCATCGGCATTGATGCGGAAGTACCCGAGGCCCCAGCCCCGCATGTTGTACAGCTTCTCGGAGTCCTTGATGGACCAGGAGGGCGTAGCGATCGGAGGCTCCCCGGAGTAGTGTGCAGGGCGTCAATTCTAACGCCCGTGCCGCCCGCTTGAGAAGCCGGTCGGCCCGTCGCCCGTCCCCGGAGGAGCCGTGGGGGAGGAGCTGATCGTCGAGCGGCGCACCGCCCTTCCCGTCTCCGCGGAGGCCGCCTGGGCCTGGCACGCGGCGCCCGGGTTCGGCGCGTTCGACCGCCTCGCCCCGCCCTGGAGGCGCGTGGACGTCGTGGAGCGTCCCGCCGCGCTGGTGAACGGGGCCCGGCTCATCGCGCGGATCGGCGTGGGTCCGTTCGCGGTTCGCTGGACGGCCGATCACCGCGACGTCGAGCCGGGTCGCGGATTCGCCGACATCCAGGTGGACGGGCCCTTCGAGCGCTGGGTCCATCAGCATCGGTTCGAGCCCCGTCCCGACGGCACCGCGGAGCTGCACGACCGCATCGTCGCCGCGCTCCCGCCCGGGCTTCGCGCCGCGCGCCGGGAGGTGACCCGCGAGATCGCGCGGGTGCTCGCCTACCGCCACGCACTCACCGCCGCCGAGCTCGCGATGCATGCCACGGCGGCGAGCCGTCCCCGGCTCCACGTCGCCATCACGGGGGCGAGCGGTCTCCTCGGCTCGACCCTGGTCCCCGCGCTCACCGCGGGTGGCCACCGGGTGACCAAGGTCGTTCGGGGCCGGCCGGGGCCGTCGGACATCCCCTGGGATCCCGCCGGCGGACGGCTCGATCCCGAGCGTCTGGCCGGGGTGGACGCGGTGATCCATCTGGCCGGCGAAAACATCGGCGCCCGTTGGACGCCGGAGCGCAAACGGCGGATCCAGGAGAGCCGCCGCGACGGAACCCGACTGCTCGCGGAGGCGATGGCCCGCGCTTCCCGGCCGCCTCCGGTCCTGGTCTCGGTCTCCGCCGTCGGCTTCTACGGCGACCGGGGCGAGGAAGTGCTCACGGACGCGAGCCCGCCGGGGGAGGGATTCCTGCCCGACGTCGCGCTCGCCTGGGAAGCGGCGACCGCCGCCGCGGAGTCGGCCGGGATCCGCGTCGCCCGGCCCCGTCTCGGCCTCGTCATGACCCCCCGGGGCGGTCTCCTCCGCCGCATGCTGCCGCCGTTCCGGCTCGGTCTCGGGGGACGCCTCGCTTCGGGCTCGCAGTGGCAGAGCTGGCTCTCGATCGACGACGTCGTCGAGGTGATGCATCGCGGGCTGTTCGACGAGCGGCTTCGCGGATCCTTCAACGCCACGGCGCCCGAGCCCGTGCGCAATGCCGGAATGACCCGGACGCTCGCCGGGCTGTTGCGGTGCCCCGCGGTCCTCCCCGTGCCGGCGGCCGCGCTGCGGCTCGTGTTCGGCGAGATGGCCGACCAGGCCATCCTCGCGAGCACGCGCGCCGTCCCCGCGCGCCTCGAAGGCCTCGGACACGCCTTCCGTCATCCGAAACTCGAGGCGGCGCTCGAGCACCTGCTCGGCCGGTCCCGCGCCGCGTGAGCGCCCGTCCCGCCGTCGTCCTCCTGTCCGGAGGGCTCGACTCCGCCGTCACCCTCGCCGAGGCCAAGGCGGCAGGCTTCCTCCCGCACGCGCTGAGCTTCCGCTACGGGCAGCGCCACGCGGTCGAGACCGAGGCCGCCGTCGCGGTGGCCAGACACGTCGGCGCGAGTCGTCACGAGATCCTGGACATCGATCTCCGCCGGTTCGGCGGCTCGGCGCTCACCGACGGCATCGCGGTGCCGACGGGGCGGTCGCCGGGGGAGATGTCGGCGGGCGTGCCGGTCACGTACGTGCCGGCGCGCAACACCATCTTCCTGTCGTTCGCCCTCGGCTGGTGCGAGGCGCTCGGAGCCGGCGACATCTTCATCGGCGTGAACGCCGTGGACTACAGCGGGTATCCCGACTGCCGGCCGGAGTTCATCCGGGCCTTCGAAACTCTGGCGAATCTCGCCACCCGCGCGGGGGGGGAAGGCACCACCCGCTTCCGGATCCACGCTCCCCTCGTGCAGCTCAGCAAAGCCGACATCGTGCGCCGGGGTCTCGCCCTCGGCGTGGACCTCTCGCTCACCCGAAGCTGCTACCAGCCCGACAATGCCGGAGCGGCATGCGGGGTCTGCGACGCCTGCCTCCTTCGGCTCAAGGGGTTTGCCGAAGCCGGCGTGAACGACGGGGCGCCGTATCAGGGAGCCAGGAGCTAGGGATCGGGGGGTGACCGGTCCCCGAGTCATCGGCACCGTCTACTTCATGACCGTGAAACACTGGCTGCGCGGCGGCGGGCCGCGCCCTTCGGGAGTCACCCCCCGAATCGGGTTGGGAGTCGTGCGCATGGAGGCCGGCGCCGCACTCATCGTGCGCCCCGGTAGCCGGGACCCCGGACCACTCGCCCGGGCTTCGCACCGGTGTGCCGGCCGTCGCGAACCACCGGGACGCCGTTCACGAACACGTGGCGCACCCCGGTCGAGAGCTGATGAGGCCGGCTGTAGCTGGCGTTGTCGATGACCGTGGCCGGGTCGAACACCACGACGTCGGCGTACATCCCGGGGCGGAGGACTCCCCGGTCGGGGATCGAGAGCCGGGTGGCGACCGCGGACGTCATCTTCCGCACCGCCTCCTCCAGCGGCAGCGTGTTCTGCTCCCGCACGTAGCGGCCCAGGATGCGGGGGAAGGTGCCGTAGGTGCGCGGGTGAACCATAGCGGACGTACTGTCGGGATCCGCACCACCCGCGTCGGTGCCGAACTTGATCCACGGCTGCCGCATCTGGAGCACCAGGTTCTCCTCGGACATGAGGAAGTACATCGCGCCGAGCCGCGCCGATTCCTGAATCGTCAGGTCGATCAGGACGTCGACCCATTCCTTGCCGGCCGCCGCGGCGAGCTGGGCCAGCGTCTGCCCGTTGCGCGCCTGGTCCTCGGGCCTCCTGAAGCCCGACACGACTACCCCCTCCGGGGAGGCGAGCTGGCAGAGATTCTCCCACCCCGTGCGCTCGGCCAGCACTTCGGCGCGGATCTTCGCGCGGGTGGCCGGCTCGCGCAGGTTCGCCAGGAGCTTTCCCTCGGCGGACGCCCACGGCGGGAGGCACGCAGCGAGCGCGGTGCCGCCGGCCACGTACGGGTACATGTCGGCTGCCACATCCTGTCCCGCGGCGCGGGCCGAGTCGATCTTGGCGATCGCCTGGGCCGCCTTGGGCCAGTTGCGCCGCCCCGCCGCCTTGAGGTGGTAGATCTCCACCGGAACGCCACCCCGCCGGCCGATCGCGATCGCCTCGTCGATGGCCTCGAGGAACAGGTCGGCCTCGGAGCGCATGTGGGTGATGTACACGCCGCCGTAGGGCGCCATCGCCCGGGCCAGCTCGACCAGCTGGTCGGTGGTGGAGAAGTTGTCGGGCGGGTAGATGAGCGCGCTGGCGAGGCCGAAGGCGCCATCCTCCATGGCGTCGCGCAGGACCGCGCGCATCGTGTCGAGCTCCGCGGGCGTCGGCGGGCCCTGGCGCATCCCGGCCGCGTAGCCGCGCACCGTGGCCGAGCCGACGAAGGATCCGAAGTTGGCCGAGGCGCCATGTTGCTCCATGGCGGTGAGCCAGCGCCCGAAACCGCCGCGTCCCTGGAACGCGGCGTTGACCCGGGCCTCCGCCGAGTCGTCCGTCGCGACCATGGCCAGCGTGGCCGCGTTGGCGGGCGCATTGGTCCACCCTTCGCCCATGATTTCGGTGGTGATCCCCTGGGTCACCTTGCTCACGATCCGCCCGTCGCCGGTCAGGAACTCCGAGCGCGAGTGGCTCTGGATATCGATGAAGCCGGGCGCGACCACCAGCCCGCGGGCGTCGATGCGGCGCGCGGCCGGCGTTCCGGTGATCACCCCGGCGGGCGCGATGCGCGCGATCCGGCCGCCCTGGATGGCGAGGTCGCCGTGGAACCAGGCGCTGCCGGTCCCGTCCACCACTCTGCCACCCTCGATCACCAGGTCGTACCCGGCGGCGGGCGGGGCTGCGGACGGAGGCGCGACCGTTGCTCGTGGCGCGCACGCGGCGATTGCAGCGATCGCGGTAATGATCAGCCGGCGTGACATGGCTATCCTCCCACCTTGGGCTTGAGGGCTGATGGTACTCATCCTCCAACCGGAGGACGGCGCCGCCCGCGCCAGACGTAGAACGCCGGGACGCCGATCAGCACGAATCCGAGTCCGACCGCGGCTCGGCCGGGCTGGCTCACGATCGTATTGAGGACGAGGGCCACCGCCGAGGCGACGAAGAGGAGGGGCGTCACCGGGTATCCGGGCGTGCGGAACGGACGGGGACCGTCAGGCTGGCGCCGGCGGTAGACAAAGAGGGTCAGGGCGCCCAGGGCGTAGAAGATCCAGCCGACGAACACGACATACGTGAGGAGCTGCTCGAACGTCCCGGTCGCCGCCAGGAGCATCGCCCACACCGAGCTCACAACAATCGAGAACGCCGGCGTCCCGAACCGGGGATGCACCTCCGCGAGCTTCGCGAAGAACACCCGATCGCGCGCCATCGAGAAATAGAGTCGCGGCGCGGTGAGCGTGATGCCGTTCGCCGCGCTGAACATCGACACCAGGATGACGGCGGCGATCACCGTCCCTGCGGCCGGTCCCAGCACCGCGCTCACCGCGTCCGCGGCCACCCGTTCGCTCGCCATGACCCCCGCGGGACCGAGTGCCGCAAGGTAGGCGACGTTCGCCAGGAGATAGATCCCGATGAGCAGCGCGGTGCCCAGCACGATCGCCCGGGGAAAGGTTCGCTGGGGGTCGACCGTCTCCCCCGCCGAGAACGTCACGTACTGCCACCCCTCGTAGGCCCAGAGGACCCCGATCATGGCCAGGCCGACCCCGGCAAGGAGTGACCCGGCGGAGGGGGCGGGCACGGCCGTCGGCGCGCCTGCTCCGGCGAGGCCGCCGGCGATCGTGAGCAGGAGGACGCTCATGAGGAGGATCGCCCCGGCCTTGAGCAGGGTCGTGACGTTCTGCACGGCGGCTCCCTGCCGCACACCGCGCACATTCACGGCCATGATGACGGCGATGACGGCGACGGGCACGATCCGGGCCGCAACGGGCGCGAGCGGTACGATCTGGCGGAGGTAGGAGGTGAACGCCACCGCGAGCGTCGCCACCGAGCCGCTGGCGATCACGAAGAATGCGGTCCAGCCGTACAGGAAGGCGGGGAGCGGGCCGAAGGCATCGCGGATGTACACGTAGAGCCCGCCGGAATCGGGCTTTGCCGCTCCCATCTCCGCGTAGGTGAGCGCGCCGAGCAGCGACAGCACGCCGGCCACCGCCCAGACCAGGAGTGCCACGCCGACGGCACCGCCGGTCTGGCGCAGCACCGTGCTCGGCACCAGGAAGATCCCGGACCCGATGGTGCTGCCCACGACGATCATGATCAGGTCCCGCTGCCCGAGCGTCCGGCGCAGGGGGTTGACGGACGCGAGATCGCCGGGGCGAGTCACTCGGTCGCCCACGTGAAGGGCGGCGGACGCAGCTTCCGGTTTGATGAAGGCACGTGGCTCGCGAACGAGGATCGGCGCTCAAGGCCGGCGCACGCGGACGTGCCCTGCGGTGCGGCCCGCCCGCCAACATACTTTGCCTCTGCTTCTGTATCCAGTACTGTACACAATCTCTCGGTGACCGGCCCCCCGCCGCGGCCTCGGCACCGGACCCGCCGCGGGGTTGCCGGGCCGAAGCGGGGCGTATGCCGTGGCGGCCTCGGTCGCTGAAACCGAGATCATCACTTCGAGCTCCGGCAACTTCGGCCAGGCCATGTACGGCGGGGCCGAGGTCGCCGACGTTGCGGTCATCGGCGTCCCGCACGACAAGTGGGGAGAGACTCCGCTCGCTCTCGTCATCAAGCGGCCGGGCGCTGCGCTGGCGGCCGGGGACCTCAAACGATGGGCCGACGAGAGGCTCCCGAAGTACCAGCGCATCGAGCGGGTCGAGTTTCGCGAGGAGCTGCCCCGCAACGCGCTGGGAAAGCTCCTGAAGAATGAGCTGCGGAAGCCGTACTGGCGCACCCGGGATTAGCAATCACGGTACCTCACGACCCGAACGGTCAAGGAGCTCGGTATGAGACAGGTCCTGAGCGCGGCGATCCTGGCCGCCCTGCTGAGCGCCACCACCGCAATGGCGCAATGGGTCGTCAAGTTGCCGCAACCGACCGGCAGCTCTGCGGTCGGCGCCACCCTCATCGCGCTGGTGGACCTGGCCCGGGCCGAGACCTTCACCGAGGATCCGAGCGACCGGCGCGAGCTGCTGCTCCGAATCTGGTATCCCGCGAAACCGGCGGCGGGCGCGGAGCCCGACCCCTTCTGGGGCCGCGAAACCCAGGACATCGTCAGCCGCCTGGCGGAGTTCATGCGTCTGCCGAAGGGCGCCCTGGATGATCTGGCTCGGGTGCCGTCGCACGCCTACCCGGACGCGCCGCTCGAGGCGGCGCGATCGCGGTACCCCGTACTGGTTTTTTCGCACGGGTACATCCCGGGGTTGCTGGCCCAGAACACCGTGCAGATGGAAGAGCTGGCCAGTCACGGGTACGTCGTGGTTTCCATCGGTCACACCTACGAGACGCTGGTCACCCGGTTTCCCGACGGCCGCGTGGTTCCCTTCAGCCCGGCCCGGCTCGCGGCGTTCGGCCAGGGCGCGGCGAAAGCAGGTGCGCTGTACGCCCGGTATGCGGCCACCACCGACTCGACCGCCCGAGAATCGCTTCTCCGCCAGATCGTCGCCGAGTGGCCGGTCCTGGACGAGAGCCTGCGGATCTGGGCCGCCGACACCCGATTCGTGCTGGATGAGCTGGAACGGATGCACGCCGGGAAGCGGAGGAGCAGCTTCGCCGGCAGGCTGGACCTGAACCGCATCGGCATCTTCGGGATGTCCTTCGGTGGCGCGACCGCGGGCCAGGTCTGCGCCGTCGATTCGCGGTGCCGCGCCGGCATCAACCTGGACGGCCTGCAGAGCGGCGAGGTGATCGATCGCCCGATGGAACGGCCGTTCCTGTTTATGCAGAGCGAAGCCGCGAGGAATGTCAACCGCCTCCCGTTCGAGCGGGCGAAGAATGCCGCCTACTACCTCACGGTGAAGGGATCCGCGCACTTCAACTACTCGGACTTCTCCCTGTTCTCACCGGACTACCGGAAAGCCGGCGTGCTGGGCCCGATTGACGGTGCGCGCATGGAGCGAATCGTCAATGATTTCGTGCTTGCGTTCTTCGACAAATACCTCAAAGGCAAGGACGCCCCGCTCCTCGACGGACCTCCTCCCCAGTACCCTGAGGTTGAATTCGAGGCACGCGCCGGTTCAGCGAAACGGAACGGGGAGGGCACAGACTTTGAAGCCAGTCACCTTCGTCAAGGGCGCTGGGGTTCCCGTGCTACCACAGCCCCCGTTCGCCCACCCGGCGGATGACCCGACTGAGGCGCCTGGCCGCGTTATGCCAGTTACGCTCCATGGCGGCCTTGGCGCCGCGCGCATCGCCCTGGGCGATCGCCGCGATGATCTGCTCGTGCTCCGCCGCCGACGTGGCGATCTCACCCGCCAGGTAGCTCACGTAGAGGCGTTCGTACCGTTCGGCCTGCGGCTTGACCGAGTCATGGAGGAGCCGGACTCGGGGGCCACCCCCCGCCTCGACGCAACAGGCGTGGAATCGCTCGTCGAGAGTCCAGAGCTGATTGTGGTCCAAGCGAGGCCTCTCCGCGGCCTTTTTGAACTTGCGGTTGATCAGGGTCAGCTTTCGGACCAGAGCCTGGCGTTTGGGTGCCGGCAGAACTGTCGCATTGTAGGCGGCCAGCGCCTCGAGCTGGCCCACGATGTCGAACACCTCCTGGGCGTCGGTGCTGCTGAGCGGTGCCACCGACGGGCGGGATTGCCGCATCGAGGGCGAGTAGACGATGTACCCTTCCTGCTCGAGCCGCTGGAGCGCTCCCCGCACTGGCGTTCGGCTGACCCCCAAACGGGTCGCGAGGTCGGTCTCGACCAACCGGCTTCCCGGCGCGAGCCGGCCGTGTACGATCATGCGCCGGAGCTGGTCGTAGACCTCCCTGGGCCGATCGGGCCGGCCGTTCGACCTGGTGTCAGCGCGCATGGATCTCAACGGGTGCGCCCCGCCCGGTTGTCAGACTACAGATTCGGATTGTTGAGCCGCTCGATGTCCGGAAGCGGCAGACACCGGAGATCGGCGTAGGTTCCCCCCTTCCCCGGGAAGGGTACTCCCACCGCTGGATCCAGCGGCAGGTTGAATCGGTTGATATCCCAGAAATGGTGGCCCTCGAGAAACAGCTCCTTCGCGCGTTCCGAGAGGAGGAAGGCCTGCACCTCGGCCGGAGTGAGCCCGCCGGCGTACGGCGGAAGGGCGACCCCGGTCCGGGCGCGACGCGTGTTGAGCCGGTCGATCGCCGCCTGGAGACTCCCCGCCGCGAGGTCGGCTTCGGCGAGGATGAGCTGCGCTTCCTCGTACTTCGCCAGAGGGATGGGCGTGTTCAGCGCCGTGTACTTGTTCGCGAACCAGACCGTATTCACCGCGTCGGCGCCCCGGAGCCCGGAGTTGGTCACGCTCACCCGCGGGTCGTTCAGGTTGCGGTAGTTCGCGCTGACGCTGTACAGCAAACTCAGCCGGTTTCGCTGGACGATGCTGTTCTGCGCGTAGGTCGTCGCAGTGCTGTACGGCATGGCGTACAGGAAGCCCGCCGGCACGGCGTTCGCGTCGGCCTTGGCCGCCGTGTATCTGGCCAGGTCGACCGCCTGGCCGGGCAGCCGAGCCAGGTTGAGGCGTGCGCGGGCTCGCCCGAGCGTTGCCGCGATCCCGATCGTCGAGCTCACTCCTCCCGTTTGCGCCTGAGTGATCGCCTCGGAGAACCGCTGCTCGGCCTGGGTGAAGAAATCTTTCGGCGCCAGCTCCGGTCCCAGGTCGATCGCGGCGGCGCAGTACCCCTCGCCGATGAAGATCCGGGAGTACCCGGCCAGGAGGTTACCCTGGGCCAGGAGGGCGGTCCGGTTGGGGACTTCCTGGTCGGAGAACGCATTGAGCCGATTGACCGCGTCGTCGGCGCCGAACCGCGCGGTCTGGAGCGGGGTATAGGTGCCGAAGATCTGGAACGCCGTGCACGGCGACTGCGCATAGGCTTGGCCCAGCGCGCCGGTCCAACCGCGCCGGTCCCAATCCCAGGCGGCCGCGGCGAGCTGGGTGTCTTCCATCTCGTCGGTGAGCAGCGCATTCCCGGTAATGTGCGCCTGGAACGCGCATCCGAGTGCCGCGCGGGCCCCGTCGACCAGAAGTTTTGCGGCCTCCGGTTTGCTCAGATTCTCATCCAGCACCCGGCTCGGGGCTTGCACTTCGAGCAGGCTGTTACACGCCGCCATCGCCAGGACCGGCGCCAGCACGAGCGCGGCCCGCGCGGTCGCCGTTCGAATCAATCGAGATGCAGGGCGCATCGCATGGTCTCCTTTCGTGTGGCGGTCAGAAGGTGATGTTGAAAATGGCCTGGAACGAGGTCAGTTGGGGCGTGTTGTCCTGCTCCAACCGGGTGAACAGGTTGGACACGAAGAAAGCCTCGGGATCGAGCCCGCTCCATCCGGTCCAGGTGTGGAGGTTGCGGGCGGAGAGGGTGAGGCTCGCCTCCTGGCCGCCGAACCACTGCGCATACCGCCGCGGGAAGGCGTAGCTGGCCGAGAGCTCGCGGAGCTTGGCGAAGCTGGCCTTGTTGATCACCCAGCTCTGGGCCACGTTGTTGCTCTGCAGCTCGGCGATCGTCAGGATGTCGTAGTTCTGGGGGTTGAAGTTCTCATCGCACCGCAGGAGCACCTGGCACAGTGCCCGCAGGTTGTTGTCGAAGTGCCGGTTCCCGAGCTTGATGTCGACCAGCCCGTAGAGACGGAGGCGCCCACCCAGCGTCACCGTGGTTGAGAACGACCCCTCCCAGCGAGGATCCCACACGCCGAGGAAGACGCCGCCCGCCGCCGGCGAGGTGCAGGCCACCCCGGTCTGGCCGTCCGGGCCGCCCGCGCATAGCACGTTGATGGCGTTCCCCGTCGCAGGGTCGAAATCGGCGCTGATCACCTTCTTTCGGAAGATTCCGTCGACCGGAAACCCCTTCTTAGGGCCGAACGCGCCGAGCGAGTCGGCGAAGGGGCCGCTGCCCAGCTCCAGTACCTTGTTGGTGTTGTGGGACAGATTCAGGTCCGCTCGGATCCCGAGGCTCCGGGTCTGAATCGGGTTCACCGAGAGTTGGGCCTCGAATCCCAGGTTGCGGATCGCGCCGATGTTGATGAACTGATTCCCCGGGAACCCGGTGGACGGAGCGAGGGGCAGACTGAGAATCGCGTCCCGGGTCTTGGCGCGGTACGCGGTGAAGTCGATGGCAAGCTTGTCATCGAAAAGGCCGGCCTCGAACCCGACCTCCACCTCCGTGCTTCGCTCGGGCTTCAGGTCGGGGTTGCCGACGAACTGGGGGATGACCGCGGGCCCGCCATCGCCGCCGGTTACCGGCTGATAGCTCCGCAGCGCGGCGAAGTCCTCCGGCTGCTGGCCCGACTGGCCGTAGGCCGCTCGCAGCTTGAGCGCGTTGAGCCGGCCGGTCCTTCCCTCGGCGAGGACGTATGACGCGCTCACCTTGGGGTAGGCCACGAAGTCGAAGTCCTTGCCGAAGGCGCTGTTGTTGTCGACGCGGATCGCCCCGGTGAGGTAGAGCTTCTCCTTCCAGGCGAACTGCTGCTGCCCGAACACCCCGACCGTCGTGTTTTCGACGAAGTCGTCAAAGCCGTTGTTGATGGCGGTCGCGGCGACCGTCTCGAGATCGGGGGCGGGAAATTGCTGCCCGCTGGCGCTCACCGCGTCGCGTCGCCGCCGGAAGTACTGCACGCCGGCTGTGGTGGTCCCAGTGACGCTCGGAGACAGGTTGAGCTTGCCGCTGGCGTTGTAGTCGAAGGTCGTAAAGGCGATCGTCCGCCGCTGGTTGAATTTGCCCCCCAACGCGGCGACACCCGGGTTGAACTGGATCCATTCCGGCTTGAGAAAGCGGGCGATATTCTCGCTGCCCTCGTCGGTCTGGTCCTGTCCCACCGTGAGGCGGTGGCTGAACCAGCCGGCCGGCCGGTGACTGAGGGTGACGCTCGCCGTGAACCGGTTGATCAGCTGACTCGGCTGCCGGGAGCCCCACTGGAACTCGGGCGGACCGAACAGGAACCCCCGGTTCGGATGCGGGGTGCCGTCGGCCCGGGTCACCAGCCGGGGATCGCCGAAGAGGGTCGAAAACCAGACCCCTCCGGCACCGGCTTCGAACGCCTGGTTGGTCTTACTCTTCACCAACGCGATCGAGGTCTGCAAATCCCATTTGTCACTAGGGGTGAGCGTGAGGTTCAGATTCGTGGTGAGCCGTCGCTGATCGTTGGTCGGCTCGATTCCCTTGTCTTTGTCGAAGGTGGCGCCGGCGAAATACCGGGCTGTACTGCTTCCGCCGCTCACGTTGATGCCGTAGCCCATCATGTAGCCGTTGGTGAAGAGCGGCCGGTCCACCAATCCGAGCTTGTGGAGGCTATCCTCCTGACGAACCGGGTTCCACGCCACCAGCGGACAACCGGTCGTCTGGCCCGGCGGACAGACCCGGGCGAGCGGCTGGCGGAGCCGCCCCTCCGGGTTCATGAACCACTGGGTCCCCTGACGGATCGACATCGTTACCTGCGGCTTGTCGCCGGCCTGGCCCCGCTTGGTGAAGATCTGGATCACCCCGTTGGCCGCCTCGGTGCCGTAGAGGGTCGCCGCGGCCGGCCCCTTGATGATCTCGATGCGGTCGATGTTATCGGGATCGAAGTCGTTCAGGCGGTTGACGACGCCCGAGCCGAAGGCCTGTACCGTGATGCCGGCGCCCACGTCGTTCGCGACCCGAACGCCGTCCACGTAGATGAGCGGCTGGTCGTTCAACGAGAAGCTGTTCATCCCCCGGATCCGGATCCTGGGGCCCGCCCCAACCTGGCCGGTCCCCGGGATCACCACGACGCCCGGTGCGCGGCTGTTGATCAGGCTGGAGAGGTCCGGCGCGGGCGCGAGCTCCTGCACGTCCGACGCGCGCACGGTGGTGATCGAGTTCCCGATGGTGCGCTTCTCGGCGCCGCCGGCGGTGCCGGTGACGACGATCTCGCCCAGGTTCACCGCCAGCTCCGAGAGCTCGATCCGCAGGTCCGTGTTCCCGACCGCCACGAACTCGGTCGTGGGCCGGAAGCCGATCATGCTGATCGCAAGGGTGACATTCGCCCCGGTCAATCCGGTGAGCCGGAACCGACCCCGTCCGTCGGTTCGAGTGAGGTTTTGGGTTCCCTGGACCGAGACCCGGGCCCCTTCGAGAGGGCGGTTCGAGCGAGCGGCGATGACTACGCCGGCGACCTCTTGGGCGGCTGCGGCCAACCCGGTGGCACTGGTCAATCCTACAGCCAATCCCAGGACTCTCGCGATTCTCATGGCGACTCCTTATGGAACGGATGGCGGCTGCGGGGGGACGCGGCACCTCGGGAAAATCAGCCGGCGGCCGTGAGCGGATTGCCCACAGTTTTGTATCCAATTATTCCCGCTGGTGGGCCAATATACGGCTGGGTCAGGAACTGGGGAAGAGCGAGGAGGCGCCGTTCGCGCCCCAGCAGGTCGAACCCGGTCCAGGGATGGCCGGAGCGGCCGAACGAGCGCTTCAGCTTCCAGGGTTCGACCGGACGGTTCATCGCGCGGCGTCTCCCGGCCCCCACGCCGCCGTCAGCTCGTCGACAATGGGGCCCAGGCCGTCCACCAACGGGTCGCCACAGGGGAGGCCGGTGAGCTGCGACAGCTCCCCCAGCCAGGCCAGGCGCTCGGCGGCGGCGAGCCGCATCGTGTTGACGCTCACGCCGGCGCAGCGGAGGCCCGGGTTGGTACGCCGCCCCACCCGCAGGTGGAGATCGATGCATTCGAGAATGTCCGGCAGCGGGTAGTCCGGGCACCCCGTGTGGGTCCGGCGCTTCGCCTCGAGGCACGCCACGATGGCGTCGGGTTGGGAGCCGTGCAGCAGACTGAGGCTCACCCCCGCATACGCGGGATGAAACAGCGAGCCCTGGCCTTCGATCACGTCCCAGTGATCCGGGTCATTGTCCGGCGACAGCACCTCCGCGGCGCCCGCGGCGAAATCGCAGACGACCGCGTCGATCGGAATGCCCGCGCCGGCGATCATGATCCCGGTCTGGCCGGTAGCACGGAAGGTTGCCTTGAGTCCGCGGCGCCGAAGCTCCTGCGTGATCGCGAGTGCGGAGTACTTCTTGCCAACCGCACAATCGGTGCCGACGGTAAGCAGGCGCATTCCGCTCCGCTTGCGTCCCGTGCCGATCGGGATACCGGACGGCGGAATCCGCACGTCCACCAATCGGGCCTGGCCCAGGGCGGCGGCGGCCGCCAGGCCGGGCACCGAGGCAAGACTGCTGTGCATCCCGGCCACGACGTCGAGTCCTTCCCGGGCGGCCTGCCTCATCGTCTCCATCCACGATTCCTCGATCTTGCCCCCTATCGGGGCCACGCCGAGGATCAGACTCCGGGCCCCGGCCCGAGCCGCGGTTCTCACATCCATCTCAGGCAGGCCCGCATCCACTCCGCAGCCGGGCAGCCGGAGCTGGGCGAGGCAGCGATCCGGGCACCATTGCGCGAGACCGAGGCCGGTCTTCGCGTACACGTGCGCGTTGATGTCGGCGAGAAAGACGAGAAACGGTGCCCGCAAATGGAGGCGCGTGGTCAGGAAGGGCGAGCCGGGCACCCCGTCCGGTGATGGGGCCGGGCTGGAGCGTGCGGAGCGCATGGGTTGCCGAGTCCTTTCGAAAAAGTGCCGCCATCGCCATCGGCCAGTCCACCGGCGGCTTCGCTGCCGGCAGCGCGCGGATCACCCGAGGAGGCGTCGGTCGGCTGGGCCGGTGGCGAATTGCACGCTGTTTTGTATCCAATTATTCTGGCCTAGGGCCAATATACCCGCGACCGCAACCCGCGGAAGCGCGAACTGATCCCGGACGAACCGTCCGGGGGCGTCGCTCCCCCATCGCGGCACCTACCCTCGGAGGTCGGCATGCATCGGGCAACCGCCGCGAAGCACCGGGTGGTCCTGTTGGTTTCCGCCGCCGCCCTTACCTCGGTCCTCCCGCGCCAGCCGGCGTCGGGCTCGCTGCCGGCGGCGCAGGAGCGGCGGCTGGACGTGGTGGAGCTGGACCGCATGATTGCTCGCCACGTCGCCGACCAGCAGCTGGTCGGCCTGTCGGTGGGCGTGATGCAACAGGGGAAGGTGGTACTGGCGAAGGGCTACGGCCTGCGGTCGCTGGAATCGCGTGACCCGGTCACCGCCGAAACGATGTTCGCCATTGCCTCGGTGACCAAACAGTTCACCTGCGCCGCGGTGATGCTGCTGGCCCAGGACGGCCAGCTGGCGCTCGATGACCGGGTCGCCAAGTACGACAACACACTCACCCGAGCGGGCGACATCACGCTGCTCGATCTGGGGCAGCACGTCGCCGGCTACCGCGACTACTATCCGCTGGACTTCGTGGACCGCCCCATGGCGCGGGACCGGCCGGTGGATGAGATCGTGCGCGACTACGCGAGGCGGCCGCTCGACTTCGAGCCGGGCACCCGCTGGTCGTATAGCAACACCGGCTATCTGATCCTTGGCCGAGTGGTCGAGTGGGTGAGCGGCCAGGAGTTCGGCGGCTTCCTCCAGCGCCGCGTGTTTGCGCCGCTCAAGCTCCGTCATACCGGCTACGCGCTGCATCGCGATGATGCCCGCGTGGCCCGGGGCTATACGTCATTCGGCTTCGGCGCGCTGGAGCCGGCCACACCGGAAGGCGCGGGCTGGATTGCCGCTGCAGGCGGCCTGTGGTCGACCCCGACCGACCTCCTGGCCTGGAATCTCGCGCTGATGGACGGGAGGATCCTGTCCGAATCGTCCTACCGCGTCATGACCACACCGCGCCGGCTCCCCGACGGGCGGTCCACCGGCTACGGTTGTGGGCAGAGCGTACAGGACAACGGCGCCGCCCTGGTGCTCACGCACGGCGGAGCGACCAGCGGCTTTCGAACCTCCAACACCTTCATTCCGGCGACCCGGTCCGGGGTGGTGTTGATGGCCAACCGTGACTTCGCCGTACTCAATCCCCTGCGCGAGGCGATCCTGGCGAAGTTGCTCCCCGCGAGCGATGTGCCGGCGGTACGGGGCGAGCCGGCCGAAGCAACGGTCCGTGCCTTTCTGCGCAATCTGCGCGAACAGACGGTGGATCGCGCCCAGCTGGGCGAGGAATACAGCGCCTATCTGACCGATGCGAGAATCGCCGAGGCGGCGCAGACATTGGCGCGCAATGAACCTTCCGAGTTCGAGACCGCTGCGCTGAGCGAACGCGGTGGCATGGAGGTATCGCGTATCCGATTCAAGCTGGGCCGGAAGCTTGCTCTCGCGCTGATGTATCGGACGCCCGACGGGCGAATCCAGCAGTTCCTGTTCTTCCGGCAGTAGCGGTCTCGCGCGGCCCGTCTCTCAACCGCCCGGATTGAACAGGAAGTAATCATAGACCGCGCGAGCGACGTGGGCGATGGCACGCTCGCGCGTTTCCACCGGCAGCGCAGACGCTTTGACCATGACGACGACCGCCACGTGCCCGCCATTGTCGGGCAGGGTGACGATTCCGACGTCATTGGTGGTGCCGCCGATCGTGCCGGTCTTGTGCGCGACCGACACCCCGGACGGCAACAGGCCTTTGATCCGGAGCGCGCCGGTGGTGCTGCGGGTCATGATGTCGAGCAACAAGTGGGTGCTTGGGTCGCTCAACGCCTCGCGGCGCCAGATCTTTTGGAGCAGCAGCGCCATGCCCCTGGGCGTGGCCGTGTCGCGCGGGTCACGGTTGAACGCGGCGTGCGCGGAGTCTGCTTGCGCCCGGGTGGTTCGGGCGGAAGCCTCGCGCCAGGCGCCGGGCGACATCTGTGAATCGGCGGGCAGGCCGCTCCAACCGGCGAAGTCCGCGATCAGCCGCAGGGTGGGCCGGTCCACGCTCATCCCGTCGACGCCGAGCGCGGCGATCCGATCGGTCACCGCCCGTGCGCCTCCCGCCGCATGAAGCACCACGTCCGTGGCGCTGTTGTCGCTGATCAGCAGCATCAGCTCCAGATAGTTGCGCAAGGACAGCGACACGCCGGGATCATCGAGCAGGTCCGCGAGGGTCCCGCTGCCGGGATGCAGATCGCTGGGCCGCAGGGTGACCATGCTGTCCAGTCGCAGCTCCCCCCGGTCGACCCGGGTGAGCAGCTGCACGGCGATCGGCACCTTGTAGCTGCTGGCCAGGGGAAACCGTTCGTCGGGGTTGAGGTACACCGCGCGGCCGGTCTCGAGGTGGACCGCGGCCACGCCCATGGGGCCGCCGGCGCTCGACGCCAGCCGCGCGATCTCACGCTCCAACCGGACCAGGCCGGCCTCGGGGCGCTGGGCGGCGGCATCGACCGGCTGAGCGACGAGGAGCAGGGGGATGAAATGCAAGTATCGCATGGGCGCTCCCGGCATCAGGTGAGTGGCTTGGCCACGAACCGTCCGGGGTCAAAGATATCGCGTCGACAGCGGAGCCGGCGCGGCCGCGCCTCGCACCAGCGGTATCACGTTCTCGGCAAACCGCTCCATCTCCTCCAGCTGCGGGCTGAACTGGAGCAGCAGCAGATCCAGGCCGGCGGCTTCGAACTCAAGGATCTGCTCCGCAATCCGCTCCGGCGTGCCGGCCAGGCCGCTCCGGAGTCCCCGGTTGGAAACCGAGTAGTCCTCCAGGCTCATTCGCTGCTCCAGCCGGGTGTTGGCCACCCAGTCCTCGTAGTTGGCGTATCCCGCGGTGTTCTGGCGCACGTCGGTGATCCGGGCCACCTCTCGGCGAACTGCCTCCTCACTGGTGCGGCACACCACGTATCCCGCCGCGCCGAACCGAAGCGGCGCGTTCCCCAGTCCCGCCGCTTCGCGCCGGGCGGTCATGTCGGAGACCTTGGCGGCGATCGTCTCCGGCGGATCCCCGTGCATGACGTACGCATCGCAGCTTCGGGCGATCAGGGTCTTGGCGGCCTCGGATTCTCCGCCGGCGTAGATCGGCGGGCGTGGCCTGCGGACCGGCTTCGGCGCGAGCAGGGCGTCATCCACCCGGTAGTAATTGCCGTGAAAGGTGAAGCGGGGCTGACTCCACATTCCGTTCACGACCGCGAGCCATTCCGCCGTGCGATCATAGCGGGCGTCATGGTTGTCGAAGGCCACACCATAGCGGCGCGCCTCGTCGGCCCACCAGGAGGAGACCACGTTGAGCGCGAGCCGGCCGTTGCTGATGTGGTCGATGTTGGCCGCCTGTTTGGCCAGCAGCGCCGGCGCGTGAAACGTCGGCCGAACCGCGACCATGAGCTCCAGCCGGTAGGTCACCGCCGCGAGGGCAGAGGCGGTGGTCCAGGCGTCGAGCGCCGGGGCCTCGGGCCCCTTGATGTCGTTGAGGTTGAGCTCGGCGATGAGGGTGAGGTCGAACCCGAGCTCCTCGCTCCGGCGCGCCAAGCGGGCCACGTAGTCCCATCGCGCCGCCATGCCTTCGTCGGCGACGTTGCGGAGCCAGCCGCCGAAGACCGGAAGCCAGTAACCGAAGCGCAGGGTCACGCCGCCTCCTGCTCCAGCCAGTCGACCAGGCGGACAAAGGGATCGAACCCGACCACCCGCGATCCCTCGGCCACGAAATTCGAGAGTGCGTTGATGTCGTAGAAGTAGGGCTTGCCGTCCCGGGAATCGATCAAGTACTCGATCCCGCCGACGTCGATGCCGGCGGCGCCGGCGATGGTCTCCACGGCGCGGACCAGATCGGCCGGCGGAGTGTAGCCTTCGACCTTGAGCCCGTTCTTCGGCGCGTCCACCGCGCAGGCACTTCGCACCAGCTCGGCGCCATCGACCGTCCGGCAGACATCCGCGGGGCAGAGATTGAAGCTCTCGCCGGTCGGATAGACCCGGATTCCATAGAGGAAGCTCCCGCCCAGCACTTCGACCCGCACGATGCGGCCGTCCTCCGCCGGAACATGCTCCTGCACCAGCGCAGTGTGATCGATGCCGAGGTTGAGTCCCTCGATCGACGACTCGGTCAGGTCGTCGGCGCTCTCGAAGCGGCGCACGCCGGCCCCGCTGCCGCCGATATTGGGCTTCACCACGACGGGAAACCGGAGTCCCCGCGCCGCGGAGGGCGCGTCGCTGGCGCGGGAGATCACCCGGGAGCGGGGATAGGGCAGGCCCAGCTGCCGCAGGATCGAGAGCTGGAGCGCCTTGGAGGTCTCGACGGCAAAGGCCCGGCTGCCGTTGATCACCCGGATTCCGTGACTCTCCAGGTGGGCCAGGTACGCCTGGGTGAGGAAGACGGCGTGCCCAGCGTTCCGGAGATACGCCGAGGGACTCATCCGATTGAACACCAGCCCATAGGGCGGGCGGGAGGAGGGATCGTACCAGTGCTCGGCGGCGTGGAGCCGCTTCACCGGAATGCCGCGCCGCTCCAGCTCCGCGAAGAGGGGGCGGAACCAGTCGGGATGCTCATACAGGACTCCGAAGGGGACGCGGGTGGTGGTCGCTGTGGTCATCGAGAACTCCTGGGTATGAAAACGCGAACGGCCGCGACTCCCGGGGGTCGCGGCCGATGAGGCTGCCTGGCTTCGCTACCGGGGACCTAGGGGAATCCCTCGCCGCGCGCACGCACGCTCACCGCCCACGACAGGGGGCGACACATGTGGTTGCGGGTACAGGTGCAGAGCGCGTGGGTCGGCATGGCTTTCAAGATAGGTAGGAAGGCCGGGTTGGCAAGTTCCCCGTGCTCAAGGTGGAGTCACGGTTCCCGGCGGAAACGGGCGATAATCGCCGCGATATGGTCCCGCCAGATGGCGTAGCCCGCGGCGTTCAGGTGCAGCCCGTCCGCCAGATACAGCTCGCGCCGGGGAGCGCCGGCGGCGTCGAGCATGGGCGTGTAGACGTCGACATAGTGGAGCCGCCGGTCGCCTGACGAGTACTCCTTCACCAGGCGGTTCGCCTTCCTGACCTTGGCCGCGAGCGCCCAACGTGAGGGGCTTGGCTTGATCGAGATGAACGCGATGCGCGTCTCGGGAAGCTTGCTCCTGACGAGGCGGACGAACGCCTGGTAGTCGCGCAGCACCAGCTCGGGCGATTGGCCGGCGGCCAGGTCGTTGTCGCCGGCGTACAGCACGACCAGAGCCGGAGAGTACGGCAGCACGATGCGCGGCGCGTAGCGCACGGCGTCGGCGAGCTCGGAGCCGCCGAACCCGCGATTGATCACCCGGGCGTCCGGGAAGTCGGCCTCGAGCGTCTGCCAGAGTCTGATCGACGAGCTCCCGACGAAGACGACGCCGCCGGCTGGGGGAGCATGCGCGCGGTCCGCCGCCTCGAAAGCCTGGATCTCGGACTCGAACTGGTTGTCTGCCTGCCGGGCGGCTGGCAGCGGGCTGCGTGTCGCGCAGGCCCCGAGGGTGAGGGCGAAGAGCGCGCTCCCGAACGCGCGCAGGGTGATCACCCTGGCGGCGTACATATCAACCCCAATGGGCCCGGGCTGCTCAA
>JBOHSH010000212.1:0-5078 GCA_050733195.1 Gemmatimonadales bacterium
TGGGTTCCCTCCTTCTCCGGGGCTTTGCCATCCTTCTGGTCCGGGTCGTGGGTGAGCTCGAGTGAATACTTCCCGTCCGCAAGCTTCTGCGCCCCCGTCACCGCGACCACGTGATCGTTGGCGCGAAGCTCGACGTCGCAGCCCCGAGCGACCGCGTCGTAGACCTCCCCGATGTTGAACCGCGGGATCGTTGACGTGGTGAGAACGTCCTTGAACCTGGTGCGCTTCTTGGTCCACCACTGCTGACCGGCTCCGGCAGCCGTCCACCCTACCACGGCTTTCATGGCGGCAATGCTAATGTCCGCCTCGGCCAGCCCGAGTCCATACCTCCCGTTGAGCCACTGCAGGCTGTTGGAGAGGGCCACAGGGACGCACTCGTTGTTGTCGGCCCGCTGATTCGGGAACCCCTTGTGCCCCACCTTGTCCCCCGCCGCCTGACCCCCGATGAGGCTCGGGGCCGGTGGGGAATAGCTGATCGCCCTGCCGGCGGTGCCGGTCGCAATGTCCCACGTGTCGTCACCGATGCCCATCGCGGCGGCCGAGGCCGGTAACCCGGCCTGCACGTCGGTATTGAGGTCGAATGCGACCTCGGCCGTGGTGACATCCGTCCCGTCGGATACGCCGAGATCGAACAGAAAGGCCGAGGTTTGGACGATGCCGGGCCCTTCCCGACTGAGCACCGGCATGTTCTGGATTCGCCAGATTCCGTTGACGGCGAGGTTGAAATAGAGCACCCCGGTTTCGCCGACGTAGTCCACCAGCACCTGGCCCCAGGGAGAATCGGGGTGCGCGCCATCATCGAAGGTGACATCGAGCTGGGCGAGGGTGATCGTCGCGGCGACGCTGGTCTGCGGGGTCACATCGAGATCGGAGGGCGCGCTCCGGTTCTCCCTCGTCGGGAGTCCACAGGCAAGCCCTGCAAGCAGCGCGAAACCGGGGAAAGCCCTCGACCGATGGAGGCGGAGAGCATGGAGAGAAAGGAGAGACACCGGGGCCTCCTGCGCGCAGTGCGGGCGCTCGCCCGACCACGGGGGCCGACGCGCGGGCCTCCCCGCGGCAGCGCAAATGTACAGCGCAAGAGGGACCCCGGCCAGCGCGACGATCCCGGCGGATCAGGCATCCCCAAACCAGAATGGTCCGCAAGGTGCCACCTGAAGCTCGCCGCCCTCGTCGCCGCTGCCGGACTCTGCATCGCCCAGCAGGCGAGCGGCGCGCAGGCGCCGCGATATCCGCTTCACCCCGATGACCGGATCCGACTGGCGGAGGCGAATCGCCTCCGCCGGCTCATCGAGGAGCGCGTCTGGCCGGGCTGGGGCGAGGCTCCCTTCGCCCTGCTCCTGGTCACGGATTCCGTCGAGTTTCTCCTCTGGCACCCGAGCCCATCGGCGGAATTCACGGCGCAGGGCCACGACTCCCTCCTCGGCACCGAGGTGTTCGTCCGCCCGAGAAAGCTCCCTCCCAATCTGCTGGCGACGTTTCCGGCCGTCGGTGCCGTGCCCACGATCGTCATCGGGCAGCCGGCAAGAACCCGGAAGCGCTCCAGCGAGTGGGTCATCACCGTGCTCCACGAGCATTTCCATCAGCTCCAGTTCTCCAGGCCCGGTTATTACGCGGCCGTCGACGGCCTCGGTCTCGCGCGCGGGGACCAGTCGGGCATGTGGATGCTCAACTACCCGTTTCCGTACGACTCCCTCCCCATCCAGCAACGGGCGAAGGCCACCGCGACGGCGCTCGCGAACGCGCTCGACGAGAAGGCCTCGCTGAATGATCTGCTGCCACGCATTGCGGCAGCATACCAAAGCCTCAGAAAGGACTTGAGTGCGGACGACCGTCGCTATCTGGACTTCCAGCTCTGGCAGGAGGGCGTCGCGCGATATGTCGAGTACCGGTGTGCCCGGCTCGCGGCAGATGGTGGCGCGCCGACTGCCGCCTTCGCTTCGCTTCCGGATTACACGCCGTACGCGGAGGTCGCCGATTGGCTGCACAGCCGAATCATCGAGGAGCTGCGCACCGCGGATTTGAAAGCGACGCAGCGGATCCTGTTCTACCCGCTCGGCGCCGCGCTGGCGCTCCTCCTCGATCGGGTGACACCGGACTGGAAGGCGACGTACTTCACGCCAATGCTCACGCTCGAGCGCTACTTTCCATCGCCGTAAACCCCGCGCGGCCCGCCGACATCCTATCGGCACCTTCACCCTGCCCCGGCTGGGGCTCGCCATGAGTCTGCCCGCCCCCGTCGCCGCCCGAATCATCGCGCTCGCTCTGCTGGCGAGCGGCTCCCCTGCGGACGCGCAGCATCCCCTGAGCCACTACACTGAGGCGTTCGAGGTCCGGGCAGGCGCCTCCCAACCGGTGATCCGCTACCGCGTCCGCGTCGCCGACTCCCTCGGATGGGAGGTCGAGCTCCACCTCCGTAACGCGCCCGACTCCTTCCGGCTGGCCATGGCCGCCCACCCGGAGTACGACGACCGGTTCTGGCGCTACCTCTCGACCCCGCGGGTGACGACGCCCCGCGGGACGCCGGCGCGGATCGAGCGGGCCAACAGCGCGCTCTGGCGAGTCGCCGCATCCGGCGGAGAGGTTGTCGTCCGATACCGGGTGAACCTGCCGCCTCCGGAAGGCCCGCCGAGGGCCGCGTGGCGTCCCTTCCTCACGCCCAGCGGTGGCCTCCTGGGCGGGCCGCACACGTACCTCTACATGCTCGGCGCCGAGCTCGCCCCGGTGCACGTCACCTTCGAGTTCCCGGCGGGTTGGGAGATCGCCACGGGACTCACTCCGACCGGGGATCCGCGAACCTTTTTCGCACCCACCACCGACGTCCTCGTCGATTCACCGGTGCTCGCCGGCCGCTTCCGGAGCTGGAGGTTCGCGGTGGACGGGGTGCCGCACCGCATCGTCTACTGGCCGCTGCCCACGGCCACCCCATTCGACACGTCGGCGTTCGTCGGCGGGATCGAGCGCATGACGCGCGAGGCCGTCGCGGTGTTCGGCCGGGCGCCCTACCGGGAGTACCTCTTTCTCTTCCAGGACGGCGCATACGGCGGTCTGGAGCATCTGAATTCGGTGACGCTCGGAGCCCCGAGCGCCGACCTCGCGCGGAGCGCCACGAGCGGGCTCGCCGAGACCGCCCACGAGTTCTTCCACACCTGGAACCTGATGCGGATCCGCCCCGTGGAATACCGGGCGGTGGACTATCGCACCCAGCCGCCCGTGGCCGGACTCTGGTTCAGCGAAGGGTTCACGATGTTCTACGCCGATCTGCTTCTGCGCCGCGCGAGGCTGCCGGCGTCGGATTCGACGCGCCGGGCGCACCTGGAGCGGCTGATGTCCCGGTACCTGGCGAGTCCCGGCAACGCCCGCCATTCGGCCGAGGCGGTGAGCCGCGTGGCGTACAACGCGCCGCCCGGCTCCCTCGGCGACTACAGCGCGAGCACGCACCTTCAGGGTGAGGTGATCGCGGCGATGATGGACCTGGCCGTTCGGGAGGCCACCGGCGGCGCCCGCTCAATGGATGCGGTCATGCGCCTCGTGCTCGAGCGGCACGGCGGCTCACGGGGGTTCGACGGTCGGGATGTCGAGCGCGTCGTGGAGGACGTCTGCGCCTGCGACGTGACCCCGTTCTTCGATGCGCACGTCCGCGCGGGCGGGCGACCGATCGACTTCGACCGCTATCTCGCCCCGTTCGGGCTGCGCACCAGGGTCACGTCGGAGCGGGCCGTATTCAACGGCCAGCCCGAACGGGACCTTCGGATCTTCGGGTGGGAGCCGGCCGGCGAGTCCGCCGTGCGGCTGATCGTGACCGATCCGGCGAGCATCTGGGGGCGTGCCGGCATGCACACCGGTGACCGCCTGCTTCGCGTGAACGGAGAGCCGGTGACCACCTGGCGGGACCTGCGCGCACGGCTGGTGCGGTTGCAGATGGGCGACAGCGTGCGCCTGGAGGTCGAGCGCCCCGCCGGGCCGTATCAGGCCCGCCTGGTCATCACGGGCTTCGAGCGGCCCGTGGTGCGGATCGAGGAGCTGCCGGCGGCCACCGAGCGCCAGCGGGCGTTGCGGCGGAGCTGGATCGAGGGAACGCCGTGACCGTCAGGGCCGCGAGTTTGCCTGCCCCGCACCGGCCGGCGCAGGGAAGATCAGCGGCAGCGCGTTGTTCGCCGTGAACATGCAGCGCGCGTTGTGCCCGCAGAGCGACACCACCGTCACCGTGTGCTTCGCGTCGAGCGTCTCGTTCACGTATTTCGCGAAGGCCTGCCCCCGGGCGAGCCGGGTCGGCCCCTGCGCCATCGCGGCGCACGAGCCGTCGAAGCCACCCAGCGGGAGGATGTCCAGCTCGCCGAGCAGGTAGGTCACCGGCCGGGCGGCGAGCTGCCGCTTAAGCTGCTCGTCGGACTGGCCGGCGGAATAGCCCGACCGGTTCTGCATTCCGTACGGCCACTGGTCGTAGCTGCTGCACCCGCGCCCCTCGCCCAACGGGCGGAAGGCGGGCGTGTCGGCGCCCGTCTCGCCGACATAACCCGGGGCGTTGGCGGTGAGCGACCAGGCCGCACTGGTGGGGCGATCGCCGGTCGGCCAGGCATAGCTCGACGGGTTCGACACGATGTAGTGCATCGGCACGCCGAGCGTCTCGTGCACCCGGTTCGCCATGCTGTAGCGGTTCACGACCTGACCGCCCGCGGAGTGCCCGGCCACGACGATCGCCCGAACGTTGGGGAAGACCTCCTTCCGGGCCACTCTTTTGATCAGCTCGTCCATGAAGTCGAACGAGGTCACGGCGGAATCGCTCAGGGCAGCGCCTCCGGACCGCCAGCTGCCGCAGTTCCAGCTGATCTCGCGCTCCCCCAGCGCGTCGCGGCAGCCGCGCCCGTCGTTGGAGGCCATTCGCGGGGAGACGACCAGCGTGTTCTCGAGCGCTCCCGCGAGGAACGCGGCGGCCGTGGCCGAGCGGAAGTAGTCGTCGGCGTTGCGGCCGGCCCCGTGCACCAGGATGAAGACCCGGGTGATGGCGTCGTTGCGCCGGTCGAGCGGGAAGGTTCGGTAGACCAGCGAGCGGGACGGGCCGCCGCCCACCACGACCCAGT
>JBOHSH010000213.1:0-7909 GCA_050733195.1 Gemmatimonadales bacterium
CCGGTGACCACGGCCCCGAGCCCGCACCCGGCCGGGACGACGCCTCAGGCCGCGGACACGGCGGCGATCGCGAAGGCGCAGCGCGACAGCGCCCGGCTCCCTTACACGGAAGCGGACATCCGGTTCATGTCGGGCATGATCAGCCATCACGCCCAGGCGATCCTGATGGCCGGATGGGCGCTCGAGAACAGCACGAACCCGTCGGTGCGGACTCTGGCCGGGCGGATCATCAACGCCCAGCAGGACGAGATCGCGCTCATGCAGGGCTGGCTCCGCGACCGCCGCCAGCCGGTGCCGGAGGCTTCTCCCCACGGCATGCGGATGACGATGAACGGCATGGAGCATCACATGCGCATGCCGGGCATGCTCGACGAAGCGGAGCTCAAGCGGCTCCAGGCCGCACGCGGCGCCGACTTCGACGTGCTCTTCGTTCGCTCGATGATTCGCCACCACGAAGGGGCGGTGCGGATGGTGCGCGAGCTGTTCGGCACGCCCGGGGCCGGGCAGGATGACGTCGTCTTCAAGTTCGCGTCGGACGTCCACGTCGACCAGGCCACAGAAATCGAGCGGATGAGGAGGATGCTCGTCGCGCTCACGTTCGAGAATCCGTCTCCATGATCGTCCGACCGCTCCTCCGAGAGGTATCGACCATGCGTGTTTCGTCCCGGGCAGGCAGTCGTCTGCTCACCCTGCCCCTCGCGCTCGGCCTCCTGTCGGCGGCCTGCGCCTCCTCGACGTCGTCGACGGGCACTCAGGCTCCGTCGCCGGCGGCCGGCCCCGCGGCGCCGCCGAGCCCCGACCCGCGCGTGGGGCTCGGTGCCGGCATGTTCACCGCGCAGGAGGCCGTCTGGAACCTCCGGGTCCTCTCGAAGACGCCGCCCCCCGAGAACTTCCGCGGCATCACGAACTCGGACCTGGCGTTCCTGGGCAACTACGCCATCCAGGGCAACTACAACGGCTGGCAGATCTGGGACATCTCGAACCCCAGCCAGCCCGCGCTCAAGACCGCCTACGTCTGTCCGGCGTCGCAGAGCGACGTCTCGGTCTACAAGAACCTCCTGTTCATCTCGGGTGAAGGGCTCTCGGGCCGGCTCGACTGCGGTACGCAGGGCGTGCGCGACACGGTGAGCGGGGACCGACTGCGCGGGCTCCGGATCTTCGACATCAGCGACATCGAGCGGCCGCGCAACGTCGGCAACGTGCAGACCTGCCGCGGCTCCCACACCCATACGGTGCTGGTCGACCCCAGGGATACCGAGAACGTCTACGTCTACATCTCGGGGTCCGCTCCCCCGCGGTCCCCGACCGAGCTTCCGGGCTGCGTCGCTACGCCGGAAGACCCCAGCTCGGCCCTTTTCCGGATCGAGGTGATCAAGATCCCGCTGGCGAACCCGGCGCAGGCGGCGATCGTGAGCTCGCCCCGGATCTTCGCGAACCTGACCGCGCCGCCCACGCACGGCGAGGCCGTCGAAGACCGCGCGATCCGGCAGCGCGCGGTCGACTCCACGAAGCGGGCGGGCGGATACACGGCCGTGCTCTTCGGCCTGGAGCGGCCGGTCCCGCGCGGTCTGGTGGGACGCATGCTGGACAGCCTGGTTCGGACGAGGGGGGGCACCGGCGCGCCGACGGCCGAGGACAGCGCCACGCTCCGTCGCGAGCTTCCGGCGATCCTCGACCGGATGTTCGGGGGCGGCGGTCCCCGCACCGGGCCCACCCAGTGCCACGACATCACCGTTTACCCGGCGATCGGTCTCGCGGGCGGAGCCTGCGAGGGGTACGGGTTCCTGATCGACATCAGCAACCCCGCGGCTCCGGTCCGGCTCGGCGAGGTGGCCGACTCCAACTTCTCCTACTGGCACTCCGCCACGTTCAACAACGACGGCACGAAGATCCTCTTCTCCGACGAGTGGGGCGGCGGCGGCGGGCCGAAGTGCCGCGCGAGCGACCCGAAGGAGTGGGGCGCCGACGCGCTGTTCACGATCGAGAACCGGCGGATGCGCTTCCAGGGCTATTACAAGCTGCCGGCGGCCCAGACTCAGCAGGAGAACTGCGTCGCCCACAACGGCTCGCTCATTCCGATTCCGGGCCGGGACGTGATGGTGCAGTCGTGGTATCAGGGCGGGATCTCGGTGTTCGATTGGACCGACGCCCGGCGTCCCGTGGAGATCGCCTTCCACGACCGCGGCCCGGTCGACTCGACCCGGATGGGCCAGGCGGGCTCCTGGTCGGCGTACTGGTACAACGGCGTGATCGTCAGCTCGGAGATCGGCCGGGGCCTCGACATCTTCGAGCTCGCCCCGAGCGCCCACCTGTCGCAGAACGAGATCGACGCCGCCAAGACGGTCCGGTTCGAGTACTTCAACACCCAGGGCCAGCAGCAGCTGGTGTGGCCGCCGAGCTTCGCGCTCGCGCGGGCCTACGTCGATCAGCTGGAGCGCTCGCGGGGGCTCTCGAGCGCCCGGATCGCCGCGGTGCGGCAGGCGCTCACCGCCGCCGAGCAGGCCTCTGGCTCCGCGCGCGGCACCGCGCTCACGAGTCTCGCCGGCTCGCTGGACGCCGACGCCCGCGGCAGCGACGCGGCCAAGGTGAGGATGCTGCAGACGGCGGTGAGGGAGCTGGCGAAATAAACGGGCGGACGGGCGAACGGGCGGACGGGCGGACGGACAAGTTGACGTCTGCCCGTCTGCGCGTCTTACCGTCTGATCAGATAGCTCGCCTTGAGGAAGAAGCCGTCCGAGGTCCGGGACAGCTCCGTGAACCGGAAGCGACCGGCGTCGCGGAACGCGCCCCCATAACCCGCGAAGAAGACCGTCCCCGGCACCGGCTGGAACGAGAAGAGGAAGTCTCCGCGCAGGCCGGGAATCGGAACCCGGATGCGCCCCGCCGCTCCTGCATAGGCGGCGGTGGTGTCGGAGGCGACGAGGGCGGTCAGCAGGGAAAGCACGTGCACCGGAGAAACGTATTCATCGTTCATCCGTACGGCTGAATACTCCCTCGAGGTTTCCAAGGAGCCGCCCCATGCGTCGTATAACTCTCCGCGCCTGAACGCTTTACCCTCGCTCTCCATCGGTGTATCCTTGATGGCTCCACCGGCCGAGTCGGGCCGGTGACCGACCACCCGGGAGATCGTTCGTGGCCCTGCCGCTGGTCCAGCTCACCCGAACCTCCGCCGCGTCGAACCAAGGCCCGGTGGTGACGCCGGCGCGGAAGCCGCCGTGGATCAAGGTCCGCGCACCGGGAGGCGAGAACTACGTTCGCCTGAAGCACCTGATGCGCGAGCTGGGTCTCCACACGGTGTGCGAGGAGGCGCGCTGCCCGAACATCGGCGAGTGCTGGGAGCACAAGGCCGCCACGTTCATGATCCTCGGCGACGTCTGCACGCGGAACTGCGCCTACTGCGCCGTGGCCCACGGAACTCCCGCACCGTTCGATCCGGTCGAGCCGGTCCGGCTCGCCGAAGCCGTCGAAGCGATGGGACTGGCGCACGTCGTGATCACCTCCGTCGACCGTGACGACCTCCCGAACGGGGGCGCGGAGGCCTTCGCGGGCTGCATCACGGAGATCCGGAAGCGGCTTCCGGCAACGACGGTGGAGGTGCTGATCCCCGACTTCAAGGGCTCGGAGAGGGCGCTGGCGATCGTGATGGCCGCCCGCCCCGACATCCTCAACCACAACCTCGAGACGGTCGAACGCCTTTACCCGCTGGCCCGGCCCGGCGGGCGCTATGCCCGCGCGCTCGAGCTGCTGGCGAGGGCCCGCACGATGGTGCCCGACGGTCTCACCAAGTCCGGCATCATCGTCGGCATGGGCGAGGAGTGGGACGAGCTGCTCGTGGCGATGCGCGATCTTCGCCGACGCGACGTGAACATCGTCACCATCGGTCAGTATCTTCGCCCCTCCGACGGCCATCTGCCGGTGGCGAGGTTCTACACGCCGGAGGAGTTCGACGAGCTGGCGGCGATCGGGCGACGGATGGGCTTTACGCACGTGCAGGCGAGCCCGCTCACCCGGTCGTCCTACCACGCCTGGGAGCAGGCGCAGGCCGCCGGCGCGGTGACGGCCGGGGAGAGCGTGATCTGATGGCGACGAGCGCGGCCCCCAAGCGACAGGCGCCGAGCGCGGACACCGCCGCGCTGCACCGGAGCTACCTCCGGCAGATGCTCCTGATCCGCCGGTTCGAGGAGAAGGCGGGCGAGGCCTACTCGCTGGGCAAGATCGGCGGGTTCTGTCACCTCTACATCGGGCAGGAAGCGGTGGCGGTAGGCAGCATCGCCGCGCTCCGGCCCGACGACTACATCACCACGGCCTACCGGGATCACGGGCAGGCGCTTACCCGGGGGATGACGTCGCGCGCGGTGATGGCCGAGCTGTTCGGCAAGGCCACGGGCTGCTCCAAGGGCAAAGGCGGCTCGATGCACCTCTTCGACGCGAAGCTGGGTTTCCTCGGCGGCCACGGAATCGTGGGGAGCCACATTCCGGTGGCGGCCGGCGCCGCGTTCGCGATCAAGTACCGGGGCGGCGACCAGGTATCGGTCTGCTTCTTCGGCGAGGCGGCCGCGAACATCGGCGCGTTCCACGAGACGCTGAACATGGCGTCGCTCTGGGACCTGCCGGCGATCTTCATCTGCGAGAACAACGGCTACGGGATGGGCACCGCGGTGTCCCGCGCCAGCGCCGTCGCCAATCTCTCGGAGCGCGGCACCGCGTACGACATGCCGGCCGAGACCGTCGACGGCCAGGACGTGCTGATCGTGCGCGAGGCGATAGACCGCGCCGTGACGCGCGCCCGGAAGGAATCGCATCCGACGCTCCTCGAGATCCGGACCTACCGCTACGTCGGCCACTCGATGTCGGACGCGGCCCACGGGACCTACCGGACCAAGGAAGAGGTCGAGGAGTTCCGCCGGCGCGACCCCATCCGCGTGCTGGCCGACCGGATGCGGGGGGACGGACAACTCGACGACGCCGGGATGGACGCGCTCGAGGCGGAGGTGCGCGAAGAAGTCGAGGACGCGTACAGGTTCGCGGAAGAGAGTCCCGACCCCGAGCCGGACGAGCTTTACAAGGACGTCTACGCATGAAGCCGTTGACCGTTGAGCGTTGACCGGGTTATGGCGACGCTGACCTACCGTGACGCGCTCAACCAGGCGCTCCGCGAGGAGATGCGCCGGGACGAGCGCGTCTTCCTGATGGGCGAGGAAGTCGCGGAGTACGACGGCGCCTACAAGGTGAGCCGCGGGCTCCTCAAGGAGTTCGGCCCGAAGCGGGTGGTGGACACGCCGATCGCGGAGCTCGGCTTCGCCGGGATCGGCGTGGGGGCCGCGATGGTGGGGCTCCGGCCGGTCATCGAGATGATGACCTGGAACTTCGCCCTTCTCGCGATCGACGAGATCGTCAACGGCGCCGCGAAGATGCGCTACATGTCCGGCGGGCAGTTCGGCTGCCCGATCGTGTTCCGCGGCCCCGGCGGCCCGGCCCTGCAGCTCGCCTCCCAGCACTCCCAGGCCTTCGAGAGCTGGTACGCGCACATCCCCGGCCTCAAGGTCGTGATGCCGGGCACGCCCGCCGACGCCAAGGGTCTGCTCAAGAGCGCGATCCGCGACGACGACCCCGTGGTCTTCATCGAAGGGGAGATGCTCTACAACACCAAGGGCGAGGTGCCGGACGAGGAGTACGTCATTCCGATCGGCCGGGCGGAGGTGAAGCGCGAGGGAGGAGACGTCACCATCGTCTGCCACTCCAAGACCGTCTCGGTGGCGCTCAAGGCGGCCGAGGCCCTGGCCGGCGAGAACGTGAACGCCGAGGTGGTGGATCTGCGCACGATCCGGCCGCTCGACGCCGAGACCGTGCTCCGCTCGGTGGCCAAGACCCACCGGTGCGTCGTGGCGGAGGAGGGGTGGCCGTTCGCGGGCGTGGGGGCGCAGGTCGTCGACCTGATCCAGCGCGAGATCTTCGACGAGCTCGACGCGCCGGTGCTCCGGGTGGCCGCGGCCGACGTGCCGATGCCCTACAACCGCCAGCTGGAAAAGGCGGCGAAGGTCGATGCGCCGAAGGTGGTCGAGGCGGTGAAGAAGGTGACGTTCAGGGGGTAATCCAGAATTCCATGGCCACCAAGATCGTGATGGAAGCGCTCTCTCCCACCATGGAAGAGGGCCGCCTCATCGAGTGGAAGAAGCGCGAGGGCGACGCGGTCGCCGCGGGCGACGTCCTGGCCGAGGTGGAGACGGACAAGGCGGTGATGGAGCTGGTCGCGCGGAGCGCGGGCGTGCTGCTCAAGCAGCTCGTCGCCGCCGGGGCGACAGTCCCCGTCTCCGCGCCGGTCGGGTGGATCGGCGAGAAGGGCGAATCGGTTCCCGGTGACGGCGCTGCCGCGCCGGCGGCCGCTCCTCCCTCTCCGGCCCCGAAGCGGGAGGCCGCCCCAGCCGCGAAGGTCGCGGCTCCCGCGCAAGCACCCTCGGCCCAGCCGGCCGCCGCCCCCACCCCCCAACCGTCGGCACCCCAACCGCCCCAGCCGGCCGGCCGGGTGAAGGCGTCACCGCTCGCCCGGAAGATCGCCACCGAGCGCGGGGTCGATCTCTCCGGGGTGAGCGGCAGCGGTCCGGAGGGCCGCATCATCCTCCGCGACGTCGAAGGAGCGGCCGCTCCCCAGCGCGGCCCCGCACCCGCTGCCGGTCCGAGACCGGGAGGCACCGGCTTCGAGGACCGCCCGCTGTCCCAGATCCGGAAGACCATCGCCAAGCGCCTGGTCACCTCCATCGGTCCCATCCCGACGTTCTACCTCACGGCCGAAGTGGACATGGAGCGCGTCGCCGAGGCGCGAGAAGCGCTGAACGCGGTCGCCGGCGACGACGGCAAGGTCTCGTTCAACGACATCGTGCTCAAGGCGGTGGCCACGGCGCTGGTGCAGCATCCCGAATGCAACGCCTGGTGGCAGGAGGACCACATCCGCTACTGGCGCGAGGTGCACCTCGGCATGGCCGTCGCGGTCGAGGACGGCCTCATCACCCCCGTCATCCGGAACGCGGACGCCAAGTCCCTCCGCCAGATCGCGGCCGAGGCGCGGGACATGGCGGGGCGGGCCCGGGAGCGGAAGCTCAAGCCCGAGGAGTACACCGGCGGCACCTTCACGGTGTCGAACCTCGGGATGTTCGACATCGAGCACTTCACCGCGATCATCAATCCGCCCGAGGCCGGCATCCTCGCCGTCGGCCGCATCGCGCAGGTGCCCGCGGTCGTGGGCGGTGCCCTCGTCCCGCGTCGCCGCCTGCGCATGACGATGTCCTGCGACCACCGGGTCATCGACGGCGCCACCGGCGCGAAGTTCCTCAAGACGCTCAAGCTGTTGCTCGAGAACCCGCTCGCCCTGGTGTGGTAGGAGTGCTGAGTTCTGAGTTCGGAGTTCTGGGTTCGCGCAGGCCGAACGATCGGAGCTCCCACCCGGAATCACGAACCCGGAACCCAGCACTCAGAACCCAGCACTCAGAACCCAGAACCCAGAACTCAGAACCCCTATGGCCTCCTTCGATGTGATCATCCTCGGCGGCGGCCCCGCCGGCTACGTCTGCGCCATTCGCTGCGCCCAGCTCCGCCTCGCGACCGCGGTCGTGGAGAAGGACAAGCTCGGCGGCGTCTGCGTGAACATCGGCTGCATCCCCACCAAGGCGCTGCTCTACAGTGCCTGGGTGGCCCGGCTGGTCGCGCACGACGCGAAATTACTCGGGGTGACGGTCGGCGAGGTGAAGACCGATTACGGCGTGGCGATGAAGCGCTCCCGGCAGGTCTCCGAGCAGAACTCGAAGGGCGTCGAGTTCCTCATGAAGAAGCACAAGGTCACCGTGCTCAAGGGAGCGGGCGTCCTGCAGGCGGGCCGCAAGGTGAAGGTCGGCGCCGAGGTGCACGAGGCGAAGAA
>JBOHSH010000214.1:0-7127 GCA_050733195.1 Gemmatimonadales bacterium
GCACCACACCGGCCGCCAGGACGCCGCGCTCGACGACCGCGATCGATACCGCGAACTCCGGATAGCCGTGCAGAAAGTTCGTGGTGCCGTCGAGCGGATCGACGATCCAGACCAGGCCGTCCTTCACCACGTCCGGCGCGAGCTCTTCCCCCACGACCCGGGAAGCCGGGGCGTCCCGGGTAAGACGCCCGGAGATGATCCGCTCGCATTCCCGGTCCACCGCCGTGACGAAATCGGAAGGGCCCTTCTGGCTCCAGGCCGAGGGATCCTCCGGCCGCTCGGCGGTGCGCAGGTACTCGCCGGCCAGCCGGGCAGCCTCCCCCGCCGCGATCAGTAAGTCCAAGGGATTCTTCATCTTGCGGGCTATGGGGGAGAAGGATAGCTTGCCAGGATGGAGCGCATATTCTCGGGAATTCAGCCGACCGGCGAGCTGCACATCGGCAACTGGCTGGGGGCGGTTCGAAACTGGGTGGCCCTCCAGCACACGGTCGACTGCATCATCTGCATCGTCGACCTGCACGCGGTCACGATGCCCTACGACCGCGCCGCGCTCGCCGACCGGACCCGCGAGATGGCGATCGGCCTGCTCGCGGCGGGGATCGACCCCGATCGCGCCCTTCTCTTCGTCCAGTCGCAGGTGCCGGAGCACGCCGAGCTCGAGTGGCTGCTCACCAGCGTCACGCCGCTCGGCGAGCTCGAGCGCATGACGCAGTTCAAAGATAAGAGCGGCCGTCTCGAAAGCGTGCCCGCCGGTCTGCTCTGCTATCCCGTGCTGCAGGCCGCCGACATCCTGCTGTATCGGGCGACGCAGGTCCCCGTGGGCGAGGATCAGGTCCAGCATCTCGAGCTGACCCGGGAGATCGCCCGCCGGTGGAATGCGGCATTCGCGCCCGAAGCCCCCTATTTTCCGGAACCCCGGGCCGTGCTGACCGAGGCGAAGCGGATCCGGGGTCTCGACGGACAGGCCAAGATGTCGAAGAGCCTCGGCAACACCGTCGGCATTCTCGAGAGCCCCGAGCAGATCTGGGCGAAGCTGCGTCCGGCGGTGACGGATCCCGCGCGCGTGACCCGGCACGATCCGGGCACGCCCGAGATCTGCAACATCTACCATCTGCATCAGCATTTCTCCCCGGCCGCCACGGTGGCCGAGGTGGCCGATAAATGCCGCACCGCGGGCTGGGGCTGTCTCGACTGCAAGCGCCGTCTGGCGGAGGCGATGGTGGAGACGTTCGCGCCGATGCGCGCGCGGGCCGCGGAGCTGTCGGCTGATCCGGGGCGCGTGGACGCGCTGCTGGCGCGCGGGGCCGAGCGGGCGCGCGCGATCGCCGGGGAGACGCTGCGCGAGACGAAGCGACGGATGGGCTTCTACGGAGCCGGCTGATGGCTAGCGCCCCAATCGAGCGGATCATCAAGGCGGCGGTCGAGCGCGGCGCGTCCGACCTCCACATCAAGGCCGGCGACCTGTTCCGCGCCCGCATCGACGGCAAGCTCGTGCCGCTCACGAAGCAGCGGCTCACGCCGGAGCAGACCCGGACCATCGCCCTCAAGCTGATGACCACGGACCAGGACCGGCTGCGGATCGATACGCAGAAGGACTACGACTGCTCGTGGGGCATGCCCGGCGTCGGCCGGTTCCGGGTGAACATCCTCCGCCAGCGGTCCTCCTTCATGATCGTGATGCGGGTGATTCCGTTCGCCGTGCCGACGCTGGAGCAGCTGGACCTGCCCGGCACGCTGGCGCAGCTCACCGAGCATCGCGCCGGGCTCATCCTGGTCACGGGGGTGAGCGGCTCGGGCAAGAGCTCCACCATCGCGGCCATGCTGCATCACATGAACCAGAGCCAGCAGCGCCACGTCGTGACGATCGAGAATCCGATCGAATTCCTCCACCGCGACCTCTCGTCCTCCATGACCCAGCGCGAGGTCGGGGTGGACACCGAGTCGGTGGCCGTGGGGCTCCGCGCCGCGCTCCGGCAGGATCCCGACGTGGTGATGGTCGGCGACATCCGCGATCAGGACACGATCGACACCTCGATGAAGGCGGCCGAGACCGGGCACCTCGTGATCGGGGCCATGCCGACGCCGGACGTGATGACCACGATCGGCCAGGTGCTCTCGATGCTGCCGCGCGAAGAGCGGGAGATCGGGCGGGTGCGCTTCTCGGAGGCGCTGCTGGCGATCGTGTCGCAGCAGCTCCTCCCGCGGGCGGACGGGCGCGGGCGGGTGGCCGCCGTCGAGCTCCTGGTCGGGACCCCGGCGGTGCGCGACTGCCTCAAGGATCCCGCGCGGATCGTCGAGATCCGCGGCCTCATGGCCGACGGGTTCGGCAAGAGCGGCATGCAGACCTTTCAGCAGCACGTCGACGAGCTCGCCGACGCCGGCCTGATCTCGCCCGAGACCGCGCGGGCGGTCGGGGGATCGGCGCCGCCGGAGCGGAAGGAGCGTGAGCGGAAGGGCAAGAAGGGCTCGGCGGACTGACTGCCATGTTCGGGCCGGACCTCCGCTGCCTCGTCGTGGTGGGAGCCCAATGGGGCGACGAGGGGAAAGGCAAGCTGGTCGACGTTCTCTCCGAGGCCGCCGACGTCGTGGTGCGGTATCAGGGAGGCGCCAACGCCGGCCATACGGTCGTGGTCGGCACGGAGCAGTTCATCCTCCGGCTGATTCCCTCCGGGATCCTGAGTCCCGCGAGCGTCTGCGTGCTGGGGAACGGGGTCGTGATCGACCCCGCGGCGCTCTTCGAGGAAGCCGATCAGCTCGCGGCCCGCGGCATCGAGACCCGCGGCCGCCTGCTCGTGTCCGATCGCGCCCACCTGGTGCTGCCGTACCACAAGCTGCTCGATGCGGCGGGCGAGCGGAGCCAGAATCTCGGGACCACGCGCCGCGGCATCGGGCCGACCTACGAGGACAAGTACGGCCGCCGGGGCCTCAGGGTCGGTGACCTCCGCGATCTCCCCTCGGCGCGCGCGCTCCTCGGCGAGCGCGTCGAGCGCGCCAACAGCCTGCTCGAGCTCGCGGGCATGGCCGAGCGCGCCTCGCTCGACGAACACGCCCGCCTGCTGGAATCGGTGGCGCCGCGACTCCTGCCGATGGTGACCGATACCGGCGCGCTGGTCCACCGTGCCCTGCGCGGCGGCAAGCGCGTCCTGCTCGAGGGCGCGCAGGGCGCGCTCCTCGACGTCGATCACGGGACCTATCCCTACGTCACGAGCTCGAACACGACCGCCGGGGGCGCGGCCGTCGGCGCGGGCATCGGGCCGACGCTGATCGACGGAGTCCTCGGCGTGGTGAAGGCCTACACCACGCGCGTGGGCAACGGCCCGCTCCCGACGCTCGCCGACGAGCCCGACGAAGAGCGTCTGCGCCGCACCGGCGGCGAGTTCGGCGCGGTCACCGGCCGGCCGCGACGCTGCGGGTGGTTCGACGCGAGCGTGGTCCGATATGCCGCGCGGGTCAACGGCCTCACGGCGCTCGCCGTCACCAAGCTCGACGTCCTCGACGGCTTCGCGGAGATCCCCGTCGGGACCGGATACCAGCTCGACGGCCGTCCGTGCGAGGAGATGCCGGCGGAGGTCACGGTTCTCGAGCGGGTCAAGCCGGTGCTCGACGTGCTCCCGGGCTGGAGCCGGCCGACCGCCGATGCGCGGACCCTCGGCGATCTTCCGCGCGAGGCGCGCGCCTACCTCGACCGCCTCCAGGACCTGATCGACGTCCCCATCCGCTACGTGAGCGTGGGGACGCGGCGGGATCAGATCATCGAAGTGAGCTAGGGAGAGCATGGCACCTCCATCGGTGATGGACAAGCTGGTCTCGCTCTGTAAGCGGCGGGGGTTCGTCTTCCAGTCCTCCGAGATCTACGGCGGGCTCGGGTCGGTCTGGGACTACGGCCCCCTCGGGGCCGAGCTCAAGAAGAACGTCAAGGACCGCTGGTGGCACGCGATGGTGCGCGCCCGTGACGACATCGAAGGCCTCGATGCGGCGATCCTGATGCACTCGAAGGTCTGGGAGGCGAGCGGGCACGTCGCCGGCTTCACCGATCCGCTGGTCGACTGCAAGGCCTGCAAGGCGCGCTTCCGCGCGGACAAGCTCGCCGAGTTCACCTGTCCCCAGAAGCCGTCCAAGCGCCCCGGCGAGCACACGACCTGCCAGCTCACCGAGCCGCGGCTCTTCAACCTCATGTTCAAGACGTTCATGGGGCCGCTCGAGGAGCAGGCGGCCGTCGTGTACCTCCGCCCGGAGACGGCGCAGGGGATCTACGTCAACTACCTCAACGTGCTGCAGAGCTCCCGGCAGAAGATTCCCTTCGGGATCGCCCAGATCGGCAAGGCGTTCCGGAACGAGATCACCCCCGGCAACTTCATCTTCCGGACGCGCGAGTTCGAGCAGATGGAGATGCAGTACTTCGTGAAGCCGGGCGAGGACGGCGACTGGTTCGAGCGCTGGCGCGGCCTCCGGATGGCCTGGCACCACGAGATCGGCCTCAATCCGGCGAAGCTCCGGTGGCACCAGCACGAGGCCGGCGAGCTCGCGCACTATGCCCAGGCCGCCTACGACATCGAGTACGAGTTCCCCTTCGGCTGGAACGAGATCGAGGGCATCCACAACCGGACGGACTACGACCTCACCCGGCACCAGCAGGCCTCGGGCAAGAAGCTCGAGTACTTCGACCAGGCGGCGAACACGCGCTACCTCCCCTACATCGTCGAGACCTCGGCCGGCGCGGACCGCATCGCGCTCACCGTCCTCGTCGACGCGTACCGGGAAGAGCAGGTCGAAGGCGAGACGCGCGCCGTGCTCGGGTTCCATCCGATGCTGGCGCCGATCAAGGCCGCGGTGCTGCCGCTCGTGAACAAGGAGTCGATGCCCGAGACCGCCACGGCGCTCTACAACGATCTCCGGAAGCGCTTCGTCTGCTTCTACGACGACGGCGGGGCCATCGGGCGGCGATACCGGCGGCAGGACGAGGTCGGCACGCCGTATTGCATCACCATCGACGGACAGACGGCGGAAGACCGAAGCGTCACCGTCCGTCACCGCGATTCCATGCAGCAGGACCGGATCGGCCTCGACCAGGTCGCCGGATACCTGGCCGAGAGGCTCTGAGCCTCGGGACCCGCCCGCCGCACGGCCCCCCATGCGCCTTTCCGACTTCCGGGCAATGGTCCAGCGGATGGCCGCCGAGATTCCGCCCGAGTTCCTCGAGGGGGTCGTCGAGATCGCGGTGTCGCCGAAGACGGCGCCGCATCCCGACCGGGAGGGCATCTGGACCCTCGGCGAGTGCATTCCGCTTCCCGGGGAGGACGGGGACCCGCGCCACCTGCAGACGCAGGTCGTGCTGTACCACGGATCGTTCCAGGCGCTCGCCCGGTCGACCGGGGAGTTCGACTGGCGCGAAGAGGCGTGGGAAACGCTCACGCACGAAGTGCGGCACCACGTCGAATGGAAGGCGCGCGCGCCCGACCTGGAGGCGCTGGACCGGGCCGCCGAGGCCAACTATGCCCGCCAGGACGGCGAGCCCTTCGATCCCCACTTCTACCGGGACGGTGAGCGCCGCGTGGACGGCGCGTTCCAGGTCGAGGACGACGTGTTCGTCGAGCGGGTCGTCCGCACCCTGCCGGCCGCCGCCCCGCTCCGCTGGCGGGGCAGGGAGTACGAGGTGCCCGTTCCCGAGAATCTCGGGCTTCCCGCCTTCCTCGAGGTGCAGGGCGTCGATGATCCTCCTCCGGGCGAGCTCATCCTGGTCCTGACGCCGCCCTCGAGCTGGCGCGACCTCTTCCGGTCCGTGGTCCCGTCTCGCGCGACCGTGGAGGTCCGTCCCGCCCATGGCTAGATTTCTGCGGCCGTCTCCCCCTTACCGGCTGCGATGACTCGACACCCGGCATGAGTTCACCGCTGGCACTCTTCATTTCGCCCGGCCGCAGCGGCACGCAGTGGGCCGCTGCGCGGCTTCGGGCCGGCTATGGCGGTTCGGCCGAGGTGCTCCATGAGCAGATCGGTCCCGAGTACCGGCCGAAGGTGACGCTCCGCACGGGGCGCTACCAGGAGTTGATCGACGCAGTGGAGCCCTTGCGCTGCCACCTGGAGTTCATTCGGGCGACGGTCGAACGGGGAAAGCCGTATATCGAAGCGGGCTGGCCGGTCTTTTCGTGGATCCCCTGGTTCATCGAGCGGTACGCGTCGCACGTGCGGCTCGTGCACCTCACGCGGCATCCGGTGCAGTTCGCGTATTCGCTCCAGAGCCATGGTTACCACAGCGACACGCGCGCCGATTGGTACGTGCGGTATGCGCAGCTCGATCCTTACGATCCGGGCATTCTGCACACCGAATACCGTGACCGGTGGGCCTCGCTGACCGGATTCGAGAAGTGCCTGTTCCAGTGGATCGAGCTGAATGAGTACGCGTTGGAGCTGCGCCGGACGTACCCGGATGTCCCGTTCCTGCACGTCCGGATGGAGGACCTGGTCGGGAACGCCGGCCGGTTGCGGGAGCTTGGGGAGTTCCTGGGTCTTCCGCCCGCCCCGCCTGCCGATGAGACGGATCTGAGGAAGCGAGTGGATGAGTTCCAGCATCGGATGGATCGCATCGTCGATCCTCGCAGGATTCACGATCACCCTGCGGCCCTGCGGCTCGCCGCCGAGTTCGGCTACGACGTCGACGATGTCGACCTGCGTGCCGTGCGACGGCGGTATCAACGGCCCTGGACGGAGCGCCTGGCGAGATCCGTGAGGCGCGTGGCACGGCGTCTGACTCGGCTTTACGGCAGGGCCCCGGCCCCCGCGCACTGAGACGGAGCTCCGACCCCGAACCCGGAACCTCATGGTCCACGAAGCCATTACCAGCCTCGAGCCCGGAGCGGTGCTCAGCCGTGCCAAGGCGTTCTTCGCCGAGCGGGTGCCCCACCACGCCGCCTACCCGGAGCGTGAAGGTCCGACCTTCCTGACGCTGCGGGGCCAGGGAGGCGAAGAGATCGCGCTGGCGGCCTATCCGAGCGGTGGAGCCACTCGGGTCCGGGCGGCGACTCTGTTCTACGATCAGGCGATCGACCGTTTTCTGTCGACGCTTCCCGCGCCCGGCAAGGCCGCATGAAGTCCGCCACGATTCCGATCCGGGTGACCGTCCTCGACACCTG
>JBOHSH010000215.1:0-1611 GCA_050733195.1 Gemmatimonadales bacterium
GCGCTGGCCCGGGCGCGGGCCGAAGGGGACGTGCGCCTGGTCGGCGGCCGGCCAGGCGACTCGGTGCCCGCGGGCGGCCGGTCGCTTCTGGCCCCAGCGCTCGAGGCCGCCCACGCGCGGGGAGGGCGGGTCGTGGTTGTCACGGACGGGGAGATCGAGGACGCCGGCGAGCTCTCGCGCTCGCTCCTGGATGCGACGACCGTGCACGTCTTTCCGCGTGGCCGTCGGCCGGATCTCGCCATCACCAGGGTCGAAGGTCCTTCGCGACTGGCCGCGGGAGATTCGCTCCGGCTCTCCGTCGAGATCACCTCGTACGGAGGCGCGGGAGGACGCCCGCTTCGCATCTCCGTGAAGTCGGGGACCCGGGTGTGGAGCCGCGGCACCGTGGCGGTACCGGACTCCGGCAGCATTCGGCTCGAGTTATCGGCGGCGCTGCCGCCGGTCGAGCCGGGGGCTCATGTGATGACGGTGGCGATCGACAGCGCCGGTGACGGCGAGCCGCGCGACGACGCCCGTCTCCATCTGCTCAGCGTCGCGCCGACGCCCGGGATCGTGCTCCTTGCGAGCCCTCCGACCTGGGAAAGCCGGTTTCTGCTTCCGGTGCTGCGCGACGTGTCGGGTCTCCCGGTCCGGGGCTACGGACGAACGGAGCCCGGCCGCTGGCGTCGGCTCGGGAGTCTCACGGCTGCCCCGGCCGGCGAGCTGGCCGAAGCGGTGCGGCGGGCGGACCTCCTGGTCACGCTCGGCGATCCCGGAGACCTCACCCGGGCTGCGCGCGTGCGGAGCCTCTGGCGCTTCCGGGCGGTGATGGAGGGAAGCGCCGAGCCGGGAGACTGGTACCTCGCAACGACGTCGGTCGGGCCGCTTGCGGGTGCGCTCGCGGGCCAGCCGCTCGACTCGTTCGCGCCCGCCACCGCGATCGGGCGGCTGTCCCCCGCCCCCGGGGACTGGACGCTCCTCACGGCGCGCGCCGGCCGCCGCGGCGCCGAGCGTCCCGCCATCACCGGCGGGGATTCTCTGGGCGTGCGCCGGCTCGATGTCGGCGTCGACGGGCTGTGGCGGTGGGCGTTCGTCGGCGGCAGCGCGGAGCAGGCCTACCGGGCCTTCGTGGCCGGCGCCGTGGCGTGGCTGCTCGAAGGCGGGGACCCCGCCACCCCGGGACTCAGGGTGCGCCGGCCGGTGGTCGAGCGCGGGCGGCCGGTCGTGTTCGAGCGGGCGGGCGGAGACGGGCTCGGACCGGCCGAGATCAGACTCGAAGGGCAGGGAACGCCCCGGACGGATACCCTCCGCTTCGACGGCGCCGGGCGCGCCGAGCTTACGCTCGAGCCGGGCGTCTGGCGCTTCCAGGCTGGCGGTGGGGGCGGCGTCGTTGCGGTGGAAGAGTTCTCGCAGGAGTGGCTGCCGAGGCCCGTCACGCTCCAGGCACGCGAAGCGGCGGTGCGCGCGACCGGGGCGAGGCGCGGCCTGCGCGAGCAGCTCTGGCTCTTCGGCATTGCCGTGCTCGGCTTCGCGGTGGAATGGGTGTCGCGGCGGCGGAGAGGGATGAGATGAGGGTTCTGAGTGCTGAGTTCTGAGTTCTGAGTTCTGAGTTCTGAGTGCTGAGTTCTGAGT
>JBOHSH010000216.1:0-2682 GCA_050733195.1 Gemmatimonadales bacterium
CCGTCAATCCCGCGATCCGCGCCGCCCAGCAGCGGGTGAACGCGGCGCGTGCTCGTATCGGCCCAGCCGGCCTGCGCCCGGACCCCGTGCTGATGCTCGGCGTGCGCGACTTCCCGGTGGCCAAGCCCGGCTTCTCCGACAATTTCACGATGAAGATGATCGGGATCGGGCAGACTTTTCGATATCCGGGCAAGCTCCGCCTCGGCCGCCTGGCGGCCGTGCATGAGCTCGCCGCCACGGAGGCCAGCCTCGCCGCCGAAATCCGCCGGATCCGGCAGGAGGTCCAGGCCGCGTACTACGACCTCGTCTTCCTCGAGCGCGCACTTGAGATCGTGGAGCAGAACCGGAGCGTGTTGGTCAGCTTCATCCGGATCACCGAGGCCCGCTACGGGGTCGGGGACGCGGGCCAGCAGGACGTGCTCAAGGCCCGGGTGGAGACAGCGCGCCTGGGTGAAAGCGCCGCCGAACTGAAGGAGCGCCGCCCGGCAGCCCTGGCGCGGCTCAACGCCTTGCTGGACCGGCCCACCAGCACGCCGGTTGGCGAGCTGGCCGTGCCCGCGCGCATCGCCCGCGCGGCCGTGGCCGATTCAGCGAGCCAGATCCGTTTCGTATCGTTCGCTTTGGGGTCCCGCGCGGCGGACTCGCCGCTCCCGCCGCTGGCCGAGTTGCAGGAGACCGCCGTGGCGGAGAACCCGGTACTCCGGGAGCACCGAGCGAGGATCGCGGCGCAGGCCGCGCGTGTGGACCTTTCGCGCAAGGCGTACCTGCCCGATTTCGACGTGTCGCTGCAATACGGCCAGCGCGACGGCTTCACGGATATGGTAACGGCCATGGTCGCAATCCCCCTGCCGCTGCAGAAGGGACGCAAGCAGGACCTTCTGGTCGCCGACGCGCAGGCGGAGCTCGCGGCCCTGGAAGCCGCCCACCACGCGGAGCAGAACGCCGTCCGCGCCGAGGTGGCCCGGCTCTACGCGGAACTCGAGCGCGACCGGGCCCAGCTCGCCCTCTACGTGAAGGCGATCCTGCCACAGGGGCGGGCCGCCCTCGCGTCGGCTGCGGCGAGCTATCAGGTGGGCCGGGTGGAGTTCCTGACACTCCTCGATAACCAGGCGACCCTGTTCAACTACGAAACCCAGTACTTCCAGGTCCTCACCGAGTTCGCCAAGACCCTGGCCGAGCTCGAGCGGACCGTGGGCAAGGAGATCCTCCGGTGAACCCGAGCGCCAAGCTGCAGACGAACGACACGCCGACACCACGAGCCAGGACCACCCGGCGACTCCTCGTCGGCGTGGCCATCGCCGCCGTGGCCGGCGCGACCTGGGCCATTGCACGCGGGGGGAGCAGAGGAGATGCCGGTCGGAGCCCCCCTGCCGGCGACACCGCCGGCATGCAGGGAATGGCCGGGATGGACATGAGCACGGATGGCTCGGTTCTCCTCTCGCCCGATCACATCCGGCAGTATGGCATCACCTTCGGGTCGGTGGAGGAGCGCACCCTCGAGGCCGACGTTCGGACGGTCGGCATCGTCCGATTCGACGAGACCAAGCTGGCGCAGGTGGCGCTCAAGTTCGACGGCTTCGTGGACCGCCTCCACGTGAATTTTACCGGGCAGGCCGTACGGCACGGTCAGCGGCTGCTCGATGTCTACTCCCCGGCCCTCGTGGCGGGGCAGGAGGAGCTCCTGGTCGCCCAGCGGGTGCAGCGGGAGATGGGTGAGAGTGCGGTACCGGGCGTCCCGGCCGGTTCGTCCGACCTGACCGCGTCCGCGCGGCGGCGGCTCAGCCTCTGGGACATCTCCGAGGAGCAGATCGACGAGATCCTGCGGAGCGGCCAGGTGCGGCGGGCGTTGACCGTCTACAGCCCGGCTTCCGGCGTCGTGGTAGAGAAGAATGTGGTGCAGGGACAGGCGGTGCGGGCGGGAGAGACGCTCTACCGGATCGGGGACCTCTCGGAGGTTTGGATCGAAGCCGAGCTCCGCGAGGCCGACGTCGCGCAGGTGCGCGAGGGATCGGCTGCTACCATGGAGTTCGCGGCCTATCCCGGCCGCACCTTCGACGGAAGGATCCAGTACGTCTATCCCACGCTTCAGGAGGAGGCCCGAACCCTCAAGGTCCGGATCGCCGTGCCGAATTCCAGGGGCCTCATCAAACCGGGAATGTACGCCACCGTGCGCTTCGTCACGCCGGTCCGCAAGGCGCTCACAGTGCCGACCTCGGCGCTGCTGCGAACCGGCGAGCGCACCCTCGTCTTCGTGGACATGGGAGGCGGCAGCCTCATGCCGCACGAGGTGGAGATCGGCCGCATCGCCGGGGAATACGCGGAGGTACTGGCCGGCGTCGAGCCGGGGCAGCAGGTGGTGTTGTCGGCGCAGTTCCTCCTCGACTCCGAGTCCAACCTGGCCGAGGTCATGCGGAGCATGCTCGGTATGGGCATGAGCATGGACATGGGCGACATGAAGGGCAAGGACATGAAGGGCAAGGACATGAAGGGGAAGTCCGCGCCTCCCGAGCGGAGATAGGTGATGCTCAAGCGAATCATCGAGTGGTCGGTCGGCCACAAGTTCATCGTCCTCCTCGCCACCGCCGCGGTGTCCCTCGCCGGGATCTGGGCGATGCTCACGACGCCGGTGGATGCCGTCCCGGACCTCTCGGACGCGCAAGTCATCATCATGACCCAGTGGCC
>JBOHSH010000217.1:0-2220 GCA_050733195.1 Gemmatimonadales bacterium
AGGCGGCGGCGCCGGCGGCGATGCCGGCGAGGACTAGGAGGGGGAGGCGGCGGCTGCGCATGGTGATGGCGGCGCTAGGTTAGGTTAGCGCGAAGCGGAAACCCGCGCCTCGCCTCCGTCGAGCGCAGTCCCGAGGCCCGCTACCGGAACGTGAAACGAGATGCTGCGGTACGCGCGCCTCGCGGTGGCCGCGGCCGAGGCGGCCACCCGGCGGGCGATTGGACACCAGCATGTGCGGCTGAGCATTTACGAGAGACTTGACCCAAGACAATACCCGCTGTTAAGTTCACCGACAACTGCGGAGGCATGCTCATGGTCGGACGTGCCGGTCGAGGTCTGCGCCGCCCTGCTGGAGGCCGAATCGTCGGCTTTGCACCCCTCGTCCTCCTTGCGCTGCCGCTCTGCGCCGCTGACCTCAAGACCGTGTCAAGAGCGGTGGAGCAGGAGGCCGAACGCCTGCGCGCCGAGCGGCAAGCGCTGGCGCAGCCGATCGATCTTTTCTGCCCGTTCTACTCGGTCCGCGGGCAACGCTCCACCGACCTTTTCCTGCTGAACACCACGGCCGACCCGCTCCAGGTCGACCTGTCTGCGCTGGCCGGTGACGGGTCGAGCCTGCCCCTCGGCCGCTATCTCATCGAGGGCAGTCAACACCTCTTCCTCTCGATGCGGCAGCTACTGCCCGCCGACGGTACGGGGCCCGAGCAAGGGAGTGTACGGGCCAGTCTCCTCGGCGACGCCGACAGCCTCGCGGCCTGGGCGGTGCTGCGCGGCGGCCGCCAAGCCTTCGAGATCCCATTCGTAACGCCCGCCGACATCGGCTCGCAGACGCTTCTCTCGTTCTGGGATGCCACGCTGGCCGGCCGAGGAGAGCCATCCGAAGTGGAGTTTCAGCTCCTGAACTCAACGCCGGAGCCTGTCTCTTTCAGCCTGGAGCTCGGCAGCGGCCGGCGGCCTCTTCGCACGATGGGCGGAACGCTGCCGCCAGGAGCGCGCCAACAACTAGAGGTTCCCCACTCGCTGCGGATGCGCGGCTGGGCGCGCCTGACTCACGATGGCGATCCGGGCGCCTTGCTGGGCGTGGGGCTGGTGAGAGGATCGGACTACCTCATGGCGCTGGAGCTCGTCACTCCTGCGGGAGCACGGAAGGGCCTCCACTTCGAAGCCATCCGCTTGCCTCGAGAACTGGAAAGGGGCAGCACGCTGCCCGAGACGGTGGTGAGCCTCCTGAACACGGGAGAGAAGACACAGGTCGCCACGCTCGAGCTGCTCGATCAGGACTCCGGCGCCGTGCTCTGGGAGCGCTCGATCCACCTTGACCCCTGGGAGGTGCGGAGCGAAAGCATACGGCGCGGGCAGGGAGAAGGCACGATGATCGTCTCTGGCGAGGCGCGGCTGCGGGTGCGCTCGGATGAGCCGACACTTCTCGTGCGCGGTACCAGCACGCTCGCCGCGGGAGAGCTCGTGGATCTGGCCTTCTTCGCAGCGGCGGATGCGCACACGGGCGGCACCTACCCGCTCCCCGACCCACAGCGCTACGCTGTGTCAACCTGGGTGGTGAACCTCGGCACCGAGGCGTCGACCGTCGTAGCGCAGCTCTTCTGGGCCGGCGGCACGTACTCGGTCGGTCCCGTCGTCGTCGCGGCGGGAGGCTCGCACCGGTTCGAGATCGCGGATCTGCTCGCGCGCAGCACTCCAGATCTCCTCGGCAGGCGCCCCGACCCCCTGCACCCGCAAGGAGTGCTCAAGTGGATCGTGCAGCGAGGCTCGCACGAGCTCATCGGACGAACCGAGGTACGGCGGCGCGACGGCAGCGACAGCGTCGGCTTCAACTGCTTCGGTTGCTGCTGGCAGATCCCGAGCGGGCTCATCGTGCCGTCGGAGGTCTCGTTCCTGCCCGGAGAGCTGCCGCCGTTCGAAGCGGCAGTGCAGTTCAACACCTGCTCCGGCCTGCTGGGACCTTTCGGGACCAGCTACGATTCAGCCACTGTGCCTTACCCGTTCACCTGGGACGGCTCGGTGATCGGCGCCTCCGGAGGTGGCGACGAGGACATCCGGTTCGAAGGGATCGAGGAGGAAATCCCCTTCGGCATCTGCCCGCCGCGACAGAAGGGGATCTTTGGCATCGGCAGGGCGAAAACGTGCCAGAAGCTCCACAATCCAAATAACTATAAGGCCAATCAGACGTGCCCGCCCCAAACAGACAGTTGCCAGGAGTGTCTC
>JBOHSH010000218.1:0-5486 GCA_050733195.1 Gemmatimonadales bacterium
CGAGGAACTGGAGCTCGCTCGTGGCACGGCTCACCCAGAGCGTGCCGCGCACGTCGGGCACCTTGCGCCGGGGAACCGGCTCGAAGGCGAGCCCGACCAGCTCGTCCGCGCCGGACACGGCGTGAAAGCAGTGGGTCTGGACGAACTGGTCCGACAGGAGGAGCACCGCGTCGGGCCCCGCGAAGGTCATGGACCCGTTGGCCTCGAACACGAACCCCCGTTTGGCGAGCAGCTCGGGAGGCAGCGCCCCGAACGGCTGGGTGCGGACCACGCCCGATCCGGTTACCCATTCGTCCTGCACCAGGCCGGTGAGCGCCACCTGCCGCTCGAAGGTCTGGATCCGGATCGGGATCGTCCCCTGCGACAGCGTGAGGTAGTTGGCGGTGAGCGCCTTTCGGATCTCCTCCCAGAGCGCCGCCGCGAGCGAGCCCTCGCGTCCCTGCACGGCGCAGACCGTCTCGCCATGCGCTTCGAGCGTCGGCAGCGTCATGCGCGTCGAGCTTAAGAAAAGCTCGCGACGCAGCGTCTCGTCCGCGGCGAGGGCGAGCGGGCTCGTGAGCGTGCCGCTCCAGCCGATCCGGTCGATGCGCAGGCGGTAGAGCCCGGCGCCCGGGGCACGCAGCGAGATCCGCCCCGTCTCGTCGGTGAGTCCCTGGAGCAGCGTCGCGTCGTCCCTGATGAGCCGCACGATGGCCCCGACGAGCGGAGCCCTGGTGGAGTCGTCGCGCAGGCGCAGCTCGAGCACCTGAGCGATCCCGCCGCGGGCCGCCGCCAGCGAAAGACCGAGCGCGACGGCCGCCGGGCTCACCCGCGCCTGCTCCAGATCACCTTCGTGCCGCAACCCGCGCCCATACCCTAATCTGCTCCCTGCCAAGGTGGGCCGCCAGAAGGCCTTGACCCTGGACCGTTGACCGTTGACCGTTGACCGTTGCGAAACCGACCCACCCCTGACCCCTTAACCCCCCTCACCCCATCTCAACCGTCAACCGGCAGCGGTCAACCGTCAATGTTGTTCTGGCCGTCCTGGCCCTGCTGGGGTGCGGCCGCGCTCCCGTCTGGCACCAGGAGCCGGGGTACCGGTGGCGCGAGCTCCGAATAGCGCGCGGGGAGCCCGGATTCACGCGCATGGACGCGGGCCGGACCGGTATCCGCTTCGAGAACACCCTGAGCGACTCCGCGATTCTCGGCAACCGGATCCTCGCGCAGGGAGCCGGCGTGGCTCTGGGGGACGTGGACGGCGACGGCCTCACCGATCTCTTCCTCGCCCGCACGGAAGGCTCGAGCAGGCTCTACCGGAACCTGGGAGACTGGCGGTTCGAGGACGTCACCGCATCCTCCGGCATCGCCACGGCCGGCCGTTACTCGACCGGCGCGGCCCTGGCGGACCTCGAGGGGGACGGCGATCTCGACCTCGTGCTGCTCGCCACCACGGGTCCGAATGCCGTCTTCGTGAACGACGGCCGGGGCCGGTTCACCGAGCGGCGGGACCTGGGGCTCGACCCGGCGGGGAAGGGCGGGACCACGATCGCGCTGGCGGATGTCGAGGGCGACGGCGATCTCGATCTCTACGTCGCCAACTACAAGCCCTACACCCCGGCCGACTCCCTCTCGCCGCACGACCGCTTGTCCGCGCAGGTGGTACACGAGGTCGCTCCCGGGCGCCACGAGGTCCGCCCCGGGCGCGCGCGGGACTTCAGGCTCATCCAGCGCGACGATCTGGGCGGCCGGTTTCTCACCATGCGGGCCGAGCCCGACGAGCTCTACCTCAACGAGGGCGGCCGGTTCGTGCGGGTGCCGTTCGACTCGGGGCGGTTCCGGGACGGGACAGGCGCGCCGGTCGAGGCCGACGAGTCGTTCACCCTCGCCGTCCGCTTCGCGGATCTCGACGGCGACCTCGCGCCCGATCTCTACGTCGTCAACGACTTCGAGGATCCCGACCGGTTCTTCTTCAACGACGGCGCCGGCGGCTTCCGCCTGGCCGACTGGACCGCCCAGCGGCAGATGAGCAACTCGGGGATGGGAATGGATGTGGCCGACGTGAACGGCGACGGCCTCCCCGACTTCTTCGAGGTCGACATGCTGGCCGGCGACTCGCGCCGGCGCAGGACGCAGCTTCCCACCCATACGGCGGCCCCCAAGCGGCCCGGCGACCTCCGGAGCCGGCTCCAGCTCCAGCGTAACACGCTCTATGTGAATCGCGGCGACCGGACCTTCGCCGAGGCCGGCGCGTACGCCGGCGTCGAGGCGAGCGGCTGGTCGTGGTCCACCATGTTCCAGGACGTCGATCTCGACGGGTGGCAGGACATCCTCGTCACGGCCGGCCACGTCTGGGACCTGATGGATGCCGACACCCAGGAGCGGCTCCAGTTCGGGCAGAGCGGCGCGCCGTGGCGGCGGCAGCGCTGGGAGTACCCGCCGCTCCGGCTCCGGAACGTGGCCTTCCGGAACCGGGGCGACCTCACCTTCGAGGACGCGAGTGCCCGGTGGCGGTTCGGGACCGAGGAAGCGATCTCGCACGCCCTCGCCGCGGGCGACCTCGACGGCGACGGCGATCTCGACGTGGTGGTGAGCCGGCTCGGCGCGCCGGCGCTGGTGCTCCGGAACGACGCCCCGGCGCCGCGCCTCGCGGTGGCGCTCCGGGGCGACGCCCCTAACACGCGCGCCGTGGGCGCGAAGATCCGCGTCCTGGGCGGCGCCGTGCCGGTCCAGGAGCGCGAAGTGGCCGCCGGCGGCCTCTATCTCTCCCACAGCGACTACCTGGCGAGCTTCGCCACCGGCGACGCCGATACCGTGACGATCGTCGTGGACTGGCGCGACGGCCGCCGAAGCGTGCTGCCCGCCGCCCGCACGAACCGGCTCTACGAGATCACCGCGGCCACGGCGACCGCTCGGGTCCCTGCCGACTCGCTCGGACCCGCTCGGGCGGCCTCGCCCCTCTTCGAGGATGCGACGCCGGAGCTGGGCGGCCACCGGCACGCGGAGAATGCCTTCGACGACTGGGGACGCCAGTATCTCCTTCCGGGCGCCCTCTCACGGCTCGGCCCGGGAGTCGCCTGGATCGACCTGGACCGCGACGGCGACGACGACCTCGTGATCGGAGCGGGGAAGGGCGGCCGGCTTGCCTCCTTCCGGAACGATCGCGGCCGGCTCCGCCCCGAGCCGCCCGGTCCCGTCGCCGCCGCGGACTTCACCACGCTCCTCGGCCTTCCGGCGGCGGAGGGCATGCGCGTCGTCGCGGGAGTTTCCACCTGGGAGGCCCGTGAGCTCGAGGAGATGACGGGCCAGCCCGCGGCGGTGGGAGTGCCGGTCCGTGGTGCCGCGCTCGCGCCGGCGGCACAGCCGGTCATCGGCTCGCACGAGACCGCGATCGGCCCGCTCGCCCTCGCCGACTACGACGGTGACGGCGATCTCGATCTCTTTGCCGGCGGCCGGGCCATTCCGCTTCGCTACCCGGTTCCCGGCACCTCCGGACTCTTCCGGAATGACGGCGGACGGTTCACGCTCGATCGGGAGAATTCGGCGGCCCTCCGCGAGGTGGGTCTCGTCTCCGCGGCGACCTTCGCGGACCTCGACGGCGACGGCGATGCCGATCTCGCGCTGGCGAGGGAGTGGGATTCGATCCTCCTCTTGCTCAACGACGGCCGGGGCGGGTTCGCGCCCGCGCCCGCCTCGTGGGGACTCGGCCGCTGGACCAGCCGCTGGAACGGCCTCGCCGCGGGCGACCTCGACGGCGACGGCCGGCTCGACCTCGTGGCCACGAGCTGGGGACGAAACACCACCTTCGACGCCGACAGCGCGAGCCCCCTCCTCCTCTTTCACGGCCCGTTCGGCGTGCGGGGCGAGGAGGAGATGGTGCTCGCCCGGCACGACGCGCGGCTCGGGGGACCGGCTCCCCTCGAGGACTATGCCCGCGTCCGCACGGCCGTCGCGGGGGTCACGAGCCGGGTCGGCACCTGGCAGGCCTACGCCGGCGCGACGGTGCAGCACCTCCTCGGTCCCGCCATGAGCGCGGTGCGGCGTCGCGAGGTGAACACGCTCGATCACCTCGTCCTCTACAACCGCGGAGGCCGATTCGAGGCGCTGCCCCTTCCGCTCGAGGCGCAGCTCGCGCCCGCGTTCCACGCCGGCATCGCCGACTACGACGGCGACGGACGCGAAGACCTCTTCCTGAGCCAGAACTTCTCCCCCACCCCACTGGGCATCCCGCGCTACGACACCGGGCGGAGTCTCCTTCTTCTGGGTGACGGCAAGGGCGGCCTCCATCCCGTGAGCGGCCAGCGGTCCGGCCTGGTCGTGTACGGAGACCAGCGCGGAGCCGCGCACGCCGATTACGACGGCGACGGACGGCTCGATCTCGCGATCTCGCAGAACGGTGCGGAGTCACGGCTGTTCCGGAACCGCGGAGCGAAGCCGGGGCTCCGGGTGCGGCTCGAGGGCCCGCCGAGCAATCCCGACGCCATAGGCGCTCGGATCCGCGTGGTCTACGGTGAGCGGCTCGGCCCGGTCCGCGAGGTTCAGGCCGGCTCGGGATACTGGTCGCAGAATGGATCGGTGCAGGTGATGGGACTCGAGGCCACGCCCACCGCGGTCTGGGTAAGGTGGCCCGGCGGCCCTGAAGCGCGGACGCCGGTACCAGCCGGCGCGCGAGAAGTCGTGATTCGCCGCTAGCGACGCGGCAGCGAGTCCGATCGCTGCCGGTCGAGCATGCGGGAGGCCTGCTCGAGGTACTCTCGCGCCTCCGCGTGATCCGGACGGATCGCGAGGGCGCGTCGAAACTGCTCGATGGCCCCCGCGAGATCGCCGCGGCGGGCGAGCGCGACGCCCCAGTTGTGATGGGCATCGGGCAGCCGGCTGTCCACGTCGAGCGCCGCACGATACTGCGCGATGGCCTCGTCCGTCCGGCCTTCCCGAACCAGTGCATTCCCCCAGTTGATCCGGGCGTCGGCATACTCCGGCCGGGCTTCCAGAGCCAGGCGGTACTGCTCGATGGCCTCACCGGTCCTTCCCGACATCGCCAGGGCCACGCCCCAGTTGTTGTGGAACTCGGCCCTCTCGGGCTCCAGCGTCGCCGCGCGACGGTGATGCGCGATCGCCTCGTCCGGCCTGCCGAGACGTACCAGCGCGAGCCCCCAGTTGTCCTCGGCCTTGGCATACTCGGGGTCGAGCGCGATCGCCTGGCGGTACTCGGCGAGGGCGTCGTCCAGGCGGCCTTCCTTCACGAGCTCGTTTCCGAGATTGGCGTGGGCGATCGGCGACTCGATCCCCAGCGCCAGCGCGTGTCGCCAGAGCGTGCCGGAGTCGCGCCACACGCCGGTCTGCTTCCACGTGAGCCCGCCCAGCGCGAGCAACAGGGCCACCGCGAGGCCGCGCGCGAGTCCCGGACGAAGCGCGTGAAGGCGGAGCATCGCGGCGCCGCCGAGCAGGGCGAGCGCCGGGGAAGCCTGATAGGTGTACCGGTCGGCGGCGATCTGCGGGCCATTCTGGAC
>JBOHSH010000219.1:0-9495 GCA_050733195.1 Gemmatimonadales bacterium
CCCCCCTCCGCTCCTCAACCGGCTGCCCCGGCGGCTCCACCAGCCCCCCGGACCCCGGTCCCGGCCAAACCGACCGGGCGGGTGGTGAACGCATCGCCGATCACGGCCGCCATGGTCAACGTGATGCCTTCCGTGACCTCTGGCCCGCCAGAGCCGCGGACGACTCCACGGGGAAGAGCCGTGAGCCGCTTCCAAGCCGTCACGATGACCGCCCGGGTCGCCGGCCGAAACGTCAGCACCCCGGTGCTCTACCTGCGGGGACTCAAGGCGGTCGGGGAAGCCCCGGGCCTCCCCGACGGGTCGCGACGGCTGCTCCAGTTGCTGGTGCGAAGGGTGCCGTTGGGCGAGTCCGATCATTACATCGTCAATACCCAGATGGCCCAGGAGTGGATTGCGGCGCACCCGGTCCCCGACGACGTGAAGCCAACGGAACCGAAGGAGAAGAAGTGCGGCAACTGGTACGATTCCTGGGATTGCGCCACGGAGGCAGTCAGCGACGAGTGGCAGAGGACCTTCGACCACGCCTCAAATGAATGGGAAAACGCCAAAAAGACCCTCGCCGATGCCTGGGAGACTTCGGTCGAGTGCTTCACCGAGCGCACCATCTCGTCTGGCGAAATCCCGGTGAACTTCTCCATCACTCCATCGATGACGGTGAATCTCTCGCAGAGCGGATCGAAGGGTTCAGCCCAGGGGACGGTTTCCGGAAGCGCGACACTCGGCATCCCCATGCAGTCCAATTTCGGCGCCCGGCTCGATCTCTTCTACATCCCCTGCCTCCCCTTCGCGGTTCGCCCCAAGGCTCTTTCGGGAAATGGAGTTCTGACCGTCGGCCAAGAGCTCAAGGTGAGCGTATCAGCGACGGGGAGCTTCAACAAGACCTTCACCATTCCTCCGACTGGTGGTCCGTCGATTCCAATTCAGGTCTTTCCGATCATCATCGGTGGCGTTCCGGTCGCGATACTGGACGTCAGCGCCTATATCGAGGGCGAGATCCAGGTCAGAGCCGATGGCAAGGCCGCGGGCCAATTCCAGATCAGGAATTCCAATCCGACCAGCTTCGTTTTCACCTGCAGCGGGAAAGGCTGCTCAGCCAGGTCCAGGGGGCAGCCCGCCGCCACCACGACCAACGAGAGCGCCCAGATCGAGGGCACGGTGAGCGTGAAGCCGGCCATCTATACTGCCCTGGAACTCAATTTCAACTATGAGGCGCTGAGCGCGAGGGCCGGCCCCCAGCCGTACCTGCTGGGCGTGGCCTCGGGATGCGCGGCCGCGGCCGGCTCGCAAACGGCGGGCGGGGCGTCGACCAGTCACGAGAATCACGTGCTCAGCGCCGACCTGGACTGGGGAGTGGAGCTGCGAGCCGAGGCACTGGTGCTCGACAAGATCGTCGGCAACTCGTACCGGGCGAATTTGATGGACGAGAAGCACCTCTGGTTTCGGGACATGGCCCCCGGCGGCTCCAATGCGCTGGTCGCGACGGTGGAGAGCGCGGGGCCGGCGGTGGCGGGACAGCGCGCCGACCATAAAGTGAAGATGCCGTCCTGTTACCCCTACACCAGCCGGATGAAATACCAGGTGAGCTGGACCGGCGGCGCCACGCCCGCGCCTGATCCCGCGAAAGGTGCTGCGTGTTCATGGCAGGCGGCCCAGAGCAAGGGTACTTGTACGTTCGACCCCACGAAGGAGTTCGTGATCAGCCTGGTCTGGCCGACCCCGGGCAATTGGTCCCTGACGGTGGTTCCGGTCGGGGATACCCACGACCGGGTATTCACGCCCGGCCCGAAGCCGACGCAAGTAACGGTGACGGTCGTGCCATGAACCAGTTTCGCGCTATCGGCCGGCTCCGATCGGCGGTGGTCGGGCTGGTCTTGGGTCTCGGCACGACGACCGCCGATCCCCTCGCAGCGCGGGGCCGGGTGGCCCCGTCCGGCGACCAGACGAAGGCGGCGTCCTCCCCTGCCTATTGTCCCCAGAGTCGGGCGATCACTGCCCAAAGCCTGCGGTCGCTCGGGAGGATCTCCTGCAGCCGGGATCCGAGCCGCCCGGTGATCCTCCTGGTGCACGGGCTGCATCAGAACCAGAAGACTTGGACCGAGCCCTCGGACGTCGGATATGCATACGACTACGCGCGCCACCCTGGTGAGGACCGGATCGGCGACACCCACGACAAGCCCAACACGGGCGTCTACAAGCTCGGCCGCTCCCCCTGGCTCACGGAAGCGACCAGATCGGGTGGGATCGTCAGCACAACTGGTTCGATTTCCTCGCGGACCAGGGCTTCACCGTCGCCACGTGAAGCCAGCCGGGGACCTCGGTCGCGGACGCCTGGGACTCCGCCGCGCAGATGGCGGAGCACGTGCTGAACCTGAGCCGCGACCGGAATCCCGCGGCGCCCCCTCCCGTGGCGCTGATCGGTCACAGTCGGGGCGGGCTGCTGATCCGCAAGCTGCTCAAGGAAAAGCGAACCTTGCCGGGGATGGAGCGGGTGAAGTGGGTGGTCACGCTGCACTCCCCGCATCAGGGCAGCGAGCTTGGCCGCTATCCGGGCCGGATGGCGGCCGAAATGGTGAATCTGCTCGACTGCTGCGTACCCCCGGTCGTCACCGCCGCGCTCAAGCCGCAGCTCAAGGACCTCATCACCGAGGCGATGCGCCCGCTCACCAAGATTCTGGTCGACTTCGAGAGCCGGGAGCTGATCCCCGACGGGCCGCTGCTCCGCGACCTCGCCAGCGCCGAGACCCCGATGCCGGGCGTGAAGTACTACACGTTCGGTGGGACTAACCCGACCTTCTTCCGCTTGTACGCCTGGGTGTTCGATGCGATGAGCACGGTCCCCCAGTTCCGTGGGCTGACGGCCTACTACGTCTGGCGGACCAAGCCGGTGGAGCTCACGCCGGTCTCACCGGGGCTCGATGGCATCCGCGATTTCGCGGCGGAGGTAACGGTCGGGGCGGGTGACGGTTTGGTCAGCAACCAGCGGGCCCGCTTACCCTGGTCCACCCATTTCACCACGCAGCTGAATCACGCCGAGGTCCTGTGGGACCGGCCGCTGCAGCTCCAGGTACTGCGCCTTATCGAGCCGCCGGGCCCTCGAGCAGTGAGCGGTCGTCCCTGAGAACCGGTCGCACAGGAGGTGGGTGATGCTAATCCGACGAATGAGCTGCCTGCTCTCGGCGCTGTTCCCGTTGTCCGCGGTCCTCGCCCATGCGCCACGCCCTAATCCGCCCGGAGTCCCGCTCCGCGCGGCGTCACAGCCCGGAACAGCGCGAACGGCCTGAGCTTCCGCTTCGAGGTTACCGATCCGGCAGAATGACGCCACCGGTCCAAGGCACGGTGCAGTCACTCAGCATCCGACCCGCAACCGGACTGCCGGCGGCAGCGTTCCAGAAGTAATGGCTAGAAGGCATCTCACAAATACCGGAGCAGGATCATGACGCAGCCGAGCTGGACGAAGCCGAGGAAGTTCTCGGCGTGATATTCGTACCGCGTCACGAGGCGCCGGAAGTTCTGGAGCCAGGCGTGCAGCCGCTCGACCCGCCAGCGCCGACGATACCGCCGCAACGGGCGGCCGTCCTGGGTCGGGGCCCGGCGCCGGTGGGTCCGGTGCGGGGCGATCAGGGCGATCCCGCGTTCGGCGGACAGGCGCGCATCCAGGGCATCACTGTCCTACGCCTGGTCCCCAATCAGTCGGGCCGGGGCGTCCGGGGCGAAGCACGCATCGAGGGTGGCGTCGACCACCGTGACTTCGTGGGGCGAAGCGCGGGCGATGCTGACGGCGAGAGGAAGACCAGTGCCGTCTGCCATTGCCAGGATCTTGGTCCCCTTGCCCCGCTGGGTCTTCCCGACGCAGGAGCCCCCTTTTTCGCCCCCGCGAAGGTGCCGTCGATGAAGCCCTCGCTCAGATTCAGCCGACCGCGCTCGGCCAGATCGGCGGCGAGCGCTCGGAGGAGGCGGTCCCACGTGCCAGCCCGCACCCATTGTTGAAAGCGTCGATGGCACGTCTGGTAGGGCGGGTAGCGCTCCGGCAGATCGGCCCACGGTGCGCCGGTGCGCAGGATCCACAGAATCCCGTTAAGCACCGCCCGCAACAGCGGCTTGAGTATGGCCCACTGCTCGTCGGTTGGGTCCACGGCGCTCGGACTCCCGGTAGCGGATGACCAATCATGCCACCTCCGGCTCCCGCCGCCAGCTATTTATGAGATGTGTTCTAGACATCATCAGGGCTACAAAGCAATGAACATCGCTGCATCTCCCTATCTCGTGAGGAATACCAATGCAATTTCGAGAGACGGTAACACTTGCCCTGGTCACATTCATCACGGCAGGCCAGGCCAGCGGTCAGTATGCGGCTATGCAAGATTCGACCCTTCGCGGTCTGCAGCGAGTCTACGTCAACTTTCAGACTACCGGCGCCGCACTGAGCCCTGCTCAACATGCCCAGGCCTTCGAATTCGTCACGCTAGAGCTTAGAAAGGCTGGAGTTCGCTTGGCCCCAAGTGTCGCCGAGTTAGACCTCTCCAAGGACGGTGTTCTCAACATTGGATTCATCAGGATCGGCCGAACGCTCTCCACAGATCTTCTACTTCGGATTGATATTGAGCAAAGCGCCACGCTCTCTCGAACGGGGAATCTGTCGCAGATGGTAACTTGGTTCTACGAGGATGATCGACGTAACATCGCCATGGACCAGGTGTTTCAACCAATGCTGCGCCAGGGCGTAGATAGATTCCTAAACTCGTGGCTAGCGGCCAATGGCCGGTAGGTTGCCATTTCGTGTAAGGCTTCAGGATTAGGCACGAGGAGCCGTCCGACCCAGGAATTGCGAGGTCGCTGCCGAGGTCTTCCGCGGCCGTCAGTGCGGAGGGTTCGCCGACAAAGCCTCGGCCCAACACGGTGACCTGAAGTAGTTTTCCACCGTGACCCTCACCGACTACCAGGCAAAACACATTGCCTGCGAGCTTACCCGGCGCCTCCCGCCCGACAGCGCGGCCAGACTCGGTAACGCCGTTGCCGGCGCGCAGGTGGACCTGAACCCCCACCAGGTAGATGCTGCCCTCTTCGCCTTCGCCTCCCCGCTGGCCAAGGGCGCCATCCTGGCCGACGAGGTCGGGCTCGGCAAGACCATCGAAGCCGGGCTGGTCATTTCCCAGAGATGGGCGGAACGCAAACGCCGCATTCTTGTCATTACCCCGTCCAACCTTCGCAAGCAGTGGCTCCAGGAGCTCACCGAGAAGTTCTTCCTGCCCTGCCGCATCCTGGAATCGAAGACCTACAATGCCCTGCTGAAGGACGGCCTGGCACGGCCGTTCGAGAGCCCCGCGATCGTCATCTGCTCGTATCAGTTCGCTCGATCCCGCGCCGATGACATCCGGACCACTGCCTGGAACCTGGTCGTGATCGACGAAGCCCACCGGCTGCGAAACGTGTACAAGCCAGGGAATGTGATTGCCAACACACTCAAGGAGGCACTCGCGAGCCGGCACAAGCTGCTCCTCACCGCGACGCCGCTACAGAACTCGCTGCTCGAGCTGTTCGGGCTGGTGAGCGTGATCGACGACCACGTGTTCGGCGATCTCAAGAGCTTCAAGGAACAGTTCGCCGGAGTCCAGCAGTCGGTGGTGTTCCAGGCGCTCAAGGCCCGGCTCAAACCGGTCTGCCACCGTACCCTCCGCCGGCAGGTCACGGCATACGTGCCCTTTACCAGGCGGCTTCCGCTGGTCGAGGAGTTCACCCCGGCGGAAAGCGAAGACCGGCTCTATAACGCAGTATCCGAATATCTTCAGCGGCCCAATCTCCAGTCCCTGCCGCAGAGTCAGCGGTCGCTCATCACCCTGGTGCTTCGAAAGCTGCTCGCTTCCTCGACGTTCGCCATCGGCCCGGCGCTCGCGGCGATGTCGGCCCGGCTCAAGAGCAGGCTCAGTACCGGGAAGCAGGATACGGAGGACGAAGTGGGGCGGGACTACGAGGCGCTCGAGGAGACCGCCGAGGAGTGGCCGGACGACGCTGCGCCTGAGCCGATGGCCCCCGAAGCCCGTGAGGCCGTCGAGCGGGAGGTGGCCGACCTCGACGGCTTCGCCGCCCTGGCGGGCTCCATCACCCGCAACGCCAAAGGGGAGGCCCTGCTCAAAGCACTGACCGTCGCGTTCGCCAAGGCCAAAGAGCTCGGCGCGCTCGAACGAGCGGTCATCTTCACCGAATCCCGCCGCACCCAGAGCTACCTCCAGCGTCTCCTCGCCGACAGCCCGTTCGCTGAGGGCATCGTGCTGTTCAACGGCTCGAACACCGACGAGGGATCGCGCGCGATCTATGCGGAGTGGCTGGAACGCCACCGCGGCACCGATCGGGTGACCGGATCGAAGTCGGCGGACATGCGCTCAGCCCTGGTGGACTACTTCCGCGAGCGGGGACGGATCATGATCGCCACCGAGGCCGGCGCGGAAGGGATCAACCTCCAGTTCTGTTCCCTGGTGGTGAACTACGACCTGCCTTGGAATCCCCAGCGGATCGAGCAGCGGATCGGCCGGTGCCACCGCTACGGCCAGAAGCACGACGTCGTGGTAGTCAATTTTCTCAACCGGCAGAACGCCGCCGACCAGCGGGTCTTCGAGCTGCTGGCGCAGAAGTTTCACCTCTTCGAAGGCGTCTTTGGTGCCAGTGACGAAGTCCTCGGCGCCCTGGAATCCGGCGTAGATCTGGAGCGGCGCATCGCGGCTATCTATCAGACCTGTCGCAGACCGGAGGAAATCCAGCAGGCGTTCGATGCGCTCCAGCTCGAGCTGAGCCTGGAAATCGATGAGTCCATGGCTCGCACCCGCCGGCACCTGCTGGAGAGCTTCGACGACGAGGTGCGGGAAAAACTCCGGGCCCGAGAGGCCGACTCCAGGGCATCCTTGAGCCTTCACGAACGGCTCCTGATGCGACTCACCCGTCATGAGCTGACTGGGCAAGCCGAGTTTCAAGGCGACGATGCGTTCGAGCTTCGCGTACAGCCCTTCCCCGAGCTCGCGGAGGCCATTCCCCTCGGCCGATACGAGCTCCCCCGCCGTTCGGGAGAGGCACATCTCTACCGGCTGGCGCACCCCCTGGCGGATACCCTGGTAGCCCGAGCCAGGAATCGTGTGCTCCCTCAGGCAGAGGTAGTCTTCGACTACTCGGCGCACGAGGGAATGATCTCCCTGATCGAGCCCCTGGTCGGCCGGGGTGGATGGCTCTCCGCCTTCTCGTTCACAGTGGAGTCGCTCGACCAAGCGGAGGAGTACTTGATCGTGCTGGGCATGGACGTCACCGGCCAGCCGATCGAGGACGAAGCCGCCGAGCGGTTGCTCACCCTAGCTGCAGCCGTGGCGGGTCCAGTCGAATCGAGCCCGGCGCAGGAAACGATCGACCGCCGCCTGGCCGAGCGGCAAGACGCGATCCGGCGAAGCATTATGGAGCGCAACGCGCGTTACCTGGAGGCGGAGGCGGAAAAGCTCGACGGCTGGGCCGACGACCTGAAAGCGGGCATGGAGCGCGAGATCAAGGAACTGGACCGCGGCATCAAGGAGGCCCGCCGCGAGTCTACTCTGGCGCGGACCCTGGACGAAAAAATCGCGGCCCAAAAACGGATCCGGACCCTGGAGTCAGAGCGGAATCTCAAGCGGCGATCGCTCTTCGAGGCCCAGGACCGGATCGACCGCCAGCGCGATGAGCTGATCGCCGCCATCGAAGGAAAGCTCTCGCAGGAGGCGCGGTCGGAGCCGCTGTTTACGATCCACTGGCGGGTCATTTGACCCGGCCATGGGACTATAGCAACAAGATCACGACTGTGACGCTAATTAACATACCTCGTTGGATGACCCTCTCCGCGCCTATCAGCAGCCCAGTGGAGCCCATTATATGCGACTGCTAACTCGTTGTTTTGTAGTAGATTATCAGCAACAGCTTGACTAATATCATGATACTGATCTTATTTGAGGCGTGGAGCAGATTCCCGACGAAGAGGTCACCAGGCGCGTTGGAGCCGAGAATCCGTGGTGGGGTCAGCCTGCCACCGCGGGCACCCGGTTTACCGCCAAGCGCCCTCGCGCGTTCCTGCCTGGGTTCCTCTCGCTGGTACGGGAGCGCTCGGTCCGGCGGGCCGTGATTCTGCTGGGTCCAAGGAGGGTGGGAAAGACCGTCCTTATTCACCACGCGATCCAGGCCCTGCTGGACGGCGGGGCTCCGCCGCGGGAGGTCGGATACGTCTCGGTGGACCTTCCCCTGTATCACGGCTTCTCGCTCGAGCGCCTGGTGGGCCTGGTAGAGCGCGCCGCGGGCGGGCCAGTAGCCTGGCTCTTTCTCGACGAGATCCAGTATCTCGAGAAATGGGAGGTTCACCTCAAACGTCTGGTGGACGACCGTCCGGACCTCAAGTTGGTCGTATCCGGCTCGGCAGCCGCCGCGCTCAGGGTCAAGAGCCGGGAGTCGGGAGCGGGGCGGTTTACCGATTTCCTGCTGCCGCCGCTCACCTTCGCGGAATACGTGGAGCTGACCGGCGAGGCGGAGCCGCCCCGGCCGCAGGAGCCGGGCGGCACGGCAGCCGCGCCGGATCTCGGCGAGCTCAATGCCGCGTTCGTCAACTACGTCAATTTCGGCGGTTATCCGGAAGCGGCGCTCAGTGCCGCGGTCCGGGCCGACCCGGCCCGGTTCATCAAGAGCGATATCGTGGACAAGGTGCTGCTGCGCGACCTGCCCCAGCTCTACGGCATCGGAGACATTCCGGAGCTCAACCAGCTCTTCACCAGGCTGGCCTGGAACACGGGGCAGGAGCTCTCCCTCGATGGCCTTGCCAGCGGCTCGGGCGTGGCCAAGAATACGATCAGGAAATACCTGGAGTACCTGGAGGCGGCCTTCCTGATTCGGGTGATGCAGCGGGTGGACCGCGACGCGCGCCGATTCCAGCGCGCCGTATCCTACAAGGTCTACCTGACCAATCCGTCGCTCCGCTCGGCGCTGTTCTCCCCGCTCGGCGCGGATGATAGCGCGATGGGTTGCCTCGCGGAGACCGCGGTGCTCGCGCAGTGGTTCCATGAACCGGCTCCGCTCTACTACGCCCGGTGGGGCCGGAGCGGGGAAGACGGAGAGGTGGACCTGGTCCGGCTCAATGCCAACGGGCGGCCGGCATGGGCCACCGAGGTGAAGTGGTCCGACCGCTGGGTGGACGCACCTGAAGGCCTGAAGGGGCTGATTCGCTTCGCGGCCGAGCACAGGCTGGGACGGGTGACCGCCACGACCCGGACCCGGAGCGCCGAGCGGGCGGCGGGGGGCGTGACCATCGAGATGGTGCCCACGAGCGTCTACGCCTGGCGGGTTGGTAACGACATCCTGGCCCGAACGCTTCGGGCCGTCACACCTTGAGCAGAGATTAGCCCCGATGAGCAAGCGCCAGCGGCTGGAGCTTACCTGGGTGGGGAAGGACGAGCGGCCGAGGCTCGAGCCCCGGATTCTCCTGGAGGATCCGGAGAAGTCCTACCA
>JBOHSH010000220.1:0-2422 GCA_050733195.1 Gemmatimonadales bacterium
ATCGGAGCCTCGGGGCGCCGCGCGCGATCGTCGCCGCGAGCGCGAGCCTGCGCGTCTCGCCGCACGGGCTCGCGGCGGAGCAGGGGAGCGTGCCGGCCTTCCGGGTGGTGAAGGTCGAGCGGGGCGCGCCCGGATGGTGGCTCGTGCAGACGCGCGACGGCGCGCGCGGCTGGGTTCCCGACGACGTCGTCGCTCCGGTTCCGCGGTTAAATTGACCGCATGCCGCCCGCCTCGCCGCGTCGCGTCGTCATCCTTCCGGACGCCGTCGCGAACCAGATCGCGGCCGGCGAGGTCGTCGAGCGGCCGGCCTCGGTGGTCAAGGAGCTCGTGGAGAACGCGCTCGACGCCGGGGCCAGTCACGTGCGCGTCGAGCTGGAGCAGGGCGGCAAGACGCTCCTCACCGTGAGCGACGACGGCTCGGGGATGAGCCGGGAAGACGCGGTGCTCGCGCTCGACCGGCACGCCACGAGCAAGATCCTCACCGCCGCCGATCTCGTCGGCGTCCGGACCTTCGGCTTCCGCGGCGAAGCCCTCCCCGCCATCGCCTCCGTTTCGCGGTTCACGCTGTCTACCTCGGACGGCACGGAAAGCAGCTGTCTGAGCGTCACCGGCGGACGGCTGGAGTCGGTCGCGCCGGTGTCGCGCCAGCGGGGCACGACGGTCACCGTGCGCGGGCTCTTCTTCAATACGCCGGCGCGGCGGAAGTTCCTGCGGTCGGTGCCCAGCGAGACCCGGGCGGCCACGGAGGCGCTCGCCACGCTGGCGCTCGCGCATTCCGAGGTCGGATTCGAGCTCGTGATCGACGGCGAGATCCGGCTCCACGCGGCGGGGGCACAGGACCTCGCCGCGCGGCTTGCGTCGGTGTGGGGACCGGGGCTCGCGGGCACGCTCGTGCCGGTGGATTTCGCCCTCGGCAGCGTGCGCGTCTCCGGTTTCGTGCAACGGCCCGCCGATGCGCTGCCCACGGGACGGCGGTCGCAGCTCTTCGTGAACGGCCGTCCGTTTCGGGACAACTTCCTCGTTCGCGCCGCGGAGGCGGGCTATCGCTCCGCGATCCATCCCGGGGACCGGCCGAGCCTGCTCCTCCGCATCGAGGTGCCGCGCGAGGACGTCGACGTGAACGTGCACCCCTCCAAGCTCGAGGTGCGCTTCCGGGACCGCGTCGCCGTCGAGCGAGTCACCGAGGAGGCGGTGCGCCACGCGCTCGGCCGCCTCACGGCCGCGGCGCCGGTCGGCGAGTGGCGTCCGCAGCCGGTCGCCCCGGAATGGTCGACCGCGGATCCCGGCACACTTCCGCTCTCCCTGGAAGATGCGCCGGCAGGGAGGCGCTCGGAGGGGGAGGTCGATCCCCGCGGCTTCGCCGCACCCGTGCTGCAGATCTTCGACAGCTACCTGGCCTTCGAGGGCCCCGATGGGCTCGTGGTCGTCGACCAGCATTCCGCCCACGAGCGGGTGCTGTACGAGGAGACCATGGCGGAGCTCGCGGGGGGAAGGGTGGCGAGCCAGCGTCTGCTGCTGCCCGAGACGCTGGAGCTCACCGACGAGGAGCTCGCCGTCGTCGAGGCGCACCGGGACACGCTCGACCGCGTCGGTTTCGAGGTCGAGCCGTTCGGCGGGCGCACCGTCGTCCTGCATGCCGTCCCGGCTCCCCACCCGCGGTTCGAGGGGATCGCGTGCTTCCGGGAGGTGGTCGCGGATCTCGCGCGAGGCCGCTTCGGCGGGTGGGCGAATCCCCTCGAGCGCTTCGCCGCCACCTTCGCCTGTCGTGCGGCGGTCAAGGCGGGCGCCAGGCTCGAGGAGAGCGAGGTTCGCGCCCTCCTGCTCCGGCTCTTCGCCACCGCGCTGCCACCGCACGACGTGCACGGCCGGGCGACCATTGTGCAGCTGCCGCGGGAGGAGCTGGAGCGCCGGTTTGGGCGACGCTAGCGTTCCCGTCATCGTCGGTCCGACCGCGATCGGGAAGACGGCGGTCGCGCTGGCCCTGGCGGAGCACCTGCCGATCGAGGTGATCTCGGCCGACTCGCGGCAGGTCTATCGCCGCCTCGACATCGGCACCGCCAAGCCCACCCGCCGGGAGCGGCAGCGGCTGTCACACCTCGGGCTGGACGTCGTGAACCCGGGTGACCGCTACAGCGCCGGTCGCTTCGCGCGCGAGGCGGCGATGTGGCTCGAGGAGATTCGCCGCCGCAGGCGCCAGCCGGTCATCGTGGGCGGCACCGGGCTCTACATCCGGGCGCTGGTCGAGGGTCTGTTCGTGGAGCCTCCGCTCGACCGGGAGCGGCGCACCGCGTTGGAACACTGGGTGATGGGTCTCGATGCCGCGTCGCTGGTCCGCTGGGCGAGCCGGCTCGATGCGGGCTTCGCCGGCGGAGGCCGGCAGCGCGCCGCGCGGGCGGTGGAGATCGCGATCCTCACGGGCGTG
>JBOHSH010000221.1:0-2750 GCA_050733195.1 Gemmatimonadales bacterium
AACTCGACCGCGGTCGGCACCATGTAACGGCTCGAGATGACCAGGCCATGGACCAGCACGACCGCGACGCCGTCCCGACGGGGAGGTTCGCCGCCGACGCGGGCGTGCATCACCCCGGCCGCCGTGCGTGTCCAAGACCGCTTCAGCATCGGATCCCGGGCGCTCGGCACGCTCCGGGCGCGGACACCTTGGCGCTCCCGCGATACAGAGTCACCGGCGAGCAACGGTGTCAGGAGGCTGCCAATGCCGAATCCGCTGATCGACGCGATCGCGCCGGCCAGCACTGTGACAGCGCCCGTCCACCAGAGGAAGGGGTCATTTCGGCGCGAAGCGGGCGCGATCATAGAGCCCAGGTTCGCCTCGATGGCGGCGACGACCCGTCGGCCGGTCAGGCCGCACTCTCGCAGAGCAGGTCGAAGACCTCCCGGGCGATCTGCCGCTCCTCGTCGGCAGGGATCAGCCAGACGGACACGGGGGCGTCGTCGGGTCCGATGCGGGCCGGCGTGTCGGGACCGGCGGCCCGGTTGCGCTCCTCGTCGAGTTGCACCCCGAGGAACTCCAGACCACTCAGGACACGGCGGCGATAGGGGGCCCAGTTCTCAGCTAGCGCCCCCGACAACACCAGCGCGTCGATCCCGCCGAGAGCGGCGGCGTACGCCCCGACGTACTTACGCACGCGATAGGCCGCGATGTCCAGGGCGAGCGCCGCCCGCGGGTCGCCGGCCGCGGCCGCCGGCTCCAGGTCGCGCAGATCGCCGCTCGCTCCGGACAGCCCGAGGAGCCCGCTGCGGCGGTAGAGGAGCTCCTGCACCTCATCCACCGTGCGCCCCTCGCGGAACAGCTGCAGGACGACGCCGGGATCGAGGTCGCCGCACCGGGTGCTCATGACCAGCCCTTCCAACGGGGTCAGTCCCATGCTGGTGTCCACGCTCCGCCCGTCGCGCAGCGCACAGACGCTCGCCCCGCCGCCCAGGTGGCACGACACCACTCGCGTGCCCGAAGGGGCGCGTCCGAGGAGCCGGAACAACTCCCCGCTGACGTGGCGGTGGGCGATGCCGTGAAAGCCGTAGCGCCGCAGGTCAGTCCCGATCTCCCCCGGCAGCGCGTACCGCCAGGCCACTTCCGGCACCGTGCGGTGGAACGCGGTATCGAAGACGGCCACCGACGGGACGCCCGGGGCCCGCCGGGTCGCCGCCTCGATCACGGCCACGTCCGTCGGGTTGTGCAGCGGGGCCAGGTCGCTCAGGTCGCGGATCGCCGCGAGCACCTCCGGCGTGACACGGGCGGGGCCGACGAACCGCCCGCCGCCGTGAACCACCCGGCAGCCGATCGCGTCGATCCCCACGGATAGGCAGTCGGTGACCGCTCGCTCGGCCGCCTCGACCGTCGCGCGGCCCTGGACGCGGTCGAACGCATGCGCCTTCAGCAGCGACTCGGCCGTCGGTCCGTCGCCCTCCCGGCGGGCGAACAGCTTGTAGCGGAGGCTGCCGCTGCCCGCGTTCAGCGCCAGGACGTTCAGCGAGGCGCCCCCTGCGCGTCCCACGTCCACTCCGCGATCTCCTCGGGGTCCTCCCCGTGCTCGGCGACGTAGGCCCGGTGCTCCGCCAACTTCCGTTCGTAGCGATGCACAACCCCGTCCGCCTTCGCCGCCACGGCCGGGTTGCACGGCGCCGCCGCCCGCACCGCCTGCATCAGGACGTGGTAGCGGTCCACCCCGTTCATCGCCAGCAGGGCGAACGGGGTCGTCGTCGTCCCCTCCTCCCGATAGCCGTTGATCACGAACCGCTCGTGCCGCGGCCGCTCCCACAGGAGTTGCGTCACCGCCGAGGGGTAGCCGTGGAAGTTGAACACCACCGGCCGGTCCGGGGTGAACAGATCGTCGAACCGCTCCGGCGAGAGCCCGTGCGGGTGGTACGAGTCAAGCTCCAGGATCAACAGGTCGGTGACGTTCACCATCCTGACCCGCAGCTCCGGCAGCTCCCGGCGGAGTAGTCCGGCCGCGGCGAGCACCTCGGCGGTCGGATAGACACCCGAGCCGACCAGCACCACGTCCGGGTTCGCGCCGCCGTCGGTGCTCGCCCACTCCCACACCGACGCCCCGGCTCGGCAGTGCGCGTCTGCCTTCTCGACGGGGAGCCACTGGGGCATCGGCTGCTTCGACGCGATGACCAGGTTGATCTTGTCGGTGCTCGTCAGGCAGTGGTCGATAGTGGACAGGAGGCAGTTGGCGTCCGGCGGGAGGTAGACCCGGACGTGCTGGGCCTTCTTGTTCAGGAGCGTGTTGATGAACCCGGGCATCTGGTGCGAGTACCCGTTGTGGTCCTGCCGCCAGCCCTCCGAGCTGAGCAGGTACGTGAGCGACGACACCGGCTGCCGCCACGGGACCTCGGCCGATTGCTTCAGGAACTTGGCGTACTGGGCCATCATGCTGTCCACGATGGCGACGAACGCCTCGTAGCACGGGAACAGCCCGTGCCGGCCGGTCAGGAGATACCCTTGGAGCCATCCCTGGCAGGTGTGCTCGCTCAAGATCTCCAGCACCCGGCCGCGGCGCCCGACCGACTCGTCGCGCGGGTCGGTCGGCCAGGTGAACTGGCGGGGCGTGGCCTCGAACACGGCGGACAGGCGGTTGGACACCATCTCGTCGGGGCAGACGATGCGGAAGTTGGCGGCCGAGTCGTTCAGCCGGACCACCTCCGCCAGGTACTTGCCGAGTTCCGTCGTGTCCGAGCGGCGCTCCGCTCCGGGCC
>JBOHSH010000222.1:0-2091 GCA_050733195.1 Gemmatimonadales bacterium
TCGCCGTCCCGGGGGCGGCGGGCGACGGCGTCATGGAAGGACCGGACGGGCTCGTGGAGGGCGCGGCGGCGGAGGGCGAAGGCGAACCGGTCGGCGGAGGCGCGGAGGCCGCCGTCGTGGCGGGCCGCTTCGGACACCCCACGAGAAAGAGAGAGAGGACGAGCACGGGAACTGCGAGCAGCACGCTTCCCCGTCGATACGCCATGAGTCAAATCCTCCTTGATTTCTCCGTCATATCATCGCGATTTCGACGCGTTTCACACCACTAAATCATCCTATCACGGAAGGCGCGGTGACCAAGAAGCACTTGTGGATTCGCCCGGGCCTCGCGGGAGCGGCTGCTGCTCGGAGCCGTCGGCCAGCATGGTGAAGAGCTGATACCTCCCGGCCCGGCTGGACTGGAAGACGAGGTGCCGCCCGTTCGGAGCCCAGGAGGAGCCCTCGTTGTTGCCGGGGCTGGCGGTGAGCCGTCTCAGATTCGACCCGTCGGGGCTGATCGCCCAGAGGTCGAAGTTGCCCTGCCGGGAGGTGTAGGCGATCGTGTCGCCCTTCGGCGACCAGCGCGGCTGGGTGTTGAATCCCGACTGGGTGACGCGGCGAACGTTGGCTCCTTCCGCGTCCATCACGAAGATCTGCGCCCCGCCCGCCCGCTCCGACACGAACGCAATCTCGCGCCCGGTGGGTGACCACGAGGGTTCGGTGTCGATGCCGCTGTAGGTGGTGAGCCGCCGGAAGGCGCCGGTGGCGAGGTTCAGGACGTACACTTCGGGATTGCCGTCGCGCGAAAGGGTCAGCGCGACCGACTGCCCGTCCGGGCTGAACGCCGGCGAGGTGTTGATGCCGAGGAAGCCGGCCAGGACCTGGACCGGCCGGTTCTCGAAGGGGAACATCCGGTAGAGGTACGGATAACCCCGCATGTACGACGTGAAGGCGAGGGAGCGGGTGTCCGGGCTCCACACCGGAGAGAGATTGATGGAATTGTTCGACGTCACACGCGTGGAGCCCGCGCCGTCGTAGTCCATCGTGTGCAGCTCCTTGTTCCCCGCGACCACGCCGACGTAGGCGATCTTGGTGTCGGCGATCCCCGCTTCTCCCGTGAACTGCTGCACGACCTCATCGGCGACCTTGTGGGCGAGGCGCCGGGCCTGGGCCGCGGGCAGCTCGAGCTTCTTGGTCGAGATCAGCCGGAACTCGGGCGAGGTCAGATCGTGCAGGCGCATCTCCACCTCGACCCGGTCGCCGCGCAGGGAGAGCAGCCCCTGCAGGCCCGCGTGCGCCCCCGCCGCCGCGAAGTTCGCGAAGGCGGCGCGGAGCCCCGCCGGATCCCCGGCCGGGATCGGCGGCACATCCGACACCACGCTGAAGAGGGCCGAGAAGGTCAGGTCCCGGGCCGTCACCTGCGGCAGGCTCTTCGCGAGCCCCGCGGTATCGGTACCGCTGACCACCGTGAAGTTCGGGATCACGATGTTGAGCTTCTTGGCGCCGGTGGCGAGCACGTTGAGCAGCACGTCGGCCGCTTGAGATCGGGCCGCCGGTGGCGAGGACAGAGCGCCCCCGATCACCGCCAGCAGCACCAGCGCCACGAGAAAGGCAAGGGGACGTCCGGGACGCAGCAGGTTGTTCATGGCTCACCCATCAGCTGTCAGCCACGACGAAGGTCGAAGGTGAAGAGGATGCGGAGTGAAGGCTTCGTCCAATCGTCGGGCAGCTTCGGAAAGGGGCTCGCCCCCATGACCGCGCGCAGGGCGGCGTTGTCATAGAAGGCGTTCCCCGAGCTCTTGTGGATAGCAGGCGGCTGGATCGAGCCGTCCCGCTGGATCTCGACGTAGACTTGCGGCTTCTGCTGCGGGTCGTTCGGTTGGTTCTGACGCTGCCACTCCTGTTCGACCTTCTGGAGCACTTGCCGGAGGTACCACGCGTGCGGGAAATCGCCCACGTCGAGGGTCAGGGCGCCGGTGCCCGTGACGGTGCCGGTGGGCGCGCCGAGCGAGGCGGTCTCCGGCGGGCGGGCCGACTCCGCGGCCTTCTCCCCGCGGGGCGTGCCGGACGGCGGGGTCGCCAGGGGCGGGAGCTCCTTCTCGCCCGGGCGCG
>JBOHSH010000223.1:0-4077 GCA_050733195.1 Gemmatimonadales bacterium
CTGAGTTCTGAGTTCTGAGTTCTGAGTGCTGGGTTTTTGACCGTGCACGACCCAGAACCCAGAACCCGGAAGGACCGCCCTTCCCCACCGGCTCAACCATCCGCTCTTGCGCAACGGCTCTCGACAATGCCTGTTCCGGCATGCCTGATACCGTCCGCGTCCGCGTCATCGACTCCAGAGGCGAGCTGATCGGCCCGGTCGAGACTCCGCGCGTCGTGAAGCTCGACGTCGAGTGGCGCCGCCTGCTCACACCCGCCCAGTACCGGATCGCGCGCGGGAAGGACACCGAGCGCCCCTTCTGCGGGACGCTGCTCGACAACAAGCGCGAAGGCGTCTACACCTGCGTCTGCTGCCGGCTGCCGGTCTTCGGATCGGGCTCCAAGTTCGGATCGGGCACCGGCTGGCCGAGCTTCTTCGCCCCCATCGCGCCCGAGAACGTGCGCACCGAGGAGGACCTGAGCCACGGGATGCGGCGGCTCGAGATCCTCTGCACCAGGTGCGACGCCCATCTGGGCCACGTCTTCAACGACGGGCCGGCGCCCACCGGCCTTCGCTTCTGCGTGAACTCCGAATCCCTCTCCTTCACCGACCACGCGGATCTCGCCGGGCTCGCCGACCCGGACGCGCCATAGGCTCGCGAATCAGAAGCTGACCTCGACCGTCCCGGTGTAGGGCGGCCAGGCGGCTCCCTGGGTGATCCCGTGCCGAGTCTCCTCGTCGTAGCCGGCATCGGCCACACGCAGGAGCGTCAGCACCTCGCCCGCCGCAAAGGTCGCCGCGTCCGTCATGCCGTCACAGCTCGGCGCGTGCACGGCGAGCAGAGTCTCCCGGACCCGCGCCGCGCCCAGCACGATGATCCGGCGATGCCCCAGCTCGTGCTCCCTGAGCGCGGCGAGGAATTCGGTCCACTGCTCGCGCAGCGAGGGCTCGGCGCCCGGCGGCATGCTCCACTCCGGCAGGGTCATCCGGGAGTCCACGAAGACCGTCGCGTCGGTGACGGCGCACTGGCCGTCCCGCTCGGCCAACTGGAGGCTCCACGTGATGGTCCAGCGGTGAAAGCCGAAGTAGCGTCGCTGGCCCTGCACGACTCCACCGGCCTGGACGCTGGTCGTCAGCGCCTGGCGATCGTCTCCCGACACGCGGTAGGTCTCGTCCCGAGCCCGCACCACCACGCCGGCCGGCGGAGCCTCCGCCGGCACCACGGGTTCGACGACCGGATGGGCACAAGCCGACAGCCCCAGTCCTCCACACAAGAGCAGCGCTCGACGCATACAAGACTCCCGGTGTCATCCGGAGCCGGCCGGACAGTGGAACCGGCTCCTCCGCGGCCGTCCCCTACTTCGGGTGGTGACGAGCGAGGCGGGCCGAACAGGCGTCCGGGTGGACGGATTTCGACGCCGTGCAGAACTGACAGGCGACCGGAATGCACACACACCCGGGCGGACCATAGCCGCCGATGATTCAGGAGGGAGCCGATGAAGAAGCCCATCAGCCCGAAGCTGCACGGCCTGATCGATTACTCCACCGCCGCCGCCACCGCGGCGGCGCCGAGGCTGTTCCGCTTTCCCCGGACGGCGGCCGTGGCCGCCGAAACGGTCGCCGCGGCCTACAGCGGCATGGCGGGAGCCACGAAGCGGCTGCCCTGGCGCGTGCACGGAAGAACCGACGCCGTGCTGGGCGCGGTCCTGCCGGCGGTGCCCTGGCTGCTCGGATTCTCGAGGCACCGCAAGGCGCGAAACTTCTTCCTCGTGCTCGGAGCGGTGAGCCTCATCGTGGCGGTGCTGACCGACTGGTCCGCCGAGCCGGGGACCGGCAAGCCAGCGACGGAATAGCTATCGGAAGGTTCCGGGGCTGACTTCGTAGGTGAGATGGTAGCCGCCCGCTTCATCCTCGGGGGCCCAGAAGCCGAGTTGCTCCGTCCAACGGGTATCGGCGAGTCTGCGCCCGCCCAGGGTGAGAAAGCCGGCCGCGCGATCGACGAGCACTCCGAGAGCCCGGAGGTCCCGAAGGCCGCGGATCACGGTGTCCACGCGCTCCTTCACGAGGCGCCGAGCGACGACGGGGCCGATGCCGGGCACCCGCACCAGCTCCCGGTACTCCGCGGTGCGAACCTCGACTGGAAACAACTCGGGGTGCGACAGCGCCCACGCCGCCTTCGGATCGATGCCGAGCGGCAGGTTGCCGGCACCCTCGAACACGACCTCGGCGACCTCGAATCCGTAGTCCTTCATGAGGTGGGCCGCCTGATAGAGCCGATGCTCACGCAGAGCCGGGGCGGCCGGGACGCTCTCCATCGGCGTGCGGGTTATCGGACGGAAGGCGCTGAAGTGCGGGTGGTGCACTCCGCCCCTTCGGGAAAGCCGGGCAATCGTGTGAAGGATGGTCTCGTCGGAGTCGGGCGTGGCCCCGACCACGAACTGCATCGTCATCCCCGCTGCGCCGCCGGGGTGGAGCGGATCGACGGGGCGCCCATGGTCCCGGGCGAGCCGCTCGTTCACGACCAGCGAGCGGGCCCGCTCGAAGCCCCGATAGGTCACGTCCCACTGCTTTTCAGGGGCGATAGGGGCGAGCGTGGCGCCGCAGGGGGCCTCGAAGTTGATCGACACCCGGCTCGCGAGGCTCGTGATCCGCTCGATCTGCGCGTCGTCGGCGCCCGGGACGAGCTTCACGTGGATGTAGCCCGTGAAGCGATGCCGCTCGCGCAGCAGCTCGAGCACCGCGACGAGCTGATCGGCCACGTGCACCGGCCGTCCCGGAATGCCGGTGGTGATGAAGAGCCCCTCGCACCACCCTCGCTGGCGGGCGCCGAGAAAGATGCGGACGAGCTCTTCGGGCTTGAGGAGCGTGCGCGGCAGCTCACGGTCCCGCCGCATGGGACAGTAGTGGCAGTTGAAGCTGCAGGCGTTGGTCATGAGGACGCGCAGCAGCCGCATCCGCATGCCGGCCCGGGGGCGAAAGTCGCGGATGTTAAGGGGACGAAGCGCGCCCAGGTCGTCGGTGTGCCGGAGCCGGGGCGGCGGGGGCCGGCCGTCCCGGTCGTCGGCGGCGAGCGCCATGAGGATGTCGAGCTTCTGCTCCAGGTCGAGCACCACCGATCCCTCCCAGAATGGCTCCGTCCCACCATACCGAATAAATCCCGAAAGTCAAGTGCGGGCGGCCGGCGTCGTCCACTTTCCAGCGCCGAGCCATCGGAGGACGGGTGACCAGAGCGGGGCTCGTGGTGCTGATCTGGGCCGCCGGGTGCGCCCTCGGGGATTCGAGCCGGCGGTCGTCGGCATCGGTCCAGCCCGATACGATGGGTGTCGCGGTCGAGGCACGCGAGATACCGACTCGGCTCCGATCCGATCTCGTGGAAGCGTCGGCCGCGGTCCTGAGCGCGACCCAGCCCGGCATCCTCTGGGTCATCAACGACTCGGGTCATGAGCCGGTGCTCTTCGCCGTGGACACGGGCGGATCGGACCGGGGCGTCTGGCGGGTCGCGGGCGCGAGCAACGTCGACTGGGAGACCGCGACGATGGGTCCGTGCGGAGCGCCGGGCAACCCGGCGCGGGCCGCGGCCGGCAGGCCGCGATGCATTTTCATCGGGGACGTCGGAGACAACGGTGCCCGGCGGGACGCGGTGACCATCTACCGCGTCCCGGAGCCGGCGGCGAAAGAGGCGAGCTTCGCCGGCGTCGTCGAGTCGGAGGCGCTGCCCTTCCGGTACTCCGACGGCCCGCACGACGTCGAGGCGATGTACGCGAGCCGGAGCGGGACGATCTTCCTGATCACCAAGCGCCCGCTAGCCGACTCCGGCGGCCGCCGCCGCCCGGCCCTGGTCTTCGAGCTGCCGGCGGCGGCCTGGGGTCGCGGCCACCGGCCTGCCGTGGCGGCCCTGCATGACAGTCTGCCGATCGTTCCCGGCAACGGGTCAGGGCGCGTGATCACGGAGGCCGCGCTGTCTCCCGATGGCCGCCGGCTCGCGGTTCGCACCTATACTCAGCTGTACGTGTTCGACACCGATCCAGGGACGGGGCGGATCCGCCCGGGACGGGCCCCCACGGTCTGCAGCCTCGCCGGGCTCCGCGAGCGCCAGGG
>JBOHSH010000224.1:0-4954 GCA_050733195.1 Gemmatimonadales bacterium
ACGCCCTCACCATCGAGCCGCTTACCCCCCTCGGCCGCTGGACTTCCCGCGGCGAAGCCATTCCCGCTCCCGACGACCGCGCCGCGGACGAGTTCCTTCTCGCCCACGACCGGCTGGAGCAGTCGGGCTACGACCATTATGAGGTGTCCAACGCCGCCCGACCGGGCTTCCGGGCCCGCCACAACTCCGCCTACTGGCTCCGCGCGGCGTTCATCGGGCTCGGACCCTCGGCCCACAGCGGCTCCGGCGACCGCCGGTCCTGGAACACCCGTGAGTGGGAGGATTACCGGCGTCGGGTGGAATCGGGCGCCTCGCCGCGGGAGGATGAGGAGCGCCTCGACCGTCGCGCTATGCATCTGGAGGATCTATACCTCGCTCTCCGTACCGATCGTGGAGTTTCCACAGGTTCCGTGCCACTTCACCTGAGGCAGAGCTGGCTAAGGGAGGAGTGGGCAACGGAGTACGACGGCCGGGTTCGGCTGACCCCCGAAGGCTGGCTCCGCCTCGATGCGCTGGTGGCGGCCCTCCCGGATTCCTAGATTTCGGCCGTGCCGGAGCATGACGATCTGAACGAGCGCGAATCGCGCGTCCTGGAGGCCGTGGTCCAGCTCTACGTGGAGACCGCGGAGCCGGCCGGCAGCCACGCCGTGGCCCGGAAGAGCGGGCTCCGGATGTCTCCCGCGACCATCCGCGGGACCATGAGCGACCTCGAGACCCGCGGCTACCTCTACCACGCCCATACCTCAGGCGGCCGCATCCCGACCGACCGCGCCTACCGTCTGTACGTGAACCGGCTCATGCGGATCCGGCCGGTCCCCGCGCACCAGCTGGAGCGGATCGAGAGCGAGATCACCCCCGCTCCACGGAGCGCCATCGAAGAGGTCCTCCGCCGCGCCGCCCAGGTGCTCGGGGTGCTGACCCAGGAGCTGGGCGTCGCGCTCGCGCCGACACTCGACGGGCTCGTGCTCGAGCGCCTCGAGCTGGTGCGCCCCTCGAGCGAGCGGCTTCTGGTGGTGCTCACCCTGCAGAGCGGTCTCGTCCGCACCATCTTCGTCGAGGTGCCGGCGTCGCTCGCCCCCGAGGCCGTGGACCAGGTCTCCCGGATCCTCAACGAGCGGCTGGCCGGCCTCACGCTCCGGGAGATCCGGAGCTCGCTTCCGGAGCGGCTCCGCGACGCCGACGGCCGCGAGGGCCGCGAGCTGCTCAACGTCTTCGTCGCTCAGGGGGAGGAGCTGTTCGACCTCACACCGCGCGACGCCGGTGTCGTGCTCGGCAGCGCCCAGCCGCTCGCGGACCAGCCGGAGTTCGCGTCGCAGGACCGGATGCGCGGCCTTCTCACCCTCACCGAGCGGCGGGATCTCCTGCAGCGCGCCTTCCAGGCGCACCACCGGCGCGGGGTCACCATCACCATCGGCGCCGAGAACGACGATCCCCGGCTGGCCGAGTTCACGCTCGTCACCTCGCCCTACCGGAGCGGCCAGCTCACCGGCGTGGTGGGCGTGCTCGGGCCGACGCGGATGCCGTACGACAAGGTCATCGGACTCGTGGAGCAGACCAGCCGGCTGGTGGAAGGACTGATGGCGTGAGCGACTACTACCAGCTGCTGGGCGTCCCGCGCGACGCGAGCGAGGACGCGATCAAGAAGGCCTACCGCCGGATGGCGATGCAGTACCATCCCGACAAGAACTCCTCACCCGACGCCGAAGCGCGCTTCAAGCAGATCGCGGAAGCCTACGAGGTGCTGGCCGATCCGGAGACCCGGAGCGTGTACGACCGCTACGGCGAAGCGGGGCTCCGGACCGGCGCCAACTTCCATCACGTGGACCTGGCCGAAGCGCTCAGCATCTTCATGCGGGATTTCGGCGGGCTGGGCGGCTTCGAGACGCTGTTCGGCGGCGGCCGCCAGCACACCGAGACGCGCCGCGGCCAGGACATCCGGGTGAGCGTACGGCTCTCGCTTCAGGAAGTGGCGACCGGCGCCCGCCGCTCGGTCAAGCTCAAGACGCTGCTTCCCTGCGGGACCTGCGACGGCACCGGCGCGGGGAAGGGCACCCGCCCGACGACCTGCGGCACCTGCGGCGGAAGCGGCCAGGTGCAGCGCGCGACGCGCAGCATGTTCGGGCAGTTCGTCTCCGTGATGCCGTGCACCACCTGCGGGGGCGAAGGGCAGATCATCACGAATCCCTGCGAGGTGTGCCGCGGCGACGGGCGGGTGCGCGGGGATCGGACGGTCCCGGTCGAGATTCCCGCCGGCGTCTCCAACAGCAACTACATCACGCTTCGCAGCCAGGGCGCCGCGGGGCTCCGGGGCGGTCCCGCGGGCGATCTCCTCGTCCTGATCGAGGTGAAGGAGGACGAGCGCTTCCAGCGGAACGGCGACGATCTCACCTACGACCTCGCCCTCTCGTTCTCGCAGGCCGCGCTCGGCGCGAGCGTGGTCGTGCCCACGCCGCACGGGGAGGAACGGCTGACCGTGCCCGCGGGCGTGCAAGCCGGCACGGTGCTCCGGATCCGGGGGAAGGGTCTCCCGCGGCTGGGACAGTCGGGCGCGGGCGACCTGAACGTGCTGGTGCACGTCTGGACGCCGCAGAACCTGACCGGCGAGCAGAAGCGCCTGCTCGAGGAGCTGGCCAAGGTGGAAGGCGATCCACCCAGGGAGGGCGGCGGCTTCTGGAGCCGGCTCAAGGAGGCGCTGGGCGCATGAGCTGGTGCGCCGTGCGCATCCGGAGCCCCGGACCGGCGCGCGACGCGATGGCGGCCTGGCTGGTGGGCCGAACCGGCCACGCGGTGGAGGAGCGGGACGACGGGAGCCTCGTCGGGTTCGCCGAGAACGAGACCGCGGGCCGCGCTCTGGTGGCGGGGCTCCAGGGCGCCTTCGGCAGCTCCGCCGCAGCCGACCTGGTCGAGCTGCCCGCGGTGGACTGGACGGAGCGGTGGCGCGACGGGCTCGGGCCCCGCCGCGTCGGCCGGCTCACTCTCACGCCGAGCTGGGTCGATTCGCCGGATCTTCCGGAGACCACGGTGGTGCTCGACCCCGAGACCGCCTTCGGCAGCGGCGAGCACGGCTCGACCCGCTCCGCGCTCGTTCTCCTCGACCGCAGGCTCGTTCCCGGAAGCAGGCTGCTCGATCTCGGCAGCGGGAGCGGCGTGCTCGCGATCGCGGCGGCCAAGCTCGGCGCCTTGCGCGCGACCGGGATCGAGGTGGATCCGGAGGCCCTGCCAGTGGCCGAACGGAACGCGCGCCGGAACGGGGTGCAGGGATCGGTGGGATTCCTCCTCGGCGACGCGGCGACGCTCGCGCCGCTCCTGGGCCCGGTCGAAATGGTGGTCTCCAACATTGTCCCGCGGGTGAACGTGACGCTGCTGCCGGCCATTCGCGCGACCCTCGTGCCCGGAGGCGTGGCGGTCTTCGCGGGGATGGAGCTGCCGGAGCGCGAGGAGTTCCGAGCGGATCTCGCGGGGGCGGGCTTCCGCCCGGTGGACGAGGCGGTGGACGACGGGTGGTGGGCCGTCGCGGCGAGCGCGGGTTAGGCCGTGCACCCGGTGCTGGTGGAGCCGGCCGCGCTCGCGCCCGGCGCGCTGATCGAGCCGGACCACGAGGAGCTCAAGCACCTCCGCGCCCGGAGAGCCCAGCCGGGCGACACCGTCCGGCTGTTCGACGGCGACGGCGGCACCGGCGACGGCCGGCTCGAGGCGCTGGGCCGCGGCATGGTGATTCAGGTGGGCGTCGTCGACCGGGCTCCGCCTCCCGCCCGGGTCGCGCTCTGGGTGGGCGCGGGCGACCGCGAGCGGTTCGGCTGGCTGGTCGAGAAGGCGGCGGAGCTCGGCGTCACGGAGCTGCTGCCGCTCGAGACCGAGCGCGCGGTGAGCGTCGCGACCCGGTTGCGCGAGACGCACCTCGAGGCGCTCCGCCGGAGAGCCCGGCAGGCGATCAAGCAATCGGGCGCCGCGTGGGCGCCGCGGGTGCTCGCGCCAATGCCGCTCACCGCGGTCCTGCCGTCGGAGCAACAGCCGCGGGAGGGGGCGCGCTGGCTCGCCGATGCCACGGGCGCCGCGCCTCCCATCCTGCCCGAGGGCGGTGCGGTCACGATCGTGGTCGGGCCCGAGGGCGGGCTCACCCTGGAGGAGATCGCGCTGCTCCGCGACCGCGGCTTCGAGCCGGTGCGGCTTGCGGCGCACGCCCTCCGGTTCGAGACAGCCGCGCTCGCCGCGGCCGCGCTCGTGGCGGCGCAACGTTCGAGGAGGCACCCATGAGCGACTGCATCTTCTGCCGCATCGCCAGCGGCGAGATTCCGGCGACCGTCGTCGCGCGGAACGACCACGCGCTCGCGTTCCGGGATCTCAACCCGCAGGCCCCGGTGCACGTACTCGTGATACCGAAGCGCCACTTCGACGCTGCCGAGGACGCGGTGGGCGGCGACGGCATCACCGACTTCGTGGAGACGCTCAAGCTCGCCGTGACGGTCGCGGGCGATCTCGGACTCGTGGACAACGGGTACCGCCTGGTGGTGAATCACGGACCGGACGGCGGACAGTCGGTGTATCACCTGCACGTGCACCTGCTGGGCGGGCGGAAGCTCTCGTGGCCGCCCGGATGATCGCCTTGATTCCCCCGGAGCAGGTTTCTAACTTGCACCCCTATCGATACTTGCGCCCGACAGGGGCCTGGAAGGGGTGAGCTCCGGGATGTCGGAAGTCGTCATCCACGAGGATGAGAGCTTCGAGCGCGCATTGAAGCGCTTCAAGAAGAAGTGCGAGAAGGCGGGAATCCTTTCTGATCTTCGCAAGCATCGCCACTACGAGAAGCCGAGCGAACGCCGCAAGCGGAAGGAAAGCGCCGCGGTGCGCAAAGGCCGACGAAGCACGCGCTGGTACCGTGACTGAGACGTCGCGGCGGAGTCGTCCCGCGGGATGACGGCCCAGGAGACGGCCGCGGTTCGAGACGGGGTGCCGG
>JBOHSH010000225.1:0-12093 GCA_050733195.1 Gemmatimonadales bacterium
ATCCTGGAGGACGCACGTACCGGTCGCCGCAACATGGACATCGCGTGGGACTTCCGAGTCGGTGACGTGGTCAAGGTCCGGATCGCGAACCTGCGCGAGACCCTGCACGGCATGCAGCACCCGATCCACTTCCACGGCCAGCGGTTCCTGGTGCTGGAGCAGAACGGTGTGCGCAACACGAACCTCGTCTGGAAGGACACGTTCCTGTTGCCGGCCGGCAGCACGGCCGACATTCTCCTGGAAGTCTCGAACCCGGGCACCTGGATGGCTCACTGCCACATCTCGGAGCACCTCGAGTCGGGCATGATGATGACGTTCACCGCGCGATGACGCGGTAATCCCTCGGAGGAGTCATGGGCTCGTTCTTCCCGTTTTCCCGGCGCGTCGCGATTCTGCTGGCCGCTCTCGGCCCGGCCGTCTCCCCGGCCGCGGCGCAGCGCGCCGATTCCATGGGCCGCCCGGTCAAGGACGTGGTGACGGTCGACGCGCCGGTCATCGCGCTGACCGGCGTCACCGTGATCGACGGCACCGGCAAGCCGGCGCGGCGGAACCAGACGGTCGTGATCGAGAACGGCCGCATCGCGGCCGTCGGAGGCACCGGCGAGGTCCAGGTGCCGGTGGGGGCGAGGGTGCTCGACCTCCAGGGTCATACCCTCATTCCGGGACTCGTCGGCCTCCACAACCACCTCTACTACACGGCGGCGGGCGGCCGCGCGGCGCAGCTCACCTTCAGCGCGCCCCGGCTCTATCTGGGCGCCGGGGTGACCACGGTCCGAACGACGGGAAGCCGCGCGCCCTACGCCGAGCTCAACCTCAAGGCGGAGATCGAGAAGGGCCGGATCCCCGGGCCCCGCATCCACGTCACCGCGCCCTACATCACCGGCGGAGAGGGGCTCACCACGATGACGCTGCTCGAGACGCCCGAGCAGGCGCGGCGATTCGTGGCGTACTGGGCCAAGGAGGGCGCGACCTGGCTCAAGGCGTACACCGACATCCGGCGGGCGGAGCTCAAGGCGGCCATCGACGAAGCGCACAAGCAGGGCATCAAGGTCACCGGGCACATCTGCTCGGTGAGCTTCACCGAGGCGGTCGAGCTCGGCATCGACAATCTGGAGCACGGCCTCTTCACCAACTCGGATTACGTGGCGGACAAGCAGCCCGACGTCTGCCCCACGACGCTCGTCGCCGCGGGCTCCGCGGTGAAGCCGGATGATCCTGCCGCGCAGCGGACGTTCAAGGTGATGATCGACAAGAAGGTCCCGATGACGTCGACGCTCGCGGTCTACGAGCTCTTCGTCCCCAACCGGCCGACGCGGGACCCGAGGGCACTCGAGGCGATGGCTCCGGAGGTCCGGGAGGACTATCTCCGCGCCCGGAACCAGATCGACAGCTCGGGACAGTCGCGCTTCACGATCGACGTGTTCCGGAACGGAATGGCCTACGAGCGGGCGTTCGTGGCGGCGGGGGGTCTGCTCGCGGCCGGCGTGGACCCGACCGGGAACGGCGGGGCGCTGCCGGGATACGGCGACCAGCGCAACTTCGAGCTGCTCCGGGAGGCCGGGTTCTCGCCCGAGCAGGTCGTGCAGATCATGTCGCTCAACGGCGCCAGGATTCTCGGCGTCGACCGCGAGCTGGGCAGCGTCGAGAAGGGCAAGATCGCCGATATCGTCGTGCTTCGCGGCGACCTCACCGCCGACCCCGCCGCGATCAACCGGACCGTGACGGTCTTCAAGGACGGGATCGGCTACGACTCGGCCAAGCTCCTCGCCTCCGTGAAAGGCCGGGTCGGCATCCACTAGCCGGCCGGCCCGGCGTCCGGCTTCAGCCTCCCACGCTGAACCGGGCGCCGGCCTCCAGGGCGCCCCACCGGAACGTCAGCACACCTCCGCTCCCGCCCTCCGTCACGTCGATCGTGAACCGCTCCGTGACCGGGGCGTTCGTGCGGGTCTGCATCGGGATGCGGGCGAGGTCCTGCGCCGGGTGCCGATCGAGGCCGCTGATACCGGTCTGCCGGTTGATGATGAGCGTCCACCGCCCTGGCTCGGGCAGCACGAAGACGCTGTACGTGCCGGGTGCCAGGGTATAGCCCTGGAAGGCGAGCGGCCGGTCGGTGGTGAGGGTGGAGGCGTCGTTGGCGCCGGCGCGCCAGACCTGGCCCGGCGGCACCAGCACGTCGAGGGGCCGGCCGCGGAGCGACGGCCGCCCGTAATCCACCACGACGCGGGCGCCGCGCACCGACCGGATGATCGTGTCGCGCGGTGAGAGCGGCCCGAGTCCTCTGCCCGCCTGATCTCGCGCCGCGAAATCCCTCGCGAGCGCGTCGGTGTCGATCCAGCTCACCCGCTCCACGCTGTTGCCGAGAACGACGTCGAGCGCCAGCAGGCGGCCCCGCGCGTCGACGCGAGCGTTCATGTCCTGATCGAACTGGCTCACGGACCGGAACCGGTTGTCGCCGGTCTTCACCACGGGTGTAGGCCGCGCGGCGCCACCGGTGAGGACGTCGACCACGACGCTGTCTCTCCCGGCCCCCCGGGCGCGCATGAACACCAGCTCCCAGGGAAGCCAGAAGCCGCCCACCAGCGGAATGGCTCCCGCGACCGCCGGGGGTCGCTCCTCCGGGGCCGGGGTCTGCGCCGCCGGGCCGGCCGCGAACCGCGCGACGGAGCCGTCGGGCGCGAGCGTGAGGACCAGACGCCTCACGGCGGTTCGCGGGCTGCGCGTGACCGCCGTGGCCTCGATCCGGTCGCCGCGGCGCACCCACCGCTCGACGGAGACGGTGTCGGCACCGAGCCGCACCACGAAGGCGCCGGAGTCGGCGGGCTGCTGGGCGGCCGAGGCGTCAGGAATGGCGAGAAGGAGCGCCAGAAGCCCCAGCGCAGCGGATGTCGGTCGCTCGGTCATGTTCGATCTCCCACGGGATTCCCGGTTGAGACAACGAAGGTAACCCGGCCGATCCCGACGCGCCGCACGGCGATATCTTCGGTAGCGTCTCAGGACACTACTGAACCGCACCCCGAGGTCCCCGTGAATCCAGCCCGTGGAAGGCTTTCCTCCCGCGCGATGGCGGCGATCGCCCTCACTCTGGCGACCGGCCCCGGAGCGGCCGCCCAGCAGACGGCGCGCGCCGGCCGCCCGCTCGCGATCGAGGATTACTACCGCATCCAGACCGTCGCCATTCCGCGGATCTCCCCCGACGGACGCTGGGTGAGCTTCACCTCCTCCACCCGTATCGAGGAGGACAACAGCACGCGGGTCGAGGTCTACGTGGTGCCGGCCGACGCCTCCGGCCCGCCTCGCCGCGTGCTGCATTACGGCCGGGACGTCGCCAACCCGCGCTGGACGGACGAGGGAACGCTGGCGTACACTGCGGACCGGCAGACCTGGGCGGTCGATCCCGGGGCTCCCGCCGCAGCGCCTACCCGCATCGACAGTCTCCCATCGGGGGTCTCGAGCCCGGACCGGAAGTGGATCGCCGCCACGCAGGACAAGCCTCGGCCCCGGCCGGAGCGCGAGGCGCAAAGCGACTTCGAGCGGCGGCACGAGGAACGGTTCCGGGGCGTCACCTTCGACTGGAAGGACTTCCAGCGCGATGGCGCGCCATTTCCGGCGCCCAACCTTCGTGCGCGGCCGGCCCAGCAGCTGGTCATCCGGCCGGCCGACGGCGGGCCGGTGACCGTGCTCGTCGATCTCGACATCCGTCCCGACAACATCACCTGGCATCCGGGCGGCCGCCTGCTCGCCTTCACCGCGGATCCCGGCTGGCGCGACGAGCTCAAGTACGAGCAGCCCGACCTCTGGCTCGTTACGACCGAGGGGAAGGTGACGCGCGTGACCGACGACGGGTTCGTCCACGGCGACCTCGGGTTCTCTCCCGACGGGAAGTACCTCTCGTACGCCCGGACGCTCGGCACCGACATGGTGATCGCGCAGAAGCTCAGCCACGGCGGACCGCGCGACCTCTTCGTCCGTCCGGTGGACGGGGGCGAGCCGCTCAATCTCACGGCAATGTGGGATCTCGAGCCGGACGACTCGCGCTGGTCGCCGGACGGGCGGTTCCTCTACTTCACGGCGGACCGGGGCGGGGAGACGCACCTCTTCCGGGTCTCGGTGCCGGGTGGCGCGGTCGAGCAGGTCACCCGCGGGCCGCGCCGAATCGCCGGGCTCACGATCGACCGCCGTTTCGCCACGATCGCCTACACGGCCGGCACCCACGATGCGCCCGCCGACCTGTACGTCGCGAGCCTCGACGGGCGCAACGAGCGGAAGCTCACCGACGCGCATCGGTCGCTTCTGACCGAGGTGGGCCTCTCGCCGGCGCGGCGTCTCGTCTGGAAGAGCTACGACGGCACGGAGATCGAGGGCTGGCTCCTCGCGCCGCAGGGGCTCGATCCCGCGCGGGGCCCGTATCCGCTGATCGTGACCAGCCACGGCGGCCCGCATTCGGCCACGGGGTACGGCTTCGACTTCAAGAAGCAGTTCTTCGCCGCGAACGGGTACTTCGTGCTCGACGTGAACTTCCGGAGCTCCACCGGCTACGGCGAGGCCTTCAAGTGGGCCACGTGGGGCGAGTGGGGCCGGAAGGACGGCGAGGATGTGATGTCGGGGGTGGACCACGTGCTGCGGAATTATCCGATCGACTCCGCGCGCGTGGGCCACACCGGGCACTCGTACGGAGGCTTCCTCACCAACTGGCTCATCACCCAGTACCCCGACCGGCTCGCCGCGGCGATCACCGGCGCGGGAATCTCCAACTGGGTCAGCGACTACGGCACCGCCGACATCTATCGCACGAAGGAGACGGAGTTCTACGGCACTCCGTGGGAGCCGGAAGCGCGGGAGCGCATGATCAAGCAGTCACCGCTCACGTACGCCGGCCGGGTCAGGACGCCGACCCTCTTCGTCCACGGGGAGGTGGACCAGCGCGTGCCGTACGAGGAGGCGGAACAGATGTACTTCGCACTCAAGCGCCGCGGGGTGCCGGCCCGGATGATCGTCTACGCCGGCCAGCCGCACGGCATCGGCGGGCACTGGAACAACGTGCACCGGATGATCAACGAGCTCCGATGGTGGAAGAAGTACCTGACGGGGAAGGAACAGGGAACGGAGAACGGGGAACGGGGAACGGGAGCTAGCGGTCGCCCATGGGTCCCGTTCCCTGTTCCCCGTTCCCTGTTCCCCGTTTCCCGTTCCCCGTTCCCCGTTCCCCGTTTATCGCTCCACATCCGGTAGACGACCTGCCAGCCGGTGGGAATTTGCCGGAGGAGGTCGAGGTACTTGGTTTCGAATGGCACCGGGTCTCCGCCGGCCTTGGGCACCCGCTGGCCGTGGAGCGTGCTGCGGTACACCACCCAGTCCGGGCCAAGGAAGCGCATCTCGTTGATCGTGATGCCTTCGGGGCGGCGACGGGGCGCGCCAGAGTGAACACGGAACGGAGGCGCAGGTCGTGAACCCTGCCGGCACCGAAGACGAGTACGCCGCCATCGCCGATCTCTACGACCACGTCATACCCTACCGCGATCGGCAGGACGTCGAGTTCTATCTGGAGGCCGCCCGTTCGACCGGCGGTCCGGTTCTGGAGATCGGCTGCGGAACCGGCCGGATTCTGATTCCGACGGCCCGCGCCGGCGTCGGGATCGTCGGCCTCGACCTGTCGCCCAGCATGCTCGAGCAGTGCCGAACCCGTCTGCTCGGGGAGCCGGAGGCGGTACGGGCCCGGGCGCGCCTCGTCCGGGGCGACATGCGGGGGTTCGATCTCGGGGAGACGTTCGCCCTGGCTACCCTGCCCTTCCGGCCCTTTCAGCATCTCCTCACGGTGGAAGACCAGTGCTCGTGTCTCGCGGCGATCCGCCGGCATCTGCGGGGCGGCGGGCGCCTGATCCTCGACCTCTTCAACCCTTCGCTTTCCGCCCTGGTGCAGGACAACCTGGGACAGGCGCTCGGCGAGGAGCCCGCCTTCACGAGTCCTGACGGGCGGCGGGTCGTCCGCCGGCACCGGATCCTGGCGCGCGACTACGCGAGCCAGACCACCCGGGTGGAGCTCCTGTATGACATCACCCATCCGGATGGGCGGGAGGAACGCCTGGTGCACGCGTTTTCCCTGCGGTACCTCTTCCGGTTCGAAGCCGAGCATCTGCTCGTGCGGTGCGGGTTCGAGCTGGAGCAGGTCTACGGCGATTACGACAGGAGTCCGTTCGGAGCGAGATACCCGGGAGAGCTGATCCTCGTAGCCAGGAGGGCCTGACATGACGCGATCCCTGACGGCGGCGTCACTGCTGATTCTCGTCGCCTGCGGCGAGAAGCCCGCCCCGAGTCCCACGATTCCCCGTGGAGAAGCGACCCTCGCCGTGCCCGGCGGCACGATCTGGTACCGCGTGACCGGGACCGGCACCGGCACACCGGTCGTGCTGCTCCACGGCGGACCGGGGTTCTCGAGCTACTACCTCAAGCCGTTCGAGGACCTGGGCGACGACCGGATCGTGGTGCGATACGACCAGCTCGGCAGCGGCAAGTCCGGAACGGCGTCGGACACGACGCTCTTCACGATCCCGCACTTCGTCGCCGAGCTGGATTCGCTGCGCGCCCAACTCGGCATCGGGTCGTGGCACGTCTTCGGGCACTCGTGGGGAGCGATGCTCGCGGCCGAGTACTACCGGGTCCATCCCGACCGGGTGGTCTCGCTGATCTTCGGGAGCCCGGTCTTCGACGCGCCTGCCTTCGCGAAGCATGCCCTCGTGCTGGTCGGCACGCTGTCCGATTCGTCGCAGCGGGCCGTGCGCGCGGCGGTCGCCGCGGGCAGGTACGACAGCCCGTCGTACCAGAACGCGGTCAACGAGTTCAACGGTTTGTACCTGTTCCGCCGGCCGGTCCAGGCGGACCTCGACAGCAGCCTTGCCTCGTTCAACCAGTCGATCTACACCTACATGTGGGGGCCGAGCGAGTTCACGGTCACCGGCACGCTCGGCACCTTCGACGTCCGGGACCTGCTCCCGCGCATCGCCGTCCCGACGCTGGTGACGGTGGGTGAGGTCGATGAGGTGGGACCGGAGCTCGTCCGGCGGCACGCGAGCCTGATTCCCGGGGCGCGCTTCGAGCTGCTGCCCGGGGCCGCGCACATCACGTCGTGGGATGCGCGCGATACCAACGTGGTGGTGGTGCGGGCGTTTCTGAGGTCCGCGGACTCGTCGGCTGCGGCTCGGCGTCGCTGAGGCGGAACCACTGACGACAACCACAGATTACACAGATTACACAGATGGTACTCTCCTGGCGGGAGCACTGATGATCTGTGAAATCTGTGAAATCTGTGGTTGCTGTTTCCGATGCTCCTGGCGCGCGCTGCGCTCGTCAGGGATTCCTTGAGACGGGCGGAGGCGGCTTGGCACCCGCTTTGGCGATCCCGGCCTTGAGCAGCCCGAACGCCGCGTAGAGGACCACCACGATCACGAGCCAGCGCACGGTCTGGAGCGGCAGCGACTTGACCAGAAATGCCGCCAGGAGCACGGCCGGCAGGCCCCCCAGCGACAGCCCGACCGCGGGCCGCGGCTCGTAGGCCCCGGCCTTCAGGAACCGCACGCTCGCGAGCGGCATCAGGAAGGCGCAGCTCCCCATCATAATGGGAAAGCCCACGGTGGGGTTCATGCCGAGGAGCGCGATCATGATGAGACTGGGGCCGTAGAGCCCGATCCCCAGCGTCATGAGGGACCCGAGCACGAAGTTCCCCACCACTCCCGCGACCAGCTTGCCCCCGGTGAGCGCGATGGCGTCGCCGCCGCCGGGAATGACCCCGAGATTGGTGAGCGTGAAGAGCGTGGCGGCGACGAGCAGGGCTCCGCCCATGCCGATCTGGATCTTCCGCTTGGGCAGCCCGGCCACCACGCCCGCGCCGAGCCAGGCGCCCGCCATCGCCGCGGCGATCAGCACGACGAGGGTGGTGAACTCGACGGTGACGATCGCGATGAAGATGAACGCCTGGGTGATCGTGGGCGCCGTGTGGCCCACATTCATCGTCCCCGGGATCTTCTCGTCGGGCACCAGCTTGAAGAAGCGGTACAGCGCCGTCGTCGGCGCGTAGCTCCCGATCCCCAGCGTATCGAAGAAGTTCGTGACGAAGCCGATCCCGGTCCCGAGAAACGTCGGGAGGGGAAACCGGTCCCGCATGCTCTTGAGCCAGACGGACAGGTAGCCGATCGCGATGAGGCCGAGGGCCGCGAAGAGGACCAGCCGGGGATCGGACATGAGAGTCAGGGAGTCAGGGAGCCAGGGAGCAGGGAGCCGGGCGGCTCCGCAGCTCACCCGACCCGCGAGGGGGACGAGGTCAGGTGCTCGCCGGTGACGCCGTCGGTGGACTCGACCCGGATCACGATCGCGGTGATGTTGTCGAGGCCGCCCCGGCGGTTCGCGTCGGCGATCATCCGGTTCACCGCGAGCTCGGGATTATCCTCCGCCTCGAGGATCCGCGCGAGCTGGTTGTCCTCCAGCATGCCGGTGAGCCCGTCTGAGGCAAGGAGGACCACGTCACCCGCCTCGAGGTTGCCGAAGTAGATGTCGGGCGCGACGTCTTCGTTGGCGCCGACGCAGCGGGTGATGACGTTGCTGTAGGGATGGGTGCGTGCCTGCTCGTTGGTGAGCAGCCCCGCGTCGACCTGCTCCTGGACGTAGCTGTGATCCTTGGTGAGCTGCAGCAGCTCGCCCCTGCGCAGCAGATAGGCCCGGCTGTCGCCCACCTGGCCGATCAGATACCGCTTGGAGAAGAGCACCATCACCGTGGTGGTGGTGCCCATGCCGCGCTTGTCGTGCTCGCTGATGGTGCGCTCGAAGATGGCCTGGTTGGCGTCGCGGATCGCGCTCCGCATCCGCGTCGCGGCCTCGCCGTCGTTGAGCCCGCGGAGACTCCCCAGCTTGTTGGCGATGATGCTCACCGCCATCTCGCTCGCCACCTCGCCTGCCGCGTGGCCGCCCATGCCGTCGGCGACGATGAAGAGGCCGGTCTGGCAGTCGAGGAGGAAGCTGTCCTCGTTGCCGGACCGGACGACGCCGACGTCGGTGTTTCCCGCGCAGGAGATTCGCATCAGGAGCCGAGGATGAGCGCGACGACCAGCGCCAGCATGAGGAGGATGAAGAAGACCCGCCCGAAGGACCACTTCGTCTTCGGCTTGTCGAGCTTCGGGTTCTTCCATTGCTTGCCGAGCACGTGGGCGGCGTCGCGCGGCGAGACCGGCGCCTCCCGGGGCGCCGCCTTCGCGGCGTCGAGCACCTTCGCGTCGAGCACGACCGTGCCCGGACTCCCCTTCAGCAGCTCGTCCTTGGGCTCGAAGAGCAGCCGCACCTGGCCCAGGAGCACCTGCGCCCCCGGGGAGAGGGGCGCTTCGCCTTTCACCCGCTCGCCGTCGACCGTGACGCCGTTGGTGGAGCCGAGATCGGAGATGATCCAGACCCCCTCGCGGAGCTGCAGCTTGGCATGGCTCGCGCTCACGCTGGGGTCGGGCAGCTTGATGTCGTTGAACTCCGCCCGCCCGATGTTCACCACCGGCGTGCGGATGTGGAGACGCTGGCCGATCAGCGCCCCCTCCCGCACCAGCATCGTGGCGAGCGGCGGCTCGCTCGGCGCCAGGAACGGCTGCGGCGCGCGGCGCGGAATCGCCCTGAAGCCGATCATCGTATCGGCCAGGCGGAAATCGGCGCCGGGCGGCGGGAGCGGCTTCTCCACGGGGTAGTAGCGGAACTCTTCGTCGCCCACGCGGATCAGGTCGCCGGCTTCGAGCACCTTGCGACCTTCGATCCGGGTCCCGTTCACGAAGGTCCCGTTGCTGCTCGTGTCCACGATGACGTCGCCGTCGGGACGGGTGACGATCTCGGCGTGGCGACGCGAGACCTCGGTCGATTCGACCACGACCTCGCAGCCGGCGTCCCGGCCGATGACGAACGGCACGACCTCGATGCGATACTCGCGCCCGTCGGACAGGCTCACGAGACGGGGGACGCCCTCGGCCGAGGGGTCCACGGTCAGGGCGATGGGCAGCTGGTCCGAGGAGCTGATCCCCGGTCCGGGAGGGGGAGTGCCCATGCCGGGCCGCCCGGACGTCGCCGACGACGGAATCGGGGACTCGGCCGTGGCGTCCGGATCCTCCTCGATCTCGACCTGCAGGACGGCCGTGGCCCCCCCCTTCCGTGGGTCGGCGACGGTGATGTCCTGGTTCCCGATCCGGATCTTGTCGCCGTGCATTACGGGCGTAGGATCGGCACCCAGGGGGGTTCCATTTAGGAGGATTTCGGCTCCGGGAGCGCCCGGCTCGACCACGGCCAGCCCCTCGCGGAGCTGCCGGACGACCGCATGGCGGGGAAGGACCCCCGGGGAAGGGAGGTGAACGGTGGACGCGGGGTCCGAGCCGATGACCAGTGCATCGGCCGCGACTGTATAGTGTCGGCCGCTCAATTCCAGTTGCACACCGGAACCTATCGCCGGGACCGGGAACCGGGCAAGGAAAGACGTGCGGGACGCGGGGTTACGGCGGCTTGCGGGGCCGGAAAGGGGGCGTCCGGGCCGGCCGGGGTCAGGCCGCCACCACGGGCTCCTGCTCGATGGTGCGCAGGCCCCGACGCACCCAGACCCAGAAGACGAGGGACCCGAAGATGATCGTGAACCAGCTGATGATCAGCCGCCAGAGAAGCGTATACAGCGCGGTGAGCGGCCGCGGCACGTAGATGGACATCACGGCCGCGGAGAGAAACTCGGCAATCCCGGTGCCCCCGGGCGTCGGGGCGAAGAAGTAGAGCAGGAACGAGATCATGGTCTGCAGCAGCAGCACGTCGACGAAGTGCGCCTCGATCCCGATGGCCCGGAGGGCGACGTACCCGGCCAGCAGCTTGTTGGCGTGCGAGGGACCCGAGATGATCGTGGCCCAGAAGAGCGCGAGCCAGCCGCGGGGAGAGTTGAAACGCTGAACCGCCGCGTGCGCCTGGTCGATGCCCTCCTCGAGCAGATGGAGGCGCCCGGCCACGCGCCGGCTTCGCCGACTGATCCAGGCGGCCAGACGCCTGAGGAGCTTGTGGATCCCCCGGGGCCAGATCACCACCAGAATGAGGATCCCGAACAACGCGACGAAGATGCCGAGCGAGCCGAGGAAGAGATCGTAGAGGGAGATACCGAGCACGATCCCGTGATCGCCGAGCGACTGTCCGGCGCCGAACGCGATCGCCACGGGCCCCGCGAGTCCGAAGAACGCCACGGTGGCGATGAACGACATCAGCACGGTGGTGAGCGACACCGGCACCGGAAGCCCGTGCCGGCGCATCGTGTAGATGGTCATCGGGGCATTGCCCGACTGCAGCGGCGTGAGATAGGACGCCCAGGCACCCATCCCGCCCGCCAGCACGAGCCCCCAGAACGGCGGCCGCGGATGGATCTCGCGCGCGAGCACCCAGAGGCGGAGTCCGCCGCCGATCCAGTCCAACGACGCGAGGCCGAGGCCGACGAGCACCCATCCCCAGCGGATCCGCGGAATCGCGGCGAGGAAGGCGTCCAGATTGTCCGAATAGAAGAGCAGCGCTCCGAAGGCGACGACCGACCCGAGCAGGAACAGCTCGAGCCCCCGCCGGAGCAGGAGAGGCGTCAGGAGCCTGGCCATGGATCCCGTAAACTAACGCTCGTTCGGTTATTCTTCACGCGTGAGCGAGAGTTCAGTTCTGCGCATCGTCAACGCCCGCCAGCACAACCTCAAGGGCATCACCGTGGACCTGCCGCACCGCCGCCTCGTGGTGGTGACGGGTCCGTCGGGCTCCGGAAAGAGCACGCTGGCCTTCGATACGGTCTACGCCGAGGGACAGCGGCGCTACGTCGAGTCGCTCTCGACCTACGCGAAGCAGTTTCTCGACCGGATGCCGAAGCCGCTGGTCGACCGGCTCGAGGGGATCGCCCCCGCGGTGGCGATCGAGCAGAAGAACCCCACGGTCTCGAGCCGCTCGACCGTCGGCACGGCGACCGAGGTGTACGACTACCTCCGGCTCCTCTGGGCCCGCGCCGGGACCGCGTACTGCCGTCGGTGCGGCGCGATCGTCAAGCGGGACACGCCCGGCGAGGCGGCCGCGCGCGCGGCCGCG
>JBOHSH010000226.1:0-21693 GCA_050733195.1 Gemmatimonadales bacterium
CCCCATCGAGATCAGGGCCAGGGTGTTCGCGGCAAGCACCGACCACCAGGGGAAGAGGTACCGGGTCCCCTCGAAGAGCGCGAGGGTAACGAAGAAGAAGAAGAGCTCGAATACCACCGCCACCACGAGGAGCGCGAAACGCATCAGCGGCGAGAACATCGCCACGTGGAGGAGGTGCGTCAGCCCGATTCCGAAGAGAATGAAGACCCCGATATGGAGGAGCGTATAGGCCACCGTCGGGCCCAGCTGCGGCGGCTCGACAACGGGCTGCGTGATGTTGAAGAGGATGACCTGGCCCAGGACGCTGGGAGTGGAGAGGGGCCGCCCCTGGACCAGGTCGGTCACGAAGAACCAGGCCATGACGGCCACGGCACCGATGGCGCCGGCGGTCACTCCTTCACGGAACAGATCGTGGTGGTGCCGCGTCACGAGCCCTCCTCCGCGTAGGGTCCACCGCCGCGTGGATGATCTCCGGCCGCCCGACCACGAGCTTCGGCTCCGGACCGGCCGGAACTGACCCTACGATGCCCCGGACATCCGGATTGGACAAGGGCGGGTCCGAGTTTGCCTCATTCCCGACTGACCGGGAATCCGGCCTGCATCCAGGCCGCGAATCCTCCGGGCACATTGGCGGCCCGGCGTCCCCCCGCGCGCAGCAGGCTCGCGGCGATGGCGCTCCGGCTCCCTCCCTGACAGTGGACGGCGACGGTCCGGTCGGCGGGAATCTCGCCGAGCCGGTCGGGGAGCTCCGCCAGCGGAACCAGGGTCGCCCCGGGAATGTGGCCGCTCCGCCATTCCGACGCGGCGCGAACGTCGAGGATGAAGAGGTCGTCCCGTCGGGCGGCCAGCTCCTGCACCGACACCTGGTCGGCCGATTCCAGCGGATGCCCGTTGCGCCCCGCTGCGTCCAGCGCCTCGGGGCCGACATAGCCGGCGATCCGGTCGATGCCCACGCTCACCAGGCATCGCACCACGAGCGGCAGCCGCGCGCGGGCCTCGTCGACGACGAGATAAAGATCGCGATCGTACGGGATGATCGAGCCGGCCCAGCCCGGGAAGCTCTTGTTGAAGGGAATGGAGAGGCTGCCGGCGAGGTGACCCTCGGCAAAATCCGCCCCGGGCCGGGTGTCCACGACGACGGCGCCGCTCCCGAGCAGGTTGGGAATGCGGTGCTCGGCGACGCGCTCCGGCAACGGGATCGTGCCGAGCACCGGCGGTCCTTCGCGATTCATGCGCTTCATGCGCGCGAAGTATCGGGGCGGCTCCGGCTGCCCCGCGAGCACCTGCCGGACGAACTGCACCTCCGTCTCCGCGCCGAAGGCCCAGTTGAACCGCCGCTCGTAACCGACGGTCGACTGCGGAACGGCGGACAGGTCCTTCCCGCAGGCGCTGCCGGCCCCGTGCCCGGGCCAGACCTGGAGATGGTCCGGAAGGGTCCGGAACCAGCCGAGGCTCCGATACAGATCTTTCGCTCCGGCCTCGGCGGAGCCCTCGACCCGGGCGGCCTTCTCGAGAAGGTCGGGACGTCCGACGTCCCCGACGAAGACGAAGTCTCCGGTCAGGATCCCCATCGGCTCGTCGGCCTTGTCGCGATCGGTCACCAGGAACGAGAGATGCTCGGGCGTATGCCCGGGCGTGTGTACGGCCAGGAGCTCCACGCGCCCGACGGCCAGGCGGTCCCGGTCTCCGACCAGCGAGACCTGGGGATCCTTCGCGAACCCGTATTGCCAGTCCGGCGTCCCGCAGCGCGAGAGGTATATCCGCGCGCCGGTCCGTGCGGCGAGCTCGCGGGTGCCGCTCACGAAATCGGCATGGATGTGCGTCTCGGTCACCGCCTCGACGCGGAGGCCCTCGGCCTCCGCCGCCGCGATGTACTGGTCGACGTGGCGGCTCGGATCGATGACCACCGCCGCGCCGGTCGTTCCGCAGCCGACGAGATAGCTCGTCTGGGCCAGCTGGTCGTCATAGAATCGGATGAACAGCATTGCTCCTCGTCAGCGTCCGACGGTCAGGACCACCACGCCCATCACGAGCAGCAGGAGAGCAAAGCCGCGTCGGAGCGCCGGCGTCGAGATCCGGCGGACCATCCGGCTGCCGGTCGCCACGCCGGCGAAGGCGATCGCGGTGAAGAGGACGATCGACCGCCAGTCGAGGGCGAGGCTGCCCTGGTACCGGGCGAAGCCGGCCATGCAACTTAGCAGGATGAGAACGAGCGACGTGCCGACGGCACGCTTCATCGGGAGGCCGGCCAGCAGCACGAGCGCCGGCACATAGAGGAACCCCCCGCCCACGCCGGCGAAGCCCGTGAGCAGCCCCACCGCGCCGCCGAGGAGCAGCATGTAGGGGAGCGGATGCCGCGTCGCGGGCGCCGTCTCTCTCTCCTGCAGCCGTGCGTGGCCGAGCCACATGGAGATCGCGGCCAGGATCATGACCACCGCGAAGACGGTGAGCTGCACCACGGGCGACGTCCGCAGCCCGAGCTCCGCGCCGAGCAGCGCCCCGACGATGGCGGCCGGAGCGAACAGCATCGCCGCGCGGAAGTCCACGGTGCCGCTCCGATGATGCGCGACAGCCCCGAAGCCGCTGGTGAGCCCGACCACGACGAGGCTCATCGGAATCGCCTCCCGGACGCCGAACCGCAGCACGTAGTGGAGCACGGGGACGGTGAGGATCGAGCCGCCACCGCCGAGGAGGCCGAGCGAGAGTCCGATGATGAACGCGAGCCCGTAGCCCAGGGCGATCACGAGCCGGTCAGGCCGTCGGCGGTGAGGAGACGGCGGGCTCGGGCGGGGCCGCCTCGTCCAGCAGCTCGGCCAGCGTGCGCAGATCGAAGGGCTTCTGAACCAGCGGGCGGTGGAGGCGCTTCAGGAACTCCGCCACTTCGGGTGACGCAGTGTCGCCCGAGATCACGATGAGCTTCGCGAGGACGTCGGGCGCCGTGCTTGCGAGCCGGTCGTGCAGGGCGATCCCGGTGATCCCGGGCATCCGGAGATCGGTGACCACGACGTCGTACCGGCCACCTCTGGCGTCCGCGGTCGTGCCGTCGAGCTCCAGGAGGTCGAGCGCCTCCTGGCCGTCCCGCGCTTCGTCGACGATCCATCCCCGCCGCTCGAGGAAGCGCTTGATGGCGACCCGGATGGGCGCCTCGTCGTCGACGAGGAGCACGCGCCGGATTCGCCCGCGTGGAATCGCCGGCCCGAGGTCGCTCACGGGCGGCGAGGGCCGGCGGAGGCTCCGCCGGTCGATGAAGGGGAGGGAGACGGTGAACCGCGCTCCCGGAGCGCCGTCGCGCCGCGGTCCGGCCTCGAGGGTGCCGCCGTGCTGCTCGACGATGGAGTGACTCACCGAGAGACCGAGGCCGGTGCCCTTCCCGAGCGGCTTGGTGGTGAAGAACGGCTCGAACACCCGCGGCAGCACCTCCGGAGGGATGCCGGGTCCGGTGTCCTCCACCTCGAAGACCACGCGCGAGCCCGCGACCGTGGCCCGGAGCTCGACCTCGCCCGGGCCGTCGACCGCGTGCAGCGCGTTGTTCAGCAGGTTGACCAGCACCTGCTCGATGCCCGTGGGATTCACCTCGAGCAGCGGCAGCCCCTGCCCCAGGTGGATGCCGAACTGGGTTCCCTGGGACAGCGCCTGACGCTCGACCGACGGCCGCACCCGGGCGATCAGCTCCGCCGGCGCGATCGGCTCCCGCTCCTCGCGCCGCGACCTGGCGAAGGTGACGAGATCCTGCACGATGGCCCGGCAGCGCAGCGCCTGCTGGACGATCGTCGTGAGGGCCTCGCGGTCCGCGGGGGAGCGGGCCTCGTGGAGGAGGTCCTGCGCGAACGCGAGCACCGCGGTCAGCGGATTGTTGAGCTCGTGCGCGACGCCCGAGATCATCCGGCCGATCGTCTCCATGCGCGCCGCCTGCGCGAGCTGGGCCTGCATCCGCTCGCGCTCTTCCCGGAGCTTGAGCCCCTCGGTCATGTCGCGCAGGATGAGCACGTAGCCTTCCGCCGGACCCTCCCCTAACACGCCGAGCGACACCTCCAGCGGCAGCGTCTCCCCGCCCTGGCGCACTCCCGTGAGCTCGAGTCGCGACACGATCGCCGCGCCGGCGCCCGGGCGCGGGTTCGAGGCCGCGAGCCCGGCCCACAGCGCCGCCCGGTCGGGAGGCTTGAGGAATCGGTCGAACGGCTGCCCGATCGCCTCGGACGCCTCGCACTCGAGGATCTCGAGCGCGGCCGGATTGATGTGGGCGACCCGCCGGGTGGCATCGAGCAGGAGGATCCCCTCCGCCGCCGACCGGACGATCTGGGCGAGCCGGGCCTCCGAGGCGGCGACCTCGCGCAGCCGCGCCGTCCGCTCCTCCAGCCGCTCCCGCGCCACGTCGTCCAGGAGGGTGAGCAGGATGCCCGACGCGGTGAGGAAGAGGAGCAGCGTGTCGACATAGGAGTTGTGGCCCGCGAGCCAGGCCAGGATCGGCTGCAGCGGGCCGCTCAGACCCACGAACGCCGGCGTGTAGATCCCCCAGAGCAGCGCGAGGCCGAGAAACACGGCGCCCAGCACCCGGCTCCCGCGGGTGGCCCGCTCCACCGGGGCCCGGATGAGCAGGATGCCGGAGATCAGGAAACAGAGGGAGGCCGCGACCGCCTGCGGCACCATGAACGGGGTCAACTCCAGCGAGGGCGCGAGGGCGAGCGGCGCCATCACCGTCCCCACCGCGACGAGCCCGAGGAGCCGGACCGCCCGCGGGGGCGCGACGTTGCCGGCGTAGAGCCAGGCGCCGTGCAGTACCAGCCAGAGGGCCACGAGCTTCGCCGCCAGGTAGATCGCGTAGAGGCCGATGACCGAGAGCCCGTAGACCGAGGACTCCGCATCGAGCGGCGCGAGCGGCAGCAGGATGTACCGGATGACCAGCGCCGCGATGCCGATGGCCACCGCGCCGAAGGACCACACCCAGGCGTGGAACCAGGGACGCTGGCCGGCGTCCCGGCGCAGCGCCAGCCCGAAGACGAAGCAGAGGAAGCTCGCCGCGAGCTGGAGCTGCACGCCGAGCATGCCGACCAGGGCGAGCGAATCCTGAGGCGTCACGCGCTACCCGTGTCCGGCGGGCCCGCCGGATCTGGCTAGAAGTTGAACTCGAGACCTCCCGTCCACATGACCGCGGGCAGCAGGCCTCCCTGCCGGAGCGGCACCACCGCGTTCGTCACGACGCGGGGGCCGCGATCCGACGTGCGGAACTTGAATCCCAGCGAGCCGCCGACCCGATGGTCCTTGCCGTTCGGAATGTTGGTCGGCTCGACGCTCCGGGCGAACGGAAACTGGAAGCGCACGGTGCCCGGCAGCTCGAGCTCGCCGGTGCCGGACTCCCACTCGGTGATGAGGTCGACGACGATCGTGGTCCAGGGGTTAAGCGGCTGCTCGAACCCGACGGTCGCGAGCAGCGCGTCGGCCCGGCGGGCGCCGGTGCGCAGCTGGTAGCCGAGGTTAGCGTGGGGGCGGAAATCGCCGAACCGGCCCGACAGGATGGCGAGCGTCCGGATGGCGAGGTGGCCGCTCCCCAGGAGATCGCGCTCGTCTCCGGTGGGGAACCGCACGTCGCCCATCAGCGCGACCGCGAGCCGTTCCACCGAGCCGAGGTTGGCCTTGACCCGGAGGGCGAGGTCGCCGATGCCGGTCGCCGAGCCGAACGTGGCCGACGTCGCGCGAAGTCCGGGATCGGTCGACGTCCCGGTGAAGAAGTGCACCGCCGTGGAGCCGAAAGGCCGCACCTCGCCCTCGCTCCGGCCCTGAATCGAGGTGTGCACGACCGGGACCGCGACGCCCACGTCGATCGCGTCGCTCAGTCCGTAGGTGGCGAAGAGCGTCGTCACCAGCAGGCTCACGTCGAGCGCGAGATGGACCTCCAGCACGTCGTTCTCGAGGAGCGGATCGCCCAGACCCGGCGTCCCCACGTCCTGGTGGGTGAAGTTGATGATGATCCGGTCGAGCGGCGTGCCCCGGAGGGAGCGGAACGAGCTGCCGGTGAGGTTGGCCCCCAGCACGAACCGGCCGCGGCCCAGCGTCTGGGCCCGCTCGGCGAAGATCGGGCCCGCCGATTCCGACGTCTTCACCGGAAGCCCGCCGACGAACTTGTAGGTGATGCCGCCGCCCGTCGCGCTGATCGGCGTGTTCGCCGCGTTGATGCCGATGGCGTCGGTGAGGAAGCCGATCACCGCGGAGTTGCTCGCGATCAGGTCCGGAAGGAAGTGGTCTCCGTGGCCGTTCGCTGCGCTGACCGAGCCGTCGAGGCAGAGCGGCCGCCCGCAGGAGCCGAAGGTGAACAGCTCGCGCAACCGGTCCCGCAGGTGCTGGGCGGCGGCCGGCTGCGCGAGCAGCGCACAGCAGATCAGGGCGTAGAGAATCCTCGACGCCATAGGCTCCTCATGTCGGGGTGAACGGGGCGGCCGGCGCCCCTCGTGTCAGTTGACGAGCGCCGTGAGCCGCCAGCCGAAGGCGGTGCGCTCGAGCCGGGCGCGAAGCGAGACCCGCTCCTCGCTGGCCCCGCGAGCCGTGCGAACCTGATTCGATCCGCGAATCTGCGCCGTCGCGGTCGCGTCGGTCACCGAGACGTCGGTCACCGTCCAGCGCGGCCGCATGGAGCCGCCGGAGCCGTAGAACGCCTCGAGCCCCTGGCGGAGGTCGCGAGGCATGCCCGGAAAGAGCCGGAGCGCCTGAGTCAGATCCCCCGCCTCGAGCGCGCGGGCGTAGCTCTGGATCGCCTCCTCGACTTCCAGTCGCGGATTCGTAGCCGGCGGATCGGTAAGCGCCGTCTCCAGCGCCGCGGGAGGAGGAGCCGGAGGAGGAGCCACGACCCGCGCGGGGCTGTCGACCCGCTGCGTCGTCCGCGCCGACTCCGCCTGCGCCGCCGGCGGCGGCGCAGGAGACGGCTGCGGCTGCGACTGCGCGGCTCCTCCGGTCCCGGCGGTAGCCGGCGCGCTCTGCGGGGCGGCCGGCCGCCGCTCAGGACCATCGTCACGGGTCCGGCTGCCGCTCGAGGGCGCCGGCGCCGCCTGAGGCGGTGCCGGATCGACCGCCGGCGGAGCGGGCGCATCCGGCGGCGAACTGCGGTCCGGCTGAAGCAGCACGACGGCACCGACGATGCCGGCCAGGGCCAGCGCGGCGCCGGCTGCCCAGACCCACCGTCGCGGTGCGGCGGGCGACGGGGCATGCGGCACCTCCCCCGACTTTCTCCGAAGCGGAACGGGGCTCCGGGGCGTCTGCACCTGCGTGACGAGCTTGCGGGTCGCGCCGCTCTTGGCGATCTCGATCAGCTGGCTCCGGTTCGGGTCGTCGGGAGCCAGCACCCGGAGCCCGATCGCGGACAGCGCATCGTCCATGGTCGGCCATCGGGCGGCCGGCTCCTTCGCCAGCATCCGTTCCACGGCCTCGCGCAGGGACGTCGGACAATCGGGCCTGAGGTCGCCGAGCGGCGGGGGATGATCGTGGCAGTGGGCGTACATCAGCGACATCGGGTTCGACCCGCGGAACGGCGGCTGCCCACCGAGCATCTCGTACGCCACGACGCCGAGGGAGTACTGATCCGACGCGCCGGTGATCTCGCCGCCGAGGGCCTGCTCGGGGCTCATGTAGGTCGGCGTGCCGACCGCCATGCCGGTGAGGGTGAGCCCCTCGGTCTCCGCCACCTTGGCAATGCCGAAGTCGGTCACCACCGCCCAGCCGTCCTCGTCGATCAGGATGTTGCCGGGCTTGACGTCCCGGTGGACCACGCCGCGCCGGTGGGCGTAGCCGAGCGCGCCGCCGACCTGGCCAAGAATCGCCTCGATCATCGGCAGGGGCAGCTGACCCAGCTCCCGGAGCACCGCCTCGAGCGGCGTGCCCTGGATCAGCTTCATGACGAAGAAGAGAAGTCCTTCGGACTCGCGAACGGCGTAGACCGGGATGATGTTGGGATGGCTCAGCGAGGCGGCGGTGCGCGCCTCCCGCTTGAAGCGCTGGACCATCCCCTCGCCGTAGACCATCGAGGGGAGCATGACCTTGACGGCCACCTTCCGGTCGAGCGACAGGTCGTGGGCGAGAAAGACCGTCGCCATTCCGCCCTGCCCCAGCTCACCGAGAATGTCGTACTCGCCGGCAGTGGTGTGGCGCAGCCGCTCGACGAGCTCGTCCTGGACCCGGAGGGGGGCGGGGGCGGAGGCGTCGGGACTGTGGGGACCGGCCATCGGGACTCAGGCGGATGGAGGCGCGAAGGGAAGTGCCCTCAAAGATAGAGCCTGCTTCCCCCCCGGCGGAACTCGTCCGCCTTGGCGGCCAGCCCCGCCTCCACCAGGGCCCGCTCCCGGGCCAGGTCCCGGAGGTCCTGGCTGATCCGCATCGAGCAGAACTTGGGGCCGCACATCGAGCAGAAGTGCGCGACCTTCGCTCCCTCGGCCGGCAGGGTCTCGTCGTGCATGGCCCGCGCGGTGAGGGGGTCGAGCGAGAGGTTGAACTGGTCCTCCCACCGGAACTCGAACCGCGCGCGGCTCAGCGCGTCGTCCCACTCCCTCGCTCGGGGGTGCCCCTTCGCGAGATCGGCGGCGTGCGCCGCGATCCGGTAGGCGATGACGCCGGCCTTCACGTCGTCCCGGTCCGGGAGCCCCAGGTGCTCCTTCGGGGTGACGTAGCACAGCATCGCCGTCCCCATCCAGCCGATCATCGCGGCGCCGATCGCGCTCGTGATGTGGTCATAGCCCGGCGCGATGTCGGTGGTGAGCGGCCCCAGGGTGTAGAACGGAGCCTCCGCACACCACGCGAGCTGCTTCTCCATGTTCTCCTGGATGAGATGCATGGGGATGTGGCCCGGCCCCTCGTTCATCACCTGAACGTCGTACTCCCAGGCGATCCGGTTGAGCTCGCCCTGGGTCTCGAGCTCGGCGAACTGGGCCGCGTCGTTCGCGTCGGCGATGGATCCCGGACGGAGCCCGTCGCCGAGGGAGAAGGAGACGTCGTACGCCCGCATGATCTCGCAGATCTCGCGGAAGCGGGTGTACAGGAACGATTCCTGATGGTGGGCGAGGCACCACAGGGCCATGATCGAGCCGCCCCGCGACACGATGCCGGTGACGCGGTTCGCGGTGAGCGGGATGTAGCGCAACAGCACGCCCGCGTGGACGGTGAAGTAGTCGACGCCCTGCTCCGCCTGCTCGATCAGCGTGTCGCGATAGATCTCCCAGGTGAGGTCCTCCGGCACACCGCCCGCTTTCTCGAGCGCCTGGTAGATCGGCACGGTGCCGATCGGGACCGCGCTGTGCCGGAGGATCCACTCGCGGGTCTCGTGGATCTGCTTGCCGGTGGAGAGGTCCATCACCGTGTCGGCGCCCCAGAGCGTCGCCCAGCGCAGCTTCTCGACCTCGTCGTCGATCGAGCTCCGGACCGCCGAGTTGCCGATGTTGGCGTTGATCTTCACCCGGAACGCCCGGCCGATGATCATCGGCTCGAGCTCGGGATGGTTGATGTTGGCGGGAATGATCGCGCGGCCGCGGGCCACCTCGCTGCGCACGAGCTCCGGCGTGACCCCCTCGCGCAGCGCGATGAACTCCATCTCCGGCGTGATCTCGCCGCGGCGGGCGTAGTGGAGCTGGGTCACCGGCGTACGGCCGCGAGAGGCGGCCGGACGGCCAGACGGCCGGACGGCCGGCTCCACATCGCGCGCGCCGATCCACCCTGCCCGCAGCGCCGGCAGCCCCTCGCCCACCACGACGCCCTCGGGCCCGCTCGTGTCGTAGACCCGGAGGGAAGGCTCTCCGCCGGAGAGGGCGATCTCGCGGAACGGCACGCGCAGGCCGCGCGGACCGTCGAGGTACACCTTGGTCGAGTGGGGGAAGACGCCGCGGTAGGGTCCGTCTGCCCGACTGTTCGTCTGAGCGATCATCTCCGCCTCCCTACGCCGGTATGAACCGGATCAGGTTCCAAGGGTTCGTCTCAACCGGCCGTCCGGCCGGTGCCCCTGGCGGTCGCCCGAAAGATAGCACCTCCCCGTGGAACCACAGATTACACAGATGACACAGATGATGAGGTGCCCGAGTGGTCATCACCAACAGGATCGCTCAATTCCATCTGTGTAATCTGTGCAATCTGCGGTTCTGCAGTTGACACTCGGCCTACACCTACCGGAGCTCGCCCGCGAACCGCCACGACGGCGCGTAGTCCGGGGTGAGCCGCTGGCTCGTGAGGATCGCCCGGACCATCTCCACCGGCATCGAGTTCGTCGCCAGCACCGCGTCGTGGAACGCCTTGCTGGTCATCCGTCCCGACCCGACCAGCTCCCGGTGCAGCGCCCGGAACTGGAGCCCGCCCATCATGTAGGCCATCTGATAGAGCGGCGCGTAGCTCCCGTTGAACGAGCGCCGCACTTCGGCCGTGGCGTTCGCCCGCTCGTGACCCACGCGGTCCACCAGGAAGTCGATCGCCTGCTGCGGCGTCATCGTGCCGAGGTGGAAGTTGAGCGAGAAGATGATCCGGGCCGCCCGATGGCTCCGCCAGAAGAGCATGCCGACGCGGTCCTCGGGGGAGCGCGGAAAGTCCAGATCCCAGAGCAGCATCTCCCAGTAGAGCGCCCACCCCTCGGTCCAGAACGGCGTGCCGAAGGCGTCGCGATGCGGCTGGTAGCGGTCGCCCAGGAATCCCGTGAGGTGGTGTCCCGGGATCAGCTCGTGCTGCACCGTGGCGCGCGAGAAGTGCACGTTGTTGCCGCGCATGCTCATCAGCTTCTCGTCCTGCGCCATCGCGTCGGTCGGGAAGGAGACCTGAATCACCTCGCCGCCGAGGAAGAACGGGCTCACCCGCTGCTGCTCGGGCGAGAGCATCTCCATCCGCCAGATCTCCCTGGCGAGGGGCGGGACGGTGACGAGATCGCGCCGTTCCACGAAGGCGATCGCCTCGAGCGCGAGATCGCGCACCAGGGCCGGCTGCTTGCCGGGCTCGACGTGCAGCGTCTTCACCCTCTCGAGCGCGGCCTTCCAGTTCTCGCCGAAGCCCAGCGCGCGACTCGCCTTGAGCATCTCCGCCTCGCACCAGGCGAACTCCCGCTCGGCGATTTTGACGAGATCCTCCGGCCCGTACGGGACCAGCTCGAAGCGGAGGTCCGCCAGCAGCGCGTCCCGCCCGATCGGATCGCCCACGATCGGCTCCTCTTCGCCCTCCTTCCACCCCACCAGCTTCTCCCGCAGCGACCGAGCATGGGCCCTGATGGCCTCCGACGCCTTTTCGTAGGGCGACTTGGCCCACCAGGTGAAGAGCGGATCGTAACCCGCGTGATACTCGTACCACCGCCGGAGCGTCTCGCGGAGCGCGAGCGCCTCGTTGGCCGCGCGATGGGCCACGATCTTCGAGGCGGTGAGCTTCCCCTCGTCCACCGACTTCTTCGCGGCCGCCGCCTCCACGGCGAGCGCCGCGAGGACCCGGGCGACCGAGTCGGGCACCGGCGAGTCGAGCTGCCGGCGCCGCTCCTGAAGGGCGCGGATCGTCCCGGCGAACGGCAGCAGGGGCGCCGTCTCCGCGGCGCGGGCGCTGTCGCGCTCGAGCCCGGCGCGGTCGCGCGCGATGCGATTCCTGAGCAGCAGCCAGTCGGCCCGCGCCTGGAGATCGAGTCGCCCGAAGTCCAGCTCGCCCAGCCGGCTCTCCCAGGTCCGGTAGAAGCCGCCCAGCGCCGCGAGGCGCTTCGGCCCGTTCGGCACGTCGAAGCGACGGAGGAGGGCCGCGCGGTCGAGCATGTAGCGGTCGACCACTTCGCGGAGCTCGCTCGTCGGCTGGCCGATCACCGATGCGAGCGGCGGAACCCAGTCGGCCGGCCGCGGATCGCCGCGCTGGGCGACGGACGGCGTCGGCGCGAGGAACAGCAGCGAGACGAGCGGCAGCAGCGGCCGGGGGCGGGACACGGTCACGACGGGCCTCCAGGGACGGGTCGGCGGGGATCGGGGTCAATCTATCCCGCGAGGCGAATCCCTTCACGAGCGCGCCCCGGATGCCTGACGGCACCCGGGGCTCGTTCAGCTGCGGAGGGGAGGGGGAGCGATCAGTGCGTGAGGAGGTTGCCGAGCTCCGCCTTCACGTTGCCGAGCGGGCTGTAGACGAACTGGGTGCCCGCGCCGTTGCCGCCCCAGAGCACGCCGGCCAGCGTGACGTTCGAGGTGCCCTGGAAGACGTCGGAGCCGCTGTCGCCGCCGCCGACGCCCGCGCTGACGAAGGTCTGGCAGAGCTGGACGATGTTGGTGCCCGAGACGCCGGTGTTGACGCAGGTGTTGGTGATGGCGCCCTGCGTCCAACCGGTGGTGCGGCCGACCTTGTTCACGACCGTGCCGGCGGCCAGACAGCCGCCCAGCGTGTTGCAGTCGTCCGAGCCGATGCTGAATGTGCCGCTGAGCGTGAGCGAGCCGTTGTTGGCGCCGGTGGTCCTGGCGATGACGCCGAGGGCCATGTTCGACGCCGAGCCGTAGGCGGCGCGGGCGGCGTCGCTGAACCGGCACTTGCGCCCCCTGGGACAGCCGGGCAGCTGGTTCCGCGTGTAGTCCGGATCGTCTACTTCCGTGGCGATCTGCGCGGGGGAGAGCGGCTGGTAGTACACCGTTCCCTCCTCACCGCCCTGGCGGTCGGTGCAGTGCGAGGCCGTCACCATCGAGGCTTGTCCGTTGAGCGTGGCGTTGAAGCCGATCGAGCAGACGAAGCCCCCGAAGTGAATCTGCAGACCCGCCTGGACCGGCCGAATCTGGTCCCGAAGCGTCGCCACCTGCACGATCGGGTCCGCCTGCTCCAGAATGATCGCGTCGTCGGGAACGTTGAGCTGCGCGAGGACCCCGCGCGCCTGCCCGTGCGTCACCAGGTCCGCCACGCCGATCCGAACCCGGTTCACGGTCTCGTCGTTGTCGACGAACACCGCTCCCGGAAGGTCGAGCACGCCGGCGCTCGCCCGCGCATACCACGACTGCAGCTGGCCGAAGCCGTACCGCGCGGGCCGCACCTGAAGGTCGGCGAGCGCATGGCCGCCGGTCCGAAGCACGCCTTCGAGCGCCCGCTCGGCGGCGGCCCGGTTGCCGCGCTGAGTCAGATAGACGACCGGCCGGCCGGAGCGGTCGTAGTAGAACCCGCCGAAGCCCGGCATGGCCCGGTCGAGATCCTCGAGACTCGTCGCTTCGGGCGCCTGCTGGAGCAGGGCCGGCGAGGGCGCCTCCGGTCCGGTGGGGCTCGTGGAATCCTGGCAGGCGCCGACGAACAGGACGGCGGCAGGCGCAACAAAAGCAAGGCGGATCAGTCGCATGGGTACCTCGACAGATGGAAAGCTGGGGCGGCGGGCTCGCCCTCGAAACGGCGGCCGGACGACTCGGATTGTGGCAGGGCAGCGTCCGCGGGCGGCAGGGGAGGTCGCCCGGGCCTGATTATGCTAAGCTGAGTCCCGGAAACGCGCCAGCCGGACCGGAATTCGGGCGCGCAACCGAACGGGCTGTCTATGTTCCCGGCTCCTGTACCAGACTGCATGCCCGGTACCGACACGATCCTGTCGACGTGGAACCGACTCCGAGGACTCCCCGGAGGAGGCTGGCTCTTCCACGTTCTGCTCCGGCGGTTCGTCCCCTATACCGGCGCGCTCGGCGCGCGCGTCGTCGAGCTCGAGCCGGGTTATGCCCGGGTCGAGCTGCGCGACCGGCGCGGAGTCCGCAATCATCTGGGCTCCGTGCACGCGGTGGCGCTCGTGAACCTGGGCGAGATGACGAGCGGTCTGGCCACGATCGCGGGCCTCGCTCCCGGACTCCGCAGCATCCTGGTTGGCATCCGGGCCGAATACCTCACGAAAGCGCGCGGCACGCTCACGGCGGAGGCGCGCGTGACGATTCCGGCCGTAACCGGCCCCGTGGAGCTCCCGGTGCGGGCCGAGATCCGGAATGCCGCCGCCGAGACCGTTTGCCGGGTCGAGGCGCTCTGGCGGCTCGACCTCGCGCGACGCACCCCGACAGCGGAGGATTCCCCCGCGGTCGCCGCCCGATGACGCCGGCCACCGTGCTCGAGACGGCGCTCACCCGCGACGCGGGCATCGCGGTCCCGCTCATCGGCGGCGCGATGTATCCCTGCAGCAACCCCGAGCTCGTCGCGGCGGTGTCGGACGCCGGCGGCATCGGGATCGTCCAGCCGATCTCCCTCACCTACGTCCACGGCCACGAGTTCCGCGAGGGACTTCGCCTGATCCGCCGGCTCACGCCGAAGCCGGTCGGCATGAATGCCCTCATCGAGCAGTCCTCGAAGGCCTATCGCGAGCGCATGGTGCGCTGGGTGAGCGTCGCCCTCGAGGAAGGGCTCCGCTTCTTCATCACGTCGCTCGGGAATCCGCGGTGGGTCTGTGACCGGGTCCACGCGGCGGGCGGCCGCGTGTACCACGACGTGACCGAGCGGAAGTGGGCGCTCAAGGGGCGCGACGCGGGCGTGGACGGGCTCATCGGCGTGAACCGGCGGGCCGGCGGCCACGCCGGGCCCCTGTCCGCCGAGGCTCTCCAGGAGCAGGTCGGCGACCTCGGCCTGCCGGTCGTATGCGCCGGCGGCATCGGCGACGAAACCGCGTTCGTGGCCGCGCTCCGCATGGGCTACGCCGGCGCCCAGCTCGGCACCCGGTTCATCGCCACCCCCGAGTGCCGCGCGAGCGCCGCCTACAAGCGGGCCATTCTCGAGGCCGATGAAGACGACATCGTGCTGAGCGAGCGGATCACCGGCGTCCCGGTGGCGGTGATCAACACGCCGTACATCCAGCGGATGGGTCTTCGGGCCGGCCGGTTCGCCCGCTGGATGCTCCGGGGACGGCGGCGGAAGCACTGGATGCGCACCATCTACGCGCTCAAGTCGATCTGGCAGCTCAAGCGCGCCTCGCTCGACGAGACCGGCGAGAAGGACTACTGGCAGGCCGGGAAGAGCGTCGCCGGAATCCGGAGCCTCGAGCCCGCGGGAGACATCGTCCGCCGCTTCGCGGCGGCGGCCACCGCCGGGCTCCGCAGTCTTTCCGCCTGAGTCGCGGGTTTCACTGGCTCGCGGCGTGCTTCCAGGTCATACTTCGTCGTGCTGTCTTCATTCTCCGCCCGGCGTCGAGCCGCCGTCTCCCTGCTCGCCCTGCTGGCCGCACCGGCGCCCGGCACCGACCCCGTGATCGAGCTGTCCGGTGCACCCGGAAGCCGGAGCCCGTTCGTCTTCGCGTCGCCTGGGGGGACGGTGCTCGCCTCCTGGCTCGAGCCTGCGGGCGACGGGCGGTGGTCGCTTCGCGTGGCGGAGCGCGACGCTCAGCGGTGGTCCGCGCCGCGCACCGTGGTGACGAGCGACCGGCTCTTCGTGAACTGGGCCGACTTCCCCTCCGTTGTGGAGCTCGCCGACGGACGCTGGGTCGCCCACTGGCTCGAGAAGACCGCCGCCCGCGCCTACGCCTACCACGTCCGTCTCGCCACCTCGGCGGATCGCGGCGCGACCTGGTCGGCGCCCGTCACCCCGCACCGCGACACCTCGCCGACCGAGCACGGCTTCGTCTCCATGGTGCCGGGGCCTCGGGGAGGCGCGGATCTGATCTGGCTCGACGGGCGTGACTTCGAAGGCACGGAGCGCCGCGGCGCGATGCGGCTCTATGCGGGAGGCCTCGGCGCGGATGGACGCCCGGCCGCGGAAGCCGTTCTGGATGCGCGCGCCTGCGAGTGCTGCCAGACCGCGCTGGCCCGCACCGACCGGGGCCTCATCGCCGCCTGGCGGGACCGCTCGGAGGGAGAGATCCGTGACGTCGCGGTCTCCCGTCTGGTGAACGGGCGCTGGACCGAGCCGGTGATTCCCCACCCGGACAGCTGGGAGTTCCGCGCCTGTCCCGTGAACGGGCCGCAGCTCGCCGCGGACGGCCGGCGCGTGGCGCTGGCCTGGTACAGCGGGGCCGGGGCGCCGGGCGTGTATCTCACCCTCTCCGGGGACGGCGGAGCCACCTTCGGCCCCCGCCTGCGTCTCGACGATGGGAACCCGCTGGGCCGTCTCGAGGTCCTGATGCTCCCCGAGGGCTCGGTCGTGGTCTTCTGGCTCGAGACCACGGGCGAGACCGCCGAGTGGCGCGCCCGCCGCTATGGCCCCGACGGGTCGCGGCGCGATCACTGGACCGTGACGGGGACGTCACGACTCCGGGATGCGGGATTCCTGCGGGCCGCGGCGGGCGCCGGCGGGGTCTTCGTCGGCTGGACCGCGGGCGGCGCGACCGGCGGCGTCCGCATCGCGAGACAATCCCTGCCCCGGGCCTCCCGGTAGCCCGCTCGGGGACTTCCGCTCGGCACGGGAAAGTGGCAGTTTAACCGGCCATTGCAGCCGTCACCGCTGCGACATCCGCGTCAGCACGCCCGTCTCTCACCACAGGCCTCACGCCATGCGTCTTCCGACCTCGTTCCCGGTCCGCGCACGCGCCGCGCTCCTGTTCCTCTTCGCCGCTCTCACGGGCACGGCCGGTCATGCCGTCGCCCAGGGCTCCGGCTCGGTGCGAGGGACCGTGACGCGGGAGGACGGGGCGCCCCTGGCCGGCGTCGTCGTGACCGTGGCGGGCACGATCGTGAAGGGGGTCACGAGCCCCAAGGGGACCTACACGCTCGAGCGGGTGCCCGCCGGCGCCCAGACGCTGGTCTTCCGCTGGCTGGGCTACCGGCCGGTGGAGGCCTCGGCCACCGTCACCGCCGGCGGCCAAACGACGGCCGACGCGCGGATGGAGCAGCTCCCCATCCAGCTGAGCGAGCTCTCGGTGACCGGCGCGTCCAAGGCGCCGGAGCGCGCCGTGGAAGCGCCCGCCGCCTTCGCGGTCGTGGACCCGCGCACCCTGCAGACGACCGGGATCACCGGCCAGGCGCCGCTCGCCCTGCGCGAAGTGCCGGGCGTCGACATCCAGCAGAGCGGGATGAACGACTTCAACGTCAACGCCCGGGGTTTCAACTCCACGCTCAATCGCCGCGTCCTCGTCCTCCAGGACGGCCGCGACCTCGCCATCGCGTTCCTCGGCTCGCAGGAGTGGAACGCCCTGGCGGTGCCGACCGACGAGTACTCGAAGATGGAGCTGGTGCGCGGGCCCGGGTCGGCGCTCTACGGCGCCAACGCCTTCTTCGGCGTCCTCAACATCACGACGCCCTCGGCGCGGGAGGTGGCCGGGACCAAGCTCACGCTGGGCGGCGGCGAGCTCAGCACGCTGCGCGGCGACCTCCGCCACGCGGGCGTGATCGGCGGCGGGCGGTGGGGCTACCGGCTGAACGCCGGGTACAACGAGAGCGAGTCCTGGTCGCGCTCCCGCACGGCGAACGACAGCCTCGATCTGACGCGGGAATACTGCCCGAGCGCCGTGGCCGGATCGGGGAGCAGCGACTGCTTCACCGAGCGCGCGGTGCCGCGCGGGAGGGAGGTGCGGGCGCTCAACGGCCAGACCGTCGGCCCGAACGGCGTCGCCACCGGCGACCCGGACAAGGTCCGCAACACCTACGGCTCCGCCCGGCTCGACTATTACGCCAACGACGGCTCGGTGCTCACGGCCGAGGGCGGGCTCGCCCGCGTCGAGAACGAGATCTTCGTGACCGGCATCGGCCGGGTGCAGGTCACCGAGGCGATCCGCCCCTACGCGCGGCTCAACTGGGCCAATCCGGGCTTCAACATCATGGCCTACTGGAACCGCCGGGAGTCCCGCGAGCCGCAATACTCGCTGGCCTCGGGCCGCGCCCTCGAGGAGCAGTCGGACATCTTCCATCTCGAGGGGCAGGACATCGAGACGTTCGCGGGCGACAAGGGCCGGATCATCTTCGGCATGTCGGGCCGCAATTACCGCGTGAACACCGACACCACGCTCATGCGGATCGAGGACGACGACCGGAGCGACTACTACTGGGCCGGCTTCAGCCAGATCGAGTACCGGCTCGGGGAGCACGTCCGCGGCGTCGCCGCGGCGCGGATCGACGTCGGCTCGCTCATCGACCCGCAGTTCTCGCCCAAGGCCGCGATCGTGATCTCGCCGAACGAGCGCCACTCGTTCCGGGTCACCGTGAACCGCGCGTTCCAGGTGCCGAACTACTCGGAGTTCTATCTCCGGGTTCCGGCCGGCGCGCCCGCCAACTTCACCCTGCTCGAGGCCGCGCTTCGCGCCTCGGCGCTCGGGCCGGCCCTGGCCGGGGTCCCGTCCGGCCAGCTGTTCACCAACAGCGCGGCCGTGCCGGTCTTCGCCCGCGGCAACAGCAAGCTCAACGTGGAGACGACGCTCGGCTTCGAGACGGGCTACCGCGGCGACCTGACCGACAAGATCTACTGGACCGTCGACCTTTACTTCAACCGGATCCGGAACTTCGTCACCGACCTCCTCCCGGGCGTGAATCCGGCGTTCCCCTACTGGACCGCGCCGAGCCAGGTTCCCGCGGCGTTTCGCACTCCCCTCGTCGACGCCGTGCGGAACGCCCTCGCCGCGGCGTCGCCGACCGCGTCGCGCGGGCTCACCCGCACCGAGGACGGGCGCACCGCGATCGTGGTGAGCTACACCAATGCGGGCAAGGTGAGCCAGTACGGGCTCGAGAGCGGCGCCGGGATCCAGCTCACCCGCGCCCTCCGCGCCGACGGCACCGTCACCTACTTCGATTACAGCGTGGACGACGAGGGTGTGGCCCTCGGTGACAGCCTCCTCGCCAACACCCCGAAGTGGAAGGGCACGCTCTCGGGGACGTACGCGGCGAATCGTCTCACCGCCGGCGCGAGCATGCGCACGGCGAGCGGCTTCTCCTGGGCCGCGGGGGTCTTCGCGGGATACATCGAGTCGTTCACCACCTTCGACGTGAACGCCTCGTACGACCTCAACAACAACTTCCGGATTTTCGGCACGGCGACCAACGTCCTCGACGAGAAGCACTTCGACATCTACGGCGGCTCGGTGAACGGCAGACGCGCGCTCGGCGGCATCACGGCGCGATTCTGACGATCGGCCCGCCTTCCACCCGGAGCAACGTTCCTATGGCGGTTCCCCCCGCGCTTCGGCGCATTCCAGCCATTCTCGCGATCCTGGTGCTCGCGGCCGCGGCGCCGCTCGCGGCCCAGGGGACGGGCACCGTGTCCGGCACGGTGACCGACGCCCAGACCGGCAGCCCGTTGCTCGGAGCCCGGATCACGGTCGCCGGCACGCTGTCGGCGACGCTCACCCGCGCCGACGGCACCTACCGGCTCACGCTGCCGGCCGGCACGCACGACATCCGTTTCAGCGCGATCGGGTACGCCACGGCCCGCCACCAGGTGACCGTGACCGCCGGGGGCACGGCGACCCGGAACGCGGCGCTCGACCGCGCGGCGGTGGCCTTAGAGGAGCTGGCCGTCACCGGATCGCGCGTCGCCGAGCGCACCGCGGTGGACCAGCCGGTGCCGGTGGACGTGCTCACGGAAGCCGAGATCCGGCAGACCGGCCGGACCGAGACCGCGCAGATCCTCCAGACGCTCGCCCCGTCGCTCAACTTCCCCCGCACCACGGTCGGCGACGGCACCGACCACACCCGCCCGGCCACCCTCCGGGGCCTCGGGGCGGACCAGGTGCTGGTGCTCATCAACGGCAAGCGCCGCCACACCAGCGCGCTGATCAACGTGAACGGCACGATCGGCCGCGGGCAGGGGATGGTGGACCTGAATGCGATACCGGCGTCGGCGATCGAGCGGATCGAGATCCTGCGGGACGGCGCCGCGGCGCAGTACGGCTCCGACGCGATCGCCGGGGTGATCAACATCATCCTCAAGGCGAACGCGGTGAACGAGCTCTCGAGCACCTTCGGCCAGACGGCGAAGGGCGACGGCGAGGTGCTGCAGCTCCACGGCACGCACAACGTCCGCTGGGGCGACAACGGGTTCGTGCAGCTCGCCGGGGAGTTCCGCGACCGCGGTTACACCAATCGCTCGCTGCCCGACCGCCGGCAGCAGTACTTCACCGGCGATCCGCGAAACTCCGATCCCCTGCTCACCAGCCTCATCAACCACCGCCAGGGCGACGCCGCGACCACCGATGCGGTCGGGTTCCTGAATCTCGGCAAGCAGCTCTCCGGCTCGACCGAGCTCTATGCCTTCGGCGGGTGGGGACGCCGCGACGGCCTCGCCGCCGGCTTCTGGCGCCGGCCCAACGACGACCGCACCGTCCGCGCGATCTATCCCAACGGGTTCCTGCCGTTCATCGCGACCACGATCTACGACGGCTCGGCCAACGCCGGCCTCCGCGGCGACATGCGGGGGTGGCGCTGGGACCTCTCCGCGGGTTACGGGCGCAACTCCTTCGACTTCGACGTTCGCAACAGCGCGAACGTGAGCCTCGGGGCCCAGAGCCCGACGGAGTTCGACGCGGGGACGCTCGTCTTCGGGCAGTTCACCGCCAACGTCGACGTCGTGCGCGGCGTGGCCGTCGGTCTCGCGTCTCCCCTCAACGTCGCGTTCGGCGCCGAGTTCCGGAGCGACCGCTACCAGATCAAGGAGGGCGAGCCCGACAGCTACCGGAACGGCGCCGTGCCCATCCTCGACGGGCCGAACGCCGGCGCGCAGGCCTCGATCGGCGCGCAGGTGTTCCCGGGCTTCCGTCCCACCGACGCGGTGACCAAGACGCGGCGGAACGTGGCGGCCTATCTCGACCTCGAGGCCAACGTCACCCAGAAGCTCGTCCTCGGCGCCGCCGGCCGCATCGAGGACTACAACGACTTCGGCGGCACCCAGGATTACAAGTTCACCGGGCGCTTCGAGCCGGCCAGCGGACTCGCCTTCCGCGCCGCCTACAGCACCGGCTTCCGCGCGCCCTCGCTGGGCCAGTCGTGGTTCTCCTCGACGGCCACCAATTTCGTGGCCGGCGTGCCCACCGAGAACCGCACGTTCCCGGTGAGCGACCCCGTGGCGGTCGCGCTCGGCGCCCGCCCGCTCGAGCCGGAGAAGTCCCGCAACACGAGCGCGGGCGTCGCGCTCTATCCGCTCAAGGGGCTCTCGATCACGGCCGACTACTACAAGATCACGATCCGCGACCGGATCGTGCTCTCCGGGACCTTCAACCAGCCCGCCGTCGTCCAGTTCCTGAACCAGCAGGGATTCACGGGCGTGGGGGGCGCCCGCTTCTTCACCAACGCCGTCGATACCCGCACCGAAGGCTTCGACATCGTCGCGGGCTACGGCTTCCCCCTCGGCGACAACGCCTCGCTCCGGATGACTGCGGGGTTCAACGCCACCGAGACGCAGGTGACGCACGTCGAGCCCACCCCCGGCATCCTGGCGCAGTTCCAGGAGACGCTGTTCGATCGGGTCGAGCGCACCCGGCTCCAGAAGGGACAGCCGCGGAACAACCTGAACTTCGGGGCCGTCGCCGACGTCTCCAGCTGGACCTTCAACCTCCGGGTGCAGCGCTTCGGCGAGGTCACGTCTTTCGGGACGCCGACCGACGGGTCGCTGGATCAGACCTTCACCGAGAAGATCATCGCCGACGCGAGCGCCGCCTTCCACTGGCGGAACCGGTGGACGTTCATGATCGGTGCCGACAACATCTTCAACACCTACCCGGACAGGAACAGCGTGGGCAGCCCGACGGTGGGCGGCAACGCGAACTTCGGGATCTTCCCCTACAACGGCATCTCCCCGTTCGGCTTCAACGGCCGGTTCGCCTATCTCCGGGCGACCTGGGCCTACTGAACTCGCGTTGGAGGGAGCCAGGCGGCCCGGGGC
>JBOHSH010000227.1:0-20016 GCA_050733195.1 Gemmatimonadales bacterium
GCCCCACGATCCGGGTGTCTCGAACCGCGAGGAGCGGTCGAAAGGAGGGACCGAGAATGCCAACGGTACACGCGAAGGCGAGGCACGCGTACGAGCGACAGGTCGTCGTCAGGGAAACGAGGCCGCACGACGAGGCCCTGGACGCCCCCACGCACCGGAGGATCCTCAACTTCATCAACGGCGCGGTGCAGCCCGAGGACCTGATGTTCGAAAAGGTCGCCATCCTGGGCGAAGGCGAGGCTCACGAGGACGGGGACGGGGAGCATGCGCAGGTCCGGCGCAAGAAGATTCTCGAGCCGGAGGTCGCCCGGAAGATCATCGCGTTCCGGGACCGCGAATTCCCCCTCGGGCTCCGGCACGTCAAGGAGGTCGTAAACCCGGGCATTCTGGATCGTGCGAATCTCGAGGCCCTGCTCCACTACTTCAGCCGGGTCTTCTTCGGAGAGTGGCAGGTCTTCCCGCAGCCGATTCCGCGCCGAGGCCCGGGCGGGTACGACGGGATCGTGCACTCGGCCCTGCTCAGGACCGGGAAGGTCCTGTTCATCACGGCCGACGAGACGACGCTCCTCTGGGACCCGGAAGATGCGACGCCGGCGAGCTTCGAGGACCCCGTCAATCAGCCCCACCTGATGCCCGGCGGCTATTCGCAGCTGTGCGGGCACCATGTGTCCCTGTCGGACGGCAGACTCCTGTCCGTCGGCGGCGGCGGCTACGGCCCGCACGCGCTGGCCAAGTGGGGCTACAAGTTCGACCCGGTCGCGAAGTCCTGGTCCCGGACCGCCGGACCGATGTCCGAAGCCCGATGGTATCCGACGGCGGTCGCGCTGGGTGACGAGCCCGGGCGGGTGCTGGTGGCGTGCGGGCACGGGCACGGCGAGATGGACATCTACGACGAGGCGACCGACACGTTCACGCCGGTGTCCGGCGACACCAAGCCCTTCCCCGAGCTGTACCCGGGCATGCACCTCCTGCCCAACCACGTGATCTTCTACTCGAGGACGGGCTGGGCCAGCGCGGGAGCCGGCGGAGGCCCCTTCCAGGGACCCAGCGACGACCAGTCCGCGTATTTCGCCCTCACCGCGCCGCAGACCGGCGTCTGGAACAACATCGCGCCGTTCGGCCCCGGCTCGCCCGACCGGTCCAAGGGCATGTCCGTCCTCCTGCTCAGCAAGTGCTCCCCTCACGTCCGGGTCATGGTCCTGGGCGGTGGCGACCCCTCGACCAACCATACTTACGAGCTCATCGACGTGACCTCGCTGTCGCCCGCCACCGACTGGGATCCGCCGGTCGCGTTCCCGGACGGCCAGCACCGGAGCCTGGCAAGCGGCGTCCTCCTCCCGGATGGGAGCCTGTTCGTCTGCGGCGGCATCCAGCAGACCAACTCGCCGTGCGCGATGTTCCACCCCGACGCGGACACATGGTCCCCCATGGCCGCGTTGCCGTCCATCCGGGACTACCACTCCGCTGCGCTGCTGCTGCCCAGCGGCCGGGTGATGATGGCGGGCTGGAACAACACCGCGATCGAGATCTACAGCCCGCCGTACCTGTTCAAGGGGCCGCGGCCCGTCATCTCGTCCGCGCCGGCCCTGGTGCACCACGGGCAGGAGTTCATCGTCGAAACGCCCCCGCCCGACGGCAAGTCCATCGTGAAGGTGGTCCTCGTCCGGCCCATGGCGGTGACGCATCAGACGGATTCCGAGCAAAAGGTCATCGAGCTGGACTGGGCCCACGACCACGACCCCGCGCACCCCAAGAAGCTGCGGCTCCGCGCGCCGCATGGCGGGCACCCGCATTCGCTGGCCCAGCGCGGCTACTACATGATGTTCGCGATCAACGACAAGGGGGTGCCGTCGGTGGCGAAGTGGATCTATCTGCATTGAGGAGACATCTGGCCCGGAGCGACTCGGCGGATACGCTCAGTCGCTCCGGAGCGCGCCGCGACGGGCGTCAGCGCAGCGACTGGTACACCAGGCGGTGGCCTTCGGAGACCCGGATCGAGATCGTCTCCGGCGGGTTGGGGGGAGCGAGCGGTCCCGCGGCCAGCCCGCCGGCCAGCAGGCCGAGACCGAGCAGCGGCAATCCGACGCGACGGGTCATGAATCCCTCGGAGAGGAGAGACTTGGGACGGTGGGCTCGAGTTTGAGGAGACTCAGCCGCTTCCGATAGGTGAGCTGTCGCCAGAGCCACTCCATCGGCCCCCAGGCGAAGTACCGCAGCCACAGGGCGCTCAGGAGAATCTGCGCGAGGAAGATCGCGAGCGCGATGAGCGTGGCCCGGGCGGCGCCGAACCGGGCGAAGAGGCCGAAGCCGTAGCCGTAGAACAGGGTGACCGACACAACGGTCTGGAGCAGGTAGTTCGTGAGCGCCATGCGGCCCACGGGTGCCAGCACCGTGAGCACGCGCCGCCACCCGGGCTTCTGCCAGAGCGTCGCGACCAGGGCGGCGATTCCGAGAGCGAGCGCCGGGACGCCGAACGCATAGGCCGCGACGCCCAGGATCCCGGCGACCGAGGGCGGGAACGGCCCTTCGTTCCCCGCGAGCGCCGCCATCGCCACATTCGCGGCGAGACCCAGCAGCAGCCCGTAGCCGAGCACGCGCCGGATCAGCGGCGCGTGCGCCCCGGGATCGTGGAAGACGCCGCGGCGATACGCATAGAGGCCGAGCAGGAACATCGCGAGGATCTTGGGCAGCCGCATCTGGACGATCAGGCCGGCGTACCGGCCCAGGACATACTCCAGGTTGAAGCCGCCGACGATCTCGAGCCAGCTGCTCCCTCTCACCGTCTGGACGGTCGTGACCCACCGCTCGGCCTGCGAGGCCTCGAAGCCCGCGACCGTCTCGGGCGACACGAAGGCGGTGAACGCGAGGTAGAGAAGCGTGTAGCTCACGATCGGCACCGCCGTCAGCACCACCGCCCACTTGAGCAGCAACTCGTTCGATTGGCGGCGAAACCACAGCAGCACGAACCCCATCACGGCGTAGATGCTCACGATGTCGCCGGCCCAGAGCAGGTAGGCGTGCAGGAGGCCGATGACGAGGAGCCAGAAGAGGCGCCGCTTGAACACCGTCGCGCCCGGGTCGCCACGCGCCTCGGCGCGCGCGATCTGCACGGCGAAGCCAAGCCCAAAGAGGAACGAGAAGATCGAGTAGAACTTGCCTTCGACGAAGACGTGCACGAGGAAGTGGGTGACGCGGTCTGCGAGCGGGACCTCTGCGGCCAGGGCCGGCGGCACCATCCCGTATCCGGAGAACCACTGCATGTTGCCGATCAGGATGCCGCCGACGGCAAGGCCGCGGAGCACGTCGAGGACCTCGATGCGCTCGCCGGCGGACAGCGGGCCGCCAGCCGGCCGCCCCGGCGGCCGCGATGAGGCCAGACTCACCGGCCGCCGCGCCACGGCCCGAGTCGGTTCTCCCAGACCCGAAACACCCCGCACCGGGCCGTGCCGACGAGGCCCGCTGCGGTGCACGGCTGCACCGCCCCCGCACCGACCGGGGCATCGGCCGAGAGGGCCGGGAAGGACAGGCTCTGCGCCGAGCCTGAGGCGGAGAGAAACGGAAGCAGCGCGAGTGCGGCCACTGCCGTCCAGGCGATTCGGGGCTTCCAGCTCGGAGTTCTCATGCTGGCGCGCGTTCCTTTGCACTCCTTACGTTGGATGCTGGGTATTCCCGGAGGCCGGTTTATGAAACCATGTCGTTCATACACTATGGCGTGGACGTCATGTTTTCAGAAACCGCCCGATGGAGGACCCCGCGTACGAGCGCCCGCGGAACCCCGAAGCCATGTTCGTCTGCTTCTGAGCCGTGCCGAAGCTTTGGAGAATGACCATGATTGCTCTGCCTAAGCCGCAGCTGGTCCTGGCCCTCGGGGCCATGGCGGCGATCGTCACCGGGGGCAAGGCAGCCGCCCAGGCCCGGCAGCGCCCGCTTCCCCAGGTGGCGTATCAGCGGCTCGACAGCCTCGAGAGGGCCGCGCTCACGGGTCTTACATTCGCTGATCGGCTGCATGCGGTGTCGACCATCACCAGCATCGCGGTCGGCCAGGGAGAGTGCATGGGGAGCGCTACTCCCACCACGATCAGGTATCCAGGCCTGGTGAGCCGGCTGGCCACCATCTACCGGCGTTCGCAGGGCGTTGACCTGCGCGAGGCTATCCTCGACAAGATGCTGTGGCACTCCGAGTGCGCCGAGGCGGTAGCGTTCCTGGCAGGAGTGGCCGAGGAAGCGCCGGTCGAGCGGGCGCCAGCGTCCGCGGCTGTTTATGACGAAGTGCGCCCGTCGCTCCAGCTGCGCGCAATCAGCGTCCTGGTGTCCCTGGGAACGCACGGCGAGCCGGCCTTGCGGCGGCTGCACGCTCAGGGGTCGGTGCGCGATTCCAGCGCGCGCGCCTCGCTCGAGACCCTTTCTCGCCACGGGTTCCGCCGCCCGGAGAAGCGGTAATTCCCCCGCGTGTATGCGGGCGCGCGTTCCTTTGCACTCCTTACGTTGGATGCTGGGTATTGCCGGAGGCCGGTTTATGAAACTATGTCGTTAACGCTCTATGGCGTGGACGGCATGTTTTCAGAAACGCGCTCGATGGAGGACCCCGCGTACGAGCGCCCGCGGAACCCCGAGGCGTGTCGCCGAGCCATCGCTCGACGGCTTCGACAGCAGCGGGCCAGCCGCGAGCCGCCTCCCGACGAAGAGACGCTTCGTCAGGTCCGGAAGCTAAGGCGGCTGTCCCAGGCGGAGGTCGCGAGGCAGCTCGAGACCAGCCAGAGCGAGATCTCCCGGCTCGAGCAGCGGGCGGACCTCCGGGTGAGCACGCTCGCCGCGTACGTGAAGGCCCTGGGCGGCTCGCTGGAGCTGTGGGCCCGGTTCCCGGGGCTCCTGATCCGCCTCCGGCTCACCGTCCACTCACGGCGATGCCCACCGCCACGACCGTGACCGCTCCGATCACGTTGTGCCAGAGGAACGACACCTCCGGCAGCCCGAAGCTCACGGCCGCCACCGCAGCCATGCCCGCCAGGAGCCCGACGAATGCTCCGCGGGCCCGCGCCCCCGGAATCATCGCCAGCAGAAACACGCCCAGGATCGAGCCGTAGAAGAACGAGCCGAAGCGGTTCACCACCTCGATCAGCGATCCCAGCGACACCGCGAAGGTCGCGACTCCGCACGCGAGAATGCCCCACACGCCGGTCGCTGCCTTGGACACCGCGAGGTAGTGGGCGTCGGTCGCCTCGGGCCGGATCCACCGCCGGTAGAAGTCGATGACCGTGGCGGTCGAGAGCGAGTTGAGCTCCGCGGCGATGCTCGACATCGCCGCCGCCATGACCGCCGCGATGAACAACCCCGCGAAGCCGAGCGGCAGGACGTCGAGCACGAACCTGGGCATCACATAGTTCACGTCACGGGACTCCTGCCCCGTCACCCGCTTCGCCAGTGCGAGCGCCTCGGTGCGCACCGCGCTCACCTGGGCCTCCGTCCGCCGGACCGCCTCCCGGTCTCCGGCACGGGCGGCCGCTTCCCTCGCGGCGGCGGCCGCTCCATGGCGCTCCTCGAGCGCCGCGTACGCCGCCGGCTCCGCCCGCTGCACCGCACGCTCGTGCGCCGGGTTGAAGAGGAGCGGCGGCGTCTGGAAGAGGTAATACACAAACACCAGCACACCGATCAGGAGCACCAGCGCCTGGAGCGGGATCTTCCAGTACGCGCTCATGAGCAGCGAGGACCGCGCCTCGTCCACCGAGCGCGCGGTGAGGTACCGCTGCACCTGGCTCTGATCGGTCCCGAAGTAGGAGAGCATGAGGAAGGTGCCGCCGATGATCCCCGACCAAACGGTGTAGGTCTGCTTCGGGTCGAAGGAGAAGTCGAACACCTTCATGCGGCCCACGGCGCCGGCCACCGTGAGCGCCGCGTCCGGCCCCACCGGGAGCATGACCAGGATCGCCACCACGATCGCGACCAGCGCGCCCACGATGAGCACCATCTGCTTCACGTCGGCCCAGGTGACGGCCTGGACCCCGCCGATCATGGTGTAGATCACCGAGGGAATGCCGATCAGCGCGACCGACCAGACCATGTCCCAGCCGAAGATGGCGGAGAAGACCACGGCCGGCGCGGCGATGATGGTGCCGCACGAGAGCCCCCGCGACACCAGGAAGAGGAAGGCGGTGAGGGAGCGGGTCTTCGCGTCGAAGCGGCGCTCCAGGTACTCGTAGGCGGTGAACACCTTCGCGCCGTGCAGGAACGGCACCAGGGTCACGCCCAGGATCACCATCGCAATGGGGAGCCCGAAGTAGAACTGGATGAAGCGCATCCCGTCGGTGGCGCCCTGCCCCGTGGTCCCGATCATGGTGACCGCGGAGAGCTGGGTCGCCATCACCGAGAGGCCCACCGCCCACCAGGGCAGGTTGCGGTTGGCGAGGAAGTAGCCCTCGATCTCGTGGGTGCCCTTGGCCCGGCGGACCCCGTCCCAGACCACGTAGACGAGGTAGACGATGACGATCGCCCAGTTGAGGGGATGCATGCCGGGCTACCGGTGGTAGCGCGCCTGGAGGAGCCAGAGCGCGAGGAGGCTCGCGGCCTGCAGGACGAGCACGCGGACGAGGACGCTCCGGAATCGCGAGGTCATGGGTTCTCCACAGGATTCCCGCAAAACTACCCCGGGGGTGGGTCCTCTGCCTCGGGTCGCGGGACTTGCCCGGCTTCCCGATTCGAGGCAGACTCCCCGGCAGCAACCCCCGACCCTCGAGAGAGGAAACCCGATGCGTCTCGCCCGTATTGTGCCCGCCCTTGCCCTGCTTTCAGCCACTGCGCTCCCGGCCGCGGCCCAGCGGTTCATCCCGCAGCAGGCGCTGATCGCCATGGTCGAGGTCCACAAGGCCTCGATCCTCCGCTATATCGACGCCGCCCCCGACTCCATGCTGGGCTGGCGGCCCGTCCCCGGCGTCCGCACCTTCGCCGAGCAGATCGAGCACGCCGCCTGGGGCGACGCGTTCATCGCGCACTCCGCCATCACCGGCTCGCAGCAGGTGCCGAGCTTCGGCGACAAGAGCGTCTATCTCAAGAGCAAGCCGGCGCTCAAGGCGTACGCGAGCGCCGCGATGGACCACACGATCGAGATGCTGCGCGCTGTCCCCGACTCGGCCATGACGGTCGAGATCACCCAGTTCGGCAAGCGGCTCCCCCGCTATCGCGCCCTGATGGAGCTGCTCGATCACTTCCCCTGGACCCTCGGCCAGGTGGTGCCCTACCTGCGCGTGCACGGAGTGAAGCCCCCGGAATACACGCCGTTCTGATAACCAGTCGGATTGAGCGAGGCCTGCCCCGCCCTCCGGTCAGGATTTCTTGGCCGGGGGCGGCGCCGGCAGCGAGAGGAGCCGCCGCCGGAACGACTGGAATCCCGGCGTGTCCCGCGTGAGCCCCCGAAGCTGGCTCGCCGGGTAGGTTCCGATCAGCGACTGGGTCTCCTCGACCCGGTCCTCCGCCAGCGGGTGGGTCGAGAAGAACGACTCGAGCGCGTTCGGGTTCCTTTTCCGCTCCGCGATCAGGATCCGGAACATCTCCGGGATCCCGTTGGGGTCGATCCCCGCCTTGATCACCGTACTCACGGCTTCCTGGTCCGCCTCGCGCTCGTCGTTCCGGCTGAACCTGGCGAACAGCGCGGTGCCGCCCACGCCGATCGCGGTCCGCGCGGCTCCGCTCTGGCAGGCGCCGGTCAGCGTGCAGAGAGCGACCAGGCCCACGTTGGCGCCCTGCGCCTGCTGCATCTGCTCCACGGTGTGCCGCCGGGTGACGTGGCCGATCTCGTGCCCCAGCACGCCGGCCACCTGGCTCATGCTGGTCGCCCGCTCGATCAGGCCGCGGTTCAGGTAGATCCAGCCGCCCGGGACGGCGAACGCGTTCACCTCGCGGCTGTTCACCACCCGGAAATGCCAGGTGAGGCCGCGGGTGTCGGTCACCCGCGCGAGCTGGTTGCCGAGCTGGGTGATGTAGCGGTTCACCTCGCCGTCCCGCACCATCGGCAGCTCTTTCTCGATCTGGTTCGAGTAGTCCGCGCCGAGCTGCACCTCCTGCTGCTGCGAGACGGCACAGCCCGCCAGCAGCGCCAGCAACACCGTCCGCGTCATGGCTGCCCCGTCTTCTGCACCTTCTCGCGGTACTCCTTGCTCGCGTAGATCGCCACCTCGACCCGCCGGTTGGCCGCGCGCCCCGCTTCGGTGTCGTTCGCCTGCACCGGCTCGGTCTCGCCCAGGCCGCGCGTGGAGATGCGCGAGTTGCTCACGCCCTGGGAGACCAGATAGCGCGCCGCGGACGACGCCCGCCGCTCGGAGAGGCCCTGGTTGTACTCGGCCGAGCCCACCTGGTCGGTGTGGCCGACGACGAGGAGATCGGAGTTGGGGTACTTCTCGAAGCTCACCGCCAGCTCGTGCAGGTTGGCCCGCGCCTCGGGCTTCACCACGTCGGAGTCGAAGTCGTAGAGGAGGCCGGACTCGAAGGTCACCTGAATCCCTTCGCCCACCCGCTCCACCTTGGCGCCCTTGACGTTCTGCTCGATCTCCTTCGCCTGCTTGTCCATCTCGCGTCCGATGATCGCTCCGGCCGCGCCGCCCACCACCGCGCCGATGATGACGCCCTTGGCGGTCGAGCCCGCCGCCTTCCCGATCACGCCGCCTACCACGGCCCCCGCGCCCGCGCCCACCACCGCGCCGGTCTGGGTCTTGGTGGCGCAGCCGGCCAGCACGGCGAGCATCAGGCCCGCGGCGATAACACGCTCTGTGATACGCACGACGTCCTCCCCTGACAGGGTGTTCCCAGTCAGAGGGGGACGTCTTAATGAGCTATCGGGGGTACAACCGCGCTGGCCGATTTACGACGTCAGCTGGCCGATCCGGATCGGGTGGATGGCGTCCGAGGTGGCGAGCAGCCAGAGCTTGGTGCAGAGGAACCAGGGAGCGCCGCCGGTCTCCTTCCGGACGATCCGCGCCCGCACCATCGCGCCCCGCGGCAGCGCCACCTCCGGCACCGGGATCCGGAAGGTATAGGTCACGAGGTCGCAGTCGAGGATGCGGAGCTCGGCGTAGTGGCCGCCCTTGAGCTCCGCGCAGAGCATCGCGTAGGCGGACGTCCCCGGGATGAAGCGGGTCCAGATCTTCTGGTCGTTGAGGATCCCGTGCACGAACCCGACCACGTCGTGCTTGGGGCGGAGATCCTTGGCGGGATCGCACGCCACGATCCGCTTCGAGTGCGAGCCCTTCCGGGACAGAGGCGGCTCGGGCGTCCTTGGCAGCGGCGGCTCGAACGGGGCGTCCGGACCGTAGAACGACTGCCAGGTGATCTTCCGCGTCCGGTCGTAGAGGCTGGCCAGCACATCGTGGGCGATGACGAGCGCCTGCTCCGGCGCTCCCGCCGCCGGCGCGCTCCTGAACGACAGCGGCGACGTGCCGTGGTCACCTGCGTTGTGCAGGAACTTCTGCAGCAGCTCTTCCAGGTACGACGCGTCGATCAAAGCCGGCTCGACCATTAAAGCTCGCTGAAGATGACGCGAGGAGGGGACTCCCGCCAGACGGTCCGAAATCAATACCCCCCAGCCGCCACGACCGGGTGCACCGCGAGCCCGATGATCACCTGCTGATCCGCCCCCGCCCGCTTGAACGGCCAGACCGGCGACTTGGTCGCCTTGTCGAGGTTTCCCTGCAGCCGGGCGAAGAGCTGAACCGTCATCCCTCTGCCGCCGGTGGGACGGCTCAGAAGCCGGCTGGCCTCGAGGGACACGTGGGTCAGTCCATTCCGCGCGAAGTAGCCGGGCACCGTGCCCCGGTTGGTGTCCTGTCCCTGGTTCCAGCCGAGCGTCATCGTGAAGAAGTGTTCAGGAGGGGCGCGGGTCCGAAGCGTAATCGGCACCGTCGCGCTCGCCTCGGCGTAGATCCCCTCGACCTCGTCGAGGTCGAGCCAGGTCGTGAGCGCGATCTGCAGGTGCTGGCTCGGCGCCGGAGCGATCATGGCGACAGCCTCCCAGGTAGCCGCGCTCTTCCTGCCTGGATCGAAGGGGGGCGGGCGGAGCCAGTACGCGCTCGCGCCGACCGCGAACCGCATGTCTCCGGAGGCGAGCCTCACGAGCAGCGAGGCATTCGCGTCGGCGATGCGGACGCCGGTACCCTCGGGGCAGGCCGGCCGGCCGCAGTCGCCCGTGATGCCCGAGCCCCAGGCCGAGAGATCCACGCTCAACGACTGTTTGCGGTAGCCGACCGCGCCGAGCGCCTGGAGGACGGGCGTGCGGTGGCGGGTGAGCCCGCGCCAGAGATAGCCGCTGGCCGCGACCACCTCGGTCCGGGCCGAGAATCCCTGCGCCGGAAGCGGAGCGCTCACCACCGGGAGCGCCGCGAGTGCGAGCGCGAATTCGCGTGGTCTCATGGCCACCTCCTACTGGCGGACGGCGAGATGGAGCTCCCACCGGACCCGGCTCAGCAGATCGCCGCCCTCGAGCGGATCGAGCCTGATGCCCGCCCGGAGCCGAATCACGTTCGGAAAACCGGCGGTCTTGGTGCTGAGCCAGGGCAGCAGCGACGCTCCGCCCGAGAACGAGAACTCCCCGGCGTCGGGGTCCTGGATCACGTGGGGCCGCCTCGGGACCCAGCTCGCGGAGAGGTAGTACGACACGAGGTGGTTCCGGTGGCCCTGCTGGAGGATGCGAAACGTCGGCGAGAAGTCCCCGCCCTCCTCCCAGCCGCGGTTGATCCCGATCTGGAGCTCGGTGAAGCCGCCGGTGCGGATCGGGAGGCCGTGACTCCGAAACGCCGGGATCACGATGCCGGTATAGAGCTCGAACCCGTCGGTCGGAGCGACGGTGCTGCCGAGGAGGAGGAGATCCGTGAGCCCCGCCGTGTAGGTGTTCGGCCGGAAGAGGTGCACCTTGAAGACCTGCGTGGGGTCCGGCACGCACTTCCCCTTCCGGCACGCGCCCTTGAACGACTCGTGGTCCCACGGCCGGTGCTTGCTCGCGGCGAAGAACTGGCGCGGCGATCGCGACAGCTCCTCGACGATCCGGGGAAGACCCGGAAGCGCCTGGTTGCGCGGCTCGAAGCGGTTGTAGGTCGTGTCGATGATCAGGTCCCGCTTCCACCGGAGCATCGCTTCGACGGCGCGAAGTCGGGTGGAATCGGGCAGGTCGGAGAAGCGTTCGCTGCTCCAGGTCACCGTGTCCGCCCCCACGCAGGGGAGTCGCGGTTCCGGGCCGAGCCTCCGGGGCGGGCACAGCCGCCACTGAATGGCAGAGACCGCTTCGGACAGGGCGTCCAGGTCCACGCCGTCCTCGAGCGCCGAGTCGAGCTGAAAGAGGAGGTGGACCGGGAGGAGCCGGTACTGATGGTAGAGCGGCTCCCCGCGCTCTTGAGCCACCTTCTCGGCGGCGGTGTCGACCGGACCCTGGATGGCCTGCGTGGTTCTCCGCATCGCGGTGGTGTCGTAATCGGGCGGGAAGACGAAGATGCCGACGCTGCCGAGACCGCGGTCGAAGGTCATCGACTGCTCGTACTGCCCCATGTAGCCGACGCCGCTCGACGACTGGGCGTCGCGCGTTCCCCAGACGTCGTAGGCGTGCCAGTTGGCGTCCAAGCCCGGCGTGAACTTGCCGTAGGGCCGGACGTCGGGAGCGCTCGAGTGCCCGCCCAGCTCGACCATGACGAAGTTGGAGTCGTCGAGACGCGCTTCGCCCCGATGGAACGCGGAAAGCACCAGCACGTTGTTCGGCGTGCGGGCGGTGTGGCCGCTGCCGACCACGATCCGGAACTGGCCCCGCGTGAGGGAATCGGTCGGCAGGAAGACCGAGACGAGCTCGATGTCGTTAGGGTGGCCCTGGAGTCCCCGGTCGGCGAGGTAGTAGAGGAAGTACTGGATGACGTCGAACGTGGGCCGGAGCTCGAGGGTGTCCTTCCCTTTGCCGCGGTGCGCAGGGCCGCGCAGGATCGAGTCGAGCGCCCGCACCTCCTCGAACCGGTCGAACGCCTGCTCGTCGCTCTTCAAGAACCTGATCACCTTCTCGTTCTGGTCCGGCGGCAGCGAGCAGATGCGGTAGAGGACCACCGCGCGCTTGAGCGCGTACTCCATCGCGCCGTGATCCGGCTCACCGGCCCGGGCCGGCTCGGGATGGTAGAGCTTGAGCAGCTCCTTCCAGGAGACATGAAGGGAGTCCTTCGCCTGCGCCGGCGGAAGGTTCCGGAGATACGGCGCCACTTCCCACGGGTCGCGGAAGTCCTCGCCGTCGCCGTCGAACGCGCTGAAGAACGGTATGGTCGGGAAGTAGCGCTCACCCGGACCGAAGCTCAGCACCGGCGCGAACCTCCGGGCGAGCCAGGTCGCCTCGGCGTCGGCGACGGGATCCTTCGGCACGGCGCGATGCTCCTCGCATCGCGGCCACGGCGAGTCACCCGCCTGAAGCTGCAGCGACATCAGCACCCCGATCAGAACGTTCATCGTTACCTCCCTTCCGCTTCGGTGCAGCCCTTCAGGTCATGCAGTGTTTCCGGGAGCTGGCCCCTCGCCAGGAGCCGGAGCCTGAGCCTGCCGGTCGAAAGGGCGGGCCGAGCAATGGTGACCGACCACCGGAACCCTCTTCCGTTCTCGGGGCCCACCGCCTCGACCACCACGTCGCGCTGGTCGTCCCAGGCCACCGGCTCCCATACCGAGCCGCGCGGCTCGCTCACCTCGAGCACCTGGCCCAGGGCGGGAGCGAGCCGGCCCGGCGGCTCGTCGAGCCAGGTGATCCGGCGCCGGCCGCCCTCGAGGCAGGCTTGGGAGAGCAGGACGCGCCCGCCGGTGAGCGCCGGGGTCGCGGTCCGGTCCGGCAGCAGCCGGAGGGACTTCCCCGGATACGCGGTCATGGGCAGGACGGCGGCGGGCGGGCTCCTTGGGGCGCCGGCCGGCAGCGTCCTCGCCAGCTCGGCGAAACGGGCCGCGAAGAACTCGGCCGTGTTAGGGCCGTAGATCGTGGACGCGCCCTCGTAGGTCTGTCCCGCGTACTCGTGCCTCGTGGTGACGTACTGCATGAAGCCGTTGGCGAGCGAGACCACGATTACCCGGGCATCCGGGCTCGACGACGCCTTGACGGAGTCGGCGATGATGCGGCCCGTCGTGGTGGTCGGCTCCGCGGGGACCGCCGCGAGGAAGACGTCGCCCATCCGTACCAGCGAGAGCTGCGCGACCTCGGGGAGGCCGTGCTTCCCCACGATGATCGCGGACTGGATCGGGGCGAGCAGCACCCGCTTCTCGGCCTGGCAGCCGCTGGGCTTCCGGATCGCGTGCCCGCCCTGCTCGATCCCGGAGGGAATCACGCCCAGCATCTTCCAGCCGGCGACGCGGGTGGCGACGTCGGACGCACCGGCGGCGGTCGCCGTTCCCACCACCGGCTTCGCGCAGAGCCCGCCGTTGCCGGAGAGGCGGAGCGTCGTGAATGCTCGGCGAATCGGGAAGCTCGGCGTGAGCCCGCCCTCGAGCCGCTGGAAGGCCGCGAAGACCGAATCTCCCATCGCGGTGCCGGCGTCGTCGATCCAGCGCCGCGCCGCGGCGAAGCAGCGCTCGAGCACGGTCGAATCGGCGTCCACCCAGCTCCACGGCGGCGCCGGCGACCGGGGACCCGCGAAGGGCGGCGAGCGGAGCGCCGGCGTGGGACAGAGCGCCGAGTCGGGCCGGTCGGGAGAGACGTCGCCCTCGGTGCCGTTGGCCATGACGTGGACGGCTTCATTGGCGAATCCGCCGGGCTTCCCGTTCGCGCTGTCGATCAGGCGCTCGAGGCGGCGCTCCACGACGGCGTGGATGTCGCCGTCGAGCAGCGTGGTGATGCTCGGGTTCGCGGTGCCGTGGATCGCGAGCACGCTGTAGGCGCCCGCGGGCCGGTAACGTCCCGACCCGTCCCGGCGGTCGACCCGGAGCAGCTTCCACTCGTGGTCGACAGAGCGAATCAGCGAATCGGGGCTGTCGCCTCCCGGCTCGCCGGCGCAGGGAAAGCGGAGCGCCGCGGGGTTCCGGCAGTACGCCTTGGCGTAGCTCCGGTTCCTGGTGAAGCCGGGAACCCTGGCGAAGCCCCAGGCCGCCCGGGCCGGCGCGAGGCTGTCGCGGGCCTGCCGCACCGCGCGGACGATGCCGTTCACGAGGAAGTGCACCATCGTGGAGTCGTAGCCCTCGAGCCGCGAGGAGCTCCCGTTGAGCTGCCGCTCGGCGTAGAAGTGGGAGGTCCCCGAGTGCGTGTGCGTCGCGGAGACGATCAGCCGGTCGGCGCCGATGCCGGTGTCCGCGAGCAGACTCTCGGCGGCGATGCGATGGAGATTGGCGGAGACGTGCGCCTGGTCCAGGACCACGAGCGCGAGTCGCTCCCCGCCGGGATCCTCGAGCAGCAGGGCTCGCGCGTAGAGCCGGTGGCGCCACCCGGTGGCGACGTTCCCCTCGGGCCCGTTGCCGCCGAGGCCGACGCCGGGCGGCGGCGTGATGTCGGCGCGGCCGAACCCGGCCAGGAGCCCGCCCGACCCCGTGCCCGGATCGAGAGAGACGGGCGCGGGCAGCGGTCGCTCGTGCCACACGCTGCCGCAGGCCGCTGCGCCGAGCGCGAGCAGGAGCGCGGCGAGGGCCGCTACTGATCCCGGGGTGCGGGCCATCGGATGCCGAGCCCCAGTGTGAGGTAAGGCCGGAGCCAGCCGCTCGCTTCCGGCGGAGCGATCCGGCGGCGCCGCGTGGCGGCGTCGTCCGCGTACATCAGGTGCCCTGCCACCCGCAGGATGAGCCCCGCCATCGACTTCTGGCCGTCCATCCGCAAGCCCACCGACAGCTCGGCCGAGGTGAATCCCGGGCGGTCGAACGTCGTCGCGGCCAGCGCGGACGGACGGTCCGGCTCGCCGATCGCGAACCCGGCGTTGCCGGAGGCGTAGGCGAGAAGGCCGACGCCCCGGAGCGGGAGTGCGAGCACCGGCGCGGTGACGCCGGCTTCGAGATACCCCGAGTTGCGCTCGACGACGTCGTACCAGAGCGACACCTCGGGCGCGAGCTTGCGCGGGTTACGCCCGCTGCCGCGGAGTCGCCCGTAGACCTCCCCCGTGCCGATCCGGCCGGCGCGGCCGCGGTACTCGTACCAGATGAAGCCGGCGGCGAGATCGACCTCGGAGAAGGTGCCGGCGAGCTCGCCCCAGAAGTCGGTCTCGCTCAGGCCCCAGTGGCCGGGACGCAGGTCGCTCACGGCGCCGTTCCGGTGAGTGCCCAGCTCGACGTTGTTCCAGACGCCGGCCGCGAGCCAGGTGGTCCGGCCTCCGGCCCGGGCCATGCCCTCGAGCTGCGCATTCCATCCCGAGGCCCGCTTGATCCCGCGCCAGCGGTAGTCGTGGATGGCGATGAGGTCAATGTGAGCGTGCCAGGGGCTCTGCGCGGCCAGGCGGAAGGCCGGCGCGGAGAGAACGATGAGGGCAGCGACAGAGCGGTGAGAGATCACCGGCCCTTAAGAAACCGCCCGCCGGCCGCCGCCACAACCTGTGCGTACTTAGGAAGGCGTCCGGCCCGACGGGCTGGGTGCGGGTCGCGCGTATCCCAAGTAGAGGGCGGGCAGCACGAACAGGTTGAGCACCGTGCTCGAGAGGAGCCCTCCCAGGATCACCTGCGCCATCGGGTGCTCGATCTCCTGCCCGGGCCGGTTGCCGAAGACGGCGAGGGGGAGCAGCGCAAGGCCCGTCACCAGCGCCGTCATGAGTATCGGCGTGAGCCGCTCGCGGGCCCCGCGGAGCACGAGGTCCCGCCCGAACGGCACCCCTTCCTCGCGCTCGAGATGGCGGTAGTGGCTCACCAGCATGATGCCGTTGCGTGCGGCGATCCCCAGCACCGTCACCAGTCCCACGAGCCCGCCGAGCGAGAGGACCGCCCCGGTGACGAGCACCGCCAGCACACCGCCGACCAGCGCGAACGGCAGGGTGAGCACGAGCAGCCCGGTGAGCCTGGCGGTGCCGAAATCGCTGTAAAGAATCAGCAGGACCCCTAAGATCGCGAGCGCGGCGAGGCCGAGCATGCGGGTGCGCGCCGCCTTCTGCGCCGCGTACTCTCCCAGGAACTCGGGGTGGGTGCCGGTCGGGAACCGAAGCTTCCGCACCCCGGTCTCGAGCTCCCGCGCCGCGCTCCCCAGGTCGCGGCCCGACACGTTGGCGGTGACGTCGAGCTTCCGCGACGCGTGCTCGCGCGTCACCTCGTTGAGCGCGGGCGTGATCCTGACCTCGGCCAGCTCGCCGAGCGGGGCGGTGCCGCCGCCGGGCAGCGTGATCGGGAGCCGCTGGATGGCGGTGGGATCACGCCGGATGTTCGGCACGCCCCACACCACCACGTCGAACGCCTTCTCCCCCTCGTAGACCTGCCCCACCGTGGTGCCCTTCACCAGCGTGGCGACCTGGCGTCGCACCGCGCCCGCCGTGAGGCCCAGCCGGGCCGCGGCGTCGTCGCGGATCCGGACCTCGAGGTTCGGCACCAGGACCTGCGCCTGCACCTTGACGTCGGTGAGCCCGCGTACCCCGCCCATCACCTTCTGCACCTCGGCCGCGCGCTCGCGCAGCACCTCGAGATCGGGACCGTAGAGCCGGACCACCAGCGACGCGCTGGTGCCGGTCAGCACCTCCTTGATCCTCTCGCGCAGGTACGTGAGCACGTCCCGGTACAGTCCCGGGTAGCCGTCAACCGCCGCCTGGATCTTCCCGAGCGTGGCGTCGTAGTCGGCCTCGGGGTCGACGCTGATCCAGAGCTCGGTGAAGTTGGGCCCCACGACCTCGTCGGCCACCTCCGCGCGGCCGATGTGGGCGCCGAAGTTTCGCACGCCCGGAATGGCCCGAAGCTCCTTGCTCGCCCGCACGGTGATCCGGGTCATCGCCTCGAGCGAGGTCCCCGGCTTCTCCACGAAATGCATCAGGAAGTCGTACTCGCGGAAGCTGGGGAGGAACTCCTCGCCGAGGAACGGGACGATGGCCGCGGTGCCGAGGAGCGCGGCCGCGAGCCCGGTCAGCACCGGCTTCGGCCGGTCGACGAACCGGGGGAGGAACCGCGCGTAGCGCTCGCCCAGCCACTTCGCGAGCGGCGTCTGATGCTCCTCGGCCTTCGACCGGCCCAGAAGCAGGAGCGAGAGCGCGGGCGTGAGAATCAGCGCCACGAAGAGGGAGGCCACGATCGCCGCGACGTAGGCCATCGCGAGCGGCCGGAAGAACGTCCCGGCGAGCCCGCCCAGGAAGAAGACCGGCAGGAAGACGAGCACGACGATCACGCTGGCGTAGACGACCGAGCTCCGCACCTCGAGGGAGGCGTCCAGCACCACGTCGAACACCCGCCGGGGGCTCCCGAGCTCGCGATTGAGCCGGAGCCGCCTGACGATGTTCTCGACGTCGATGATCGCGTCGTCCACGACCTCGCCCAGGGCGATCACGAGCCCCGCGAGCACCATCGTGTCGAGCGTGCCGCCCCGGTACCGCATCACCAGCGCTCCCGCGAGAAGGGAAAGCGGGATCGCGGTGATGCTGATCAGCGAGGTGCGCCAGTCGCGGAGGAACACCACCAGCGTGAGCACGACCAGGACGCACCCGATCAGGAGCGCCTGGTTGAGGTTGGAGAGCGAATGCTCGATGAAGGTGGCGGGCCGGAAGATCGCCGCGTCCACCGCCACGTCGCCGAGCGCGGGCTCGAGATCCTCGAGCGCCGCCTCGACGCCCCGCGTGATCGTGAGCGTGTTGCCCCACGGCTGCTTCTCCACGATGAGCAGGAGCCCCGGACCGTCGTTGATGACGGCGTCCCCGATCGCCGGGGGATTGCCGTAGGTGACGTCGGCCACCGCGCCCAGGGCGAGCGGCACGCCGTTCCGGAACGCGACCGGCGCCGCCGCGAGCGGCTCGAGCCCCGTGATGGTCGGCGGCTGGGAGACCGAGAGCCGCTGGTTCGGGAGGTCGACGAACCCGCCGGCGCCGAGCGCGACCGCCTCGCCCGCGGTGCGCATGATGTCGTCGAGCGACACGGCGTGCACCCGGAGCCGCTCCGGGCTCACCAGCACCTGGTACTGCTTGTCGCGCTGCCCCCAGATGGCCACGTTCGCCACTCCCGGCACCGCGATCAGCCGGGGCCGGATGGTCCAGCGCGCGAGGGTGGTGAGATCGGTCTGCGAGAGCGTGGGCGAGGTAAGCCCGATCTTGAGCACCCGGCTGGTCGACGACAGCGGCGAGAGGAGCACCGGCGGATGCGCGACCGGCGGCAGCGTCGCGGCCACGCGGGCGAGACGCTCCTGCACCAGCTGGCGGGCCCTGAGGATGTCGGTGCCCCGCTCGAACAGGAGCACGACGCTCGAGAGGCCGAGCACCGACTTGGACCGAATGGTCTCGACGAACGCCGTGCCGTTGAGCCCGTGTTCGAGGGGGACGCTGATGAGCCGCTCCACCTCCTCGGTGGAGAGGCCGGGCGCCTCGGTCTGGATCTCGACCAGCGGGGGCGCGAACTCGGGGAAGACGTCGAACGGCGCGCGGCGGACCACGAGCGTCGCGACGACGGCGAACACCGCCATCAGCACGACCACGGCCACACGGAGGCGAAGGGCGAGCGCGATCAGCCGGCGCATGCAGCTCGAGGGGTGAGGGCTACTTGCCGGCGCCGAACTCGGTGCCGAAGAGCTCGGCCGCGCCGGTCACCACGACCTGGGTGCCGGGCGGCGGGCCCTGGGCGAGGATGGCCCAGTCGTCCACGATGCCGGCGAGCAGGACCCGGCGGCGCCCATAGGTGCGCTCCCCTTCCTTGACGTAGACCCAGGCGCCGCCGCTCTGGTCGTACACGATCGCGCCCAGCGGCACGACCGGCCGCGCCGCGGTGTTGCCCCGGAGCACGACGGTGATGTCGACCCGCTGGCCCGGGCGTAACCCGCGGCTCCGCTCCAGCTGGTAGTAGACGTCGGCCGAGGCGGAGAGGGGATCGGCGGTCGGCGGCGCCATCACCCGGCGGGCTCGGCGCGAGTCGCGGGTGCCGCTCTCCTGGAGCAGGTCCACCTCCGCGGGGCCGTTCGGGTCGAGCCGCGCGAGATCGCCCGCGAAGACGGAGGCCTTGACCCAGAGCGGATCGAGGCGCGCGACGGTGAGGAGCGGCGCCCCCGCCGCCACGACCTGGCCCGGCCCGGTGAGGACGTCCACCACCACCGCGTCGTCGGGGCTCGCGATGGTGAGCGCGGTGAGACCCGGCCCGCGGGCGACGGCACCGGTGCGCTGGCGCTCGAGCCGTGCCTGGGCGGCGTCGCGGGCGGTGCGGGCCTCGTCGCGCGCGGCGAGGGCGCGCTCGAGGTCGCGCCGCGACACGAGACTGTCCTTCGCAAGCGCCTCCATGCGCGCCGCCTCGGCCTCCGCCTGCCGGACCCGCACCTCCGCGATGGACAGCTCCTCGTCGCCGCGGAGGAGGTCGCGGTCGGGGGGAAGCGGTACCAGGCTGAGCAGCGCGGCGCCCCGGCGCACCGTCGCACCGCCCCTCGGGAATCCCGACGCCGGCGCCAGCACCGTCGCCGCGACCGGCGCCGTGAGCGTGAAGCTCCGGCCGGGCGGAGGCGTCACCACGCCGCCCAGCGTGCGGGTCTCCGGCATCGCTCGCGACTCCACCGCCGCGGTGGCGATGGCGAGCCGCTGCTCCGCCTCGGCGCTCAGCGTCACGTGGGTGAGGTCCGATTCCTTGACCGGATTGGCCACCGTGGCCGGCGCGGCCGGCGCGGGCGCCTTGTCCCCGCCGCATCCCAGCGCCACGATCGCGACCACGAGCAGGCTCCGGTTCATTCGGGTCTCCCGAGCAGCACGAGCCAGTCGGCCAGGGCGGTTTGCCAGGCCAGCAGGTCCTGCACGTATCCGAGGGCGATCTCCCGCTCCACCCGAAGCGCGTCGAAGAGCTGGAGCACGCTCGTCTCTCCCGACCGGAAGAGGCGTACCGCGCCCGAGGCCATGCGCGAGGCTCTCGGCACGAGCGAATCGCGGGAGAGCCGCGCCCGCTCCATCGTTCCCGCGAGCCGGGCCTGGCTCGCGG
>JBOHSH010000228.1:0-6310 GCA_050733195.1 Gemmatimonadales bacterium
CGCCGCTCCCCGGGTTACGCGAGCGACATCGCCACCTGCTCGAGCAGGTCCCACCCCTCCTGCATGCCGCCCTCCATGCCGGAGGCGAGGATCATGTCGCGCACCTGCCGGCTGCCGCACTCGGACAGGAGCGTCACCGTGGTGCTCCCGCCCTTCTCGGCGAACTCGAGCGTGCAGAGGATGCCCGGGCCCGGGACGGCCTCGTACCTCTCGGTGTACACCAGCCGCTCGTTCGGCACGATCTCCCGGTACTCCCCGCTGAACGCGACCTCGAAGCCGCCGCCGGCGATCATCACCCACCGCCATTTCCCGCCCAGCCGCAGGTCGACGTCGGCCACCGTGACCGTTCCCCGCTTGCCGGCCCACCACCGCGTGATCAGCTCCGGGGTGGTCCACGCCCTGTAGACCAGGTGCTTCGGCGCCGCGAACTCGCGCCGGATCATGATCTGGGTCTCCGCCGGCGTCGAGACCACCGCCGTGCCGCTAGTCGCCATCGCCGTCATCTCCTTCCTCCTTCTCCTTGAGCTCTTCCAGGACTCCGTCCATCGCGTCGAACCGCTCGCTCCACGTCTCCTCGTAGCTCTTCACCCAGTCGTGAATCGGCTTGAGCGCGCGGCCGTTGAGCCGATACAGGCGCCGCCTTCCCTCATCCCGCACGTCCACGAGCCCTACCTCCCGCAGGACCCTCAGGTGCTTGGACACCTGGGGCTGAGCCAGCTCGAGCTCGGCGACGAGGTCGTTCACCGGCCGCTCCCCGCCCGCCAGCGCATCGAGGATCTGGCGCCGGCGAGGCTCGGCCACCGCGTTGAAGGCGTCCGTGGTCGTCGCGGCTCGTGCCATGGGACCAATATATACCCATATCAGCATATGTCAACGGCCAACCGTTCTGCCCGCGAGCTCTACCGCCGTTCCCGGCGGGCGTTCGTGGTGCAGAAGGTCGCCCACTACGGACTGAGCCGGATGTTCCAGGTGTACTGCGAGCTGGAAGGAAGAGAGTTCGAAGTCTTTCGCGACTTGCCGTCGGCGGCCGAGTGGCTGGACCGGACGCCCTCCGCATCGGGTGACGCCGCACCGTCGCCACCCGAGTAACGAAGCGCGGGTTACGGCACGTCCATCTTGCGGAGGCGGCGGACCGAGAGGATGAGGAACCCGCCGAACACGAGCACCGCCACGGCCAGGGCCACGCCGGGGCTCACCGCCCCCGCCCAGGCGAACCGGCGCTCGTCCATCCCGTGCATCAGCGCGATCGCGTAGTGGCGGATGCTCAGGAGCCGCGCCCCGGACACGAACCCCGCGAAGAACCCCTCCCAGAGCACGATATATAGGAGGCCCACGCCGATGGCCTGGGTGGTCACGAGGCCCAGCCAGACGAAGGCGGACGCGTAGAGCGCCACCCCGGCCACGGCCGAAAGGGTGACGGCGACGGTGGCCCGGGGGTCGCCGAGGAAGGCGATGTGACTCGTGAGGAGCGCGCTCAGCCCGATGAACGGTCCGGCGATCGTGATCGCCGCGAGGAGCTTGGGCACCGCGATCCGCCAGCGGGCGATCGGGGCGAGCGTGATGTTGGCGAGGGTCCGGTCCTCGAGCTCGTTGGCGAAGGCCGGCCCCGCGATCGCGAGCACCACGAGCGGCGCGATGGAGCCGGCCAGCAGCGTGCTCAGGACGACCGTCTCGAAATCCTGGACGCTCGGGGCCCTCTCCGACCGGAGCAGCAGGACGGCGATGAGCACCGGGAGCGCCGCGAGCACCGTCATGACGAGGAGCCGCCAGCGGCCGGAGAGCTGCCGCATCGTGAGGCTGTAAACGGCGCCCATCTAGCCCTCCACCAGATAGCCGAAGACGCTCTCGAGCGAGTCGTCGAGCGGCTCCACGCGCCGGAGGCTGATCGCCTCCGACTGTGCCAGCCGGGGCAGCTCCACCTGCACGTCGAGCACGTTCCGGCTCAGGACCACGACCGCGCCGTCGGGATCCACGTGCACCGCCTCCACCGACTCGAGACCCACGGCCGCGGCGGCCAGCCGCCTCGGCGCGTCACAGATCACCCGCACGTGATACGGCCGCTGGTTGAGCGCCGCGCGGATCGCGCGGAACCCGCCCGAGGCCGCGAGCTTCCCGTTCACGATCAGGAGCACCGTGTCCGCCAGCTCCTCCACCTCCTCCAGGATGTGGGAGGAGAGCACGATGGTCCGGCCCTCGGCCGCGAGCCGGCGGAGCAGGTGCTTGAAGTGGACGCGCTGACGGGGATCGGCGCCGTTCAGGGGCTCGTCCAGAATCAGGATCTCGGGGTCGTGAACGAGCGTGCCGGCGAGGCGCATCCGCTGGCGCATGCCCCGCGAGTAGGTCCCCATCGCGCGGTGCTGCGCGTCGGCGAGATCCACCAGCTCGATGGCCCGGTCCACCGCCTCCTCCAGGCGGTCCACGCCGCGGAGCCGGCCCATCATCCGCACGAACTCCCGGCCCTTCATGAAGCCGTAGACGGTCTCGTGCTCCGACATGACGCCGAGGCGCCGGTAGAGCGGCGGGTTGTCGCGGACGGGCTGTCCTGACACGGTGACCGTGCCGCTCGACGTGGCGGCGAGTCCCGTCATCATGCGGAGCAGGGTAGTCTTGCCGGCGCCGTTCGGCCCGAGGAGGCCGGTGATGCCCGGACCGACGTCGAAGCTCACCTCGCTCACGGCGACGACGCTCCCGAACCAGCGGGAGACGCCGTCGACCCGGATCACCGGTGCCGCGGCGGCGCTCATGGCGTGAGCCGCCGGTAGCGCCACCAGAGGACGGCGCCCGGCACCAGGACCCAGGCGGCGTACCAGCCCACGAGCGCCGTGGCGCCGAACAGCCGCGCAGGGGCGTCTTCGGTGAGATCGCTCGGCTCGCCGAAGATCACGTCGTTCACGTGCACCGGGATGTTGGTGAGCGTGAACATCGAGAGCCACTGCCCGGCCTTGCCGCCGATCTCGGTGGAGAGCCCGGCGGTGAACGGGGTCGAGATCCCGACCAGGCCGATCAGGAACACCGACGCGTACGCTCGCCTCGTGGTGAAGGAGGCGGTGAGGAGCGCGAGCGTCGTGACGTAGAGCGTGATGGCCGCGCCGGCCGAGAGGAACTTCGGGATGTCGAGCCAGTGCCGGCGCAGGTAGTCCACCGGCGCGGGGTCGCCCATCGCGAGGCCGAGGAGGAGGATGATCTGCGGAAGCCAGGCGGCGCCCAGCATCAGCACGACGAATGCCGCCCACCGGGAGACGATGTAGTCCGACCCGGTCAGCGGGCGCACGAGGTAGAGATGGATGGTCCCTTCCTTCCGGTCCCGGCACAGGAGCTCGGGGGCGACCATCGCCGCGAACAGGAAGAGGATGATCGACGCGATGCCGTAGTAGTCCCCGTGCGAGGGAAGGTTCATGCGCTCGGCGGCGCCGGGACCGGCGAGGCGCTCGGTGGCGCCCGCGATCAGCGCCATGATGAGCCCGATCGAGGCCAGCACGCCGATGAAGAACCAGGGCAGCACCTTGGCCCGCGGCCCGCGGCCCAGCCCGAGCGAGACGCGGAGCCCGTCCTTGAACACCGCGAGCCGCGAGCGGCCCCGGCCTTCGCGCGGGCCGTCATAGCTCCGGTACCCGATGTCGAAGACGGTTCCGTGGGCCTGGCCGCCCGGTCTCGCGGCAGTTTCCGCGCTCATGCGGCCCCTCGCTCGAACAGCTCGGTGAGCGCCCGGCGGCGGGGCGCCATGCGGCGCAGGGCCGCCTGCGACTCCACGAGCGCATCCCGCACGTGGTCGTAGACCGATTCGTCCGGACCCTCGATGGTGAGCCCACCGCCGTCCCGCGTGACGGCGACGCCGCGGCGCTCGAGCGCGGCCACCAGCGCCTCGCGGTTGGTGTCGACCTCGATGAAGACCGTCTCCGTCTCCTTGGTGAAGTGCCCCACCTCGCCCGACTGCACCAGGCGGCCTCCCTGCAGGACGATGATGCGGTCGCAGGTGCGCTCGACGTCGGCCATGAGGTGGGACGAGAGCAGCACGCTGATGCCGAACTCGCGGTGGGTCTTCCGCACCAGGTCCAGCATCTCCTCGCGGCCGAGCGGGTCGAGCCCCGCGGTCGGCTCGTCGAGGAAGACGAAGGCGGGGTCGTGCACCAGCGCCTGGCTCAGCTTGACCCGCTGCTTCATGCCGGTCGAGTAGCCGCCGATCGCGCGATAGCGCTCCTCGAAGAGGCCGGCATGCCGGAGGGTGTCGGCGGCTCGCGTGCGCGCGGCGGATGGCGGCAGACCCGCGAGCTCGGCCATGTGGGTGAGGAATTCGGCCGCGCTCACCTGGCTCGGGAGGCAGTCATGCTCGGGCATGTAGCCGAGCCGCCGCCGCACGCCGAGGCTCGTGGACGCATCCTCCCCCAGCACCGTCGCGGAGCCCGACGTCGGGTGGAGGAGGCCGAGAAAGATCTTGATCGCGGTGCTCTTGCCGGCGCCGTTCTCGCCGAGAATGCCGGTGATGCCCGTGGAGATGGTGAACGAGACGTCGTTGAGCGCGACGACGTTCCGGTAGTGCTTGGTGAGCCGCTCGGCCGCGAGCAGGACCTTTCCGGAAGCCATCAGGTGCCCTTGATCCTGGGGCAGGCTTCGGCGTGCCCGAGATCGCACGCCCGGCGGGTCAGCGCGGTGGCGCGCTCGGTCGAGCGATAGGTCCCCGCTCCCTTCTGGTGGAGTCCCGCCAGGTTATAACAGGAGGCGGCGTGGTCGTCGTCGCACGCCCGGTAGTAGAGGCGCGCCGCCTGCTCGAAGTTCTGGGGCACGCCTCGGCCGGTTTCGTGGTGCACGGCGAGCTGGAAGCAGCCCTCGAGCTCGCGGCCGTCACAGGCCTTCTTGAACAGGGTCACGGCGATGGAGTCGTTCGCGGCGACGCCGCTGCCGTCCGCGTGAAGCCGGCCCAGGCCCAGGCAGCCGCGAGCGCGGGTCGAGTCGCAGGCCTGCCGGAAGAGGGCGGCCGCGCGGGCGAAGTCCTGCTCCAGTCCTTCGCCGGCCGCGTACAGCTCGCCGAGGAAGGCGCAGCCCATGAGCTGGCCGCCGTCGCACGCCTGGCGGAAGAGTCGCGCCGCGAGCGCGGCGTCGCGTTGTATTCCCGCACCGAGCCGGTGCAGCGTGCCGAGTCCGGTGCAGCCGTCCATGCCGCCGTGCTCGCATCCCTGGCGGAGCAGCTCGCGGGCGCGGGCGGAGTCGCGGGTGACTCCCGAGCCGTTCTGATACATGGCCCCGAGGCTCGCGCATGCGTCGCCGATGTTCCCGCGGCAGGCCTGCTCGAAGCGAACCGCCGCTCCCGCGCGGTCCCGCAGGACGTACCGGCCCGATTGAAGCCGCATGCCGAGGTCGTTGCACGCCTTCGCGTCGCCCGCGTCACAGGCGGCGCGCAGTCGCTTGGCCTCCTGGTTGCCGGGGTGGCAGGCGGTCAGGGCAATCCCGATCCCGACAAGCAGCGCGAGCCGGAACGTGCCTCGGCGCGGAATCTCGGGGGTCGGGATTCTCAGGTGCATCGTCTCATTGGCGGAGGTGACGACGGAGGGCGGCTCCCGCCCGGCTCTCGTGATACGAGAAGCCCTGCCTGGAAGTTTCCGGGGTTCCTCCGTTAGCGACCTGTCTTGAGCCTGGCGCGGAGATAGCGGTCCCGGAACTCCGGATCGGCCCGTCGCCAGTTCTGCTCTACCACAGCGTAGTGAGCGACGGCGCTGTCCCGCTGTCCCGCCTGCTCGAAGGCCTGCGCCAACGCTTCGTGCAGCTCGGTCCGGCTGGTGTACGAGTTGCTCCCATCCACGCCGCCGTGGATGGCGGGGCGGAGCAGCGCGATCGCCTCGGCAGGGAGCCGTCGCTCGAGGAGACTCCGCGCCAGGGCCAGGCTGGTGCGGGTGTAGCCGTCGGTCAGAGAATAGAGTGACCGTCGCAGCTGCTCGATCGCCGCCTCGTGCATCCCCCGCCGCTGCAGCACGAGTCCCCGGAGGAAGTGGTGCAACTGGAGGTCTCGCCCGTAGGTGCTGCGGCGGGCGAGCATCTGCACCGAATCGGCGAGCCGCCGCACGATCGCCGTGTCGCCGGCCGCGGCGTATGCCGTCGCCGCGAGCGTCAGGTACCAGGTGGACAGGCGGCCCTGGAAACCGGACGGCCAGCCGGAAGCCTCCAGAGCGCCCCGCGCCATGCGGTGCAGATGTCTGGCGCTGCTGTCGGCGAGGGCCAGATCCTGAAGCATGATCGCCGTGATCAGGCCGTCCTTCTCGACGCCCGCGACCCTCCGGGCCGAGCCGGGAATCCGGTGTTCCCAACCCAGCGCGAGCGC
>JBOHSH010000229.1:0-7406 GCA_050733195.1 Gemmatimonadales bacterium
GAGCTCGAACCGCGAGGCGGAGGACTGCGCCGCCAGCGGCGCCGCGAAGAAGACGACAGGAATCAGATATCGCATGGGAGCACCCAGAACCCCGAACTCAGAACCCAGAACTCAGAACCCAGAACCCGGAACCCCTACGGCGCCAGCCGCTCAATGATCCACGCACCGCCCTGTCGGCGGTAGCGCACGCGATCGTGAAGGCGATTCGGGCGACCCTGCCAGAACTCGTATTCGTCGGGCGCCACCCGGAATCCTCCCCAGTACGACGGCCGGGGAATATCGGTTCCCGCGTGGGTGCGGGCCGCTTCCGCCCAGGCCCCTTCGAGCGTCGCGCGATCGGGAACGACGCTGCTCTGATGCGACGCCCAGGCGCTCAGCCGGCTCCCTTCGGGCCGGGACCGGTAGTACGCGTCGGCGGCCGCTGCTTCCAGCATGGTCGCGGTGCCGGCGACCCGAACCTGCCGCTCCAGCTCGCACCACCAGAACGACAGGGCGGCCCGCGGGTTGTCCGCGAGATCCCTGCCCTTCCGGCTCCGGGTATCGGTAAAGAAGACGAGGCCCCCTTCGTCGGCGCCCTTGAGCAGCACGACGCGGGCGGACGGCTCGCCCTCCCGCGTCGCGGTCGCGAGCGTCATCGCGGTCGGCTCGAGCACCCTGGCGGCTCGCGCATCGTCCAGCCAGTGATGGAGCTGAGCCAGCGGATCGGGATCCACCGACCGCTCATCCAGCGTTTCGCGCGCGTACTCCCGCCTGATGTCGGCGAGGCTCACCCGGTCCTCCGGCCCGCGCCGGCCCACGGACCGGGCGGCTGATCCGGGAGCTCCGCCTCGAAGGTCTCCTCCGCGAACCGGGAGAACCCGCGCGCCAGGTAGTTGGGCAGCGCGGCATCGTGGTCGAGCGTACACGTGTGCACCCAGACGCGCTTCACGGATGGGACCATCATCCAGGCCCGATGCACCGCTTGCGTGAGGAGATACCCGCCCAGCCCGCGTCCCGCGAAAGCGGGCAGCAGCCCGAAATACACGATCTGCACCTCGTCGCCCCTGGCCTCGAGCTCGAAGTATCCCCCCGGAGTGCCCCGGCAGTACAGGACCCAGGTCTCCACGTCCGGCCGGGAGAGACGCTGGAGCCAGTCGTCCCAGGTCCACGGCAGGCGATCGCGCCAGTGCCAGTCGCCCCCTACGGCCGTGTAGAGAAAGCGGCCGAACTCGGGCGACGCCTCCGCGGCGAGGAGCAGGATCGTGTCCTCCGGCACGTGCACCGAGGGCCGGAGGTCGGCGGGAGACCGCATCTCGAGGTGCGTGACCGTGACGGAGGTGCGCAACGCGTCAGGCCGGCAGAGCGTTCGGGGCCGCGGGCACTACCATGCCGCGGCAGGCCCCGAATCCGATGGTGACGAACCCCTCGCGGGAACAGGTCCCCGAGAGAATCACCTCGTCACCGTCCTCCAGAAAGCGCCGGCTCTCTCCCGTGGGCAGCGTGAGCGGCCGCGTGCCCCTCGCCGTGAGCTCCAGGAGACAGCCGAGACTGTCGGGCTCCGGACCGGAGACGGTTCCGCTCGCCAGAAGGTCGCCGGGGCGGAGGTTGCAGCCGTTGCTCGCGTGATGGGTCACGAGCTGCGCCATGGTCCAATAGAGGCTCGCCAGGCTCGAGCGGCTGAGCCTCGCGGGCTCGAGGCCCTCGGCGCGCATGCGCTCGGTGGAGAGCCTGACCTCGAGGCTCACGTCGATCCCGCCGCGGCGTCTGTCGGATTCGTCGGAGAGATACGGCAGCGGGGCGGGATCGCCCTCGGGACGGACGGCGGCGGGGACCCGGAAGGGCTCGAGAGCGGCGAGCGTCACCACCCACGGCGAAACCGTCGTCGCGAAGCTCTTGGACAGAAACGGGCCGAGAGGCTGGTACTCCCAGCTCTGGATATCGCGCGCCGACCAGTCGTTCACGAGCGAGAGCCCGAAAATCCGGACCTCCGCCCCGGACATCGTCACCACCTCCCCGAGCCGGTTCTCACCGGCGATCCAGACACCTGCCTCACATTCGTAATCGAGCAGTCGCGAGGGGGCCACGACCGGAATGTCCGAGCTCTCGGCCTGCCGCTGTCCCCAGGGACGCCGGACGGGCGCCCCGCTCGCCACGAGCGATGACGCACGCCCGTGATAGCCGATCGGCACCCACTTGTAGTTGGGCAGCAGCGGCTGATCGGGCCGGAACATGCTGCCCACGTTCCGCGCGTGGTGCACCGAAGCGTAGAAGTCGGTGTAATCGCCGGCCGCCGCGGGGAGGAGGAGGTCCACCTGGTCGGCCGGCACAAGGCTCGATTGGGCCGAGCGCGCCTCCGGCGCGTCGACGCGCAGCAGGTCCGAGAGCCGGCCCCGAAGCTCCGAGGCCGCCGGCCGGCCGAGCGCCATGAGCGCGTTGAGAGACGGGTCGCCCAGCGCGCCGCTCACCGCAGGCGAGAGGTCGCGAAGGAGGCCGTCCTCGCCGAGCCGCACGAGGTCCAGCACCTCCCGGCCGATAGCCACGCCGATCCGCGGAGCGTCACCCCCGCCCCGTCGGCGGAACACGCCCAGCGGGAGGTTCTGAATCGGGAACTCGGTACCGGCATCGTTCGCGCTCTCCACCCACGACCGGGCGGCGGGATCGTGCGTCCGGTCCAGCGTCATGCCGGGGAGAGGATGGCGAGCTCGTCCACCGGCTCCCGGAACGAGCAGGAGCCGAACCCTCGCGCGAGCCGCCGGAGGCTCTCGATGTCGTCGACGCTGAACGTCTCCCCACCGAGCCGCATTCCCTCGGGGAGCACGGCGAATCCGTCGGGATCGGTCGCGAGCAGAATGGACCGGGCGGAGTCCCTGAAGCCTCCTCGCGCCAGCTCTGCCGCCGCTCCGAAGAGGTTGAGGTAGCCGTACAGCATGCCTCGTGGAGACTCTGGCGCGTACGTGAGGGGATGGTCCCCCCGGATCGGATGGTGCAGTCCGGCCGTCGCCTTGAAGGGCAAGCACCGCCGAACCACGCCCTCGAGGAAGTCGAGCAGGAGCTCGGGATCGGGAATGGCCTCCGATGTCACCCCGCCGGTGCGAACCTTGGCAAACGCGCCCCGGGCAGCGATGAGGTCGAGCGTCTCCTCGAGGCCCGGTCCGGGTGCGACCTCGAGGTACCGGGTCCACTCCGCCGGGAGAGCGGCGAGCACGGCCCGGGCAACGCCGGGGCCAGGGGCCTTCGCTTCGACCGCGTCCACGAGCGCCCGGGGCTTCATCTCCCGGTTGAAGCGCTCGATCGTGTCCACATCGTCCGCGGTTCCGGTGCCGATCAGCGCCGTAACATGCAGGACAGGGCCGGGCGGAATCGTCGACGGATCGAGCGCGGAGAGGCGCTCGGCGGGGATGACGAACCTGCCGAGTGCCCACGAGTCATCTCCAGATCTGGCAGCGAAATACTCCGCCAGAGCTCCAGTGAGATCGAGGTTCGCCGGGGGAAAGAGGCCGGCATAGTCGATCGCCCCTTCGAGCAGGGCTCGCACCGCGCGCGACGCGGGTTCGGTCGTCGTCACCGGCGGAAGTATAACGCGCCAGTTTCGGCGGGGTTTGCCCCGTGAGAAGGGGTTCTAGCGTCGGGCGGTCGGCCCGCGGTCGAGCTGCTCGGCGACGACCCGGGAGAGCTCCGCCAGATTGTACGGCTTCTGCACGACTCCGGAGAAGCCGTCCCGGGCGAGATCCTCGGGCATGGCGGTCTCGGCGACGCCGGAGGCGAGCACGATGCGCGCGTCGGGCCGAACGGCACGGATGGCGCGACAGGCTTCCCTTCCCCCCATCCTCGGCATGTTCCAGTCGAGCACGATGACATCATACGGAGCACCGGCCTGGCGAACCCGCTCCACCGCCTCAACTCCGTTGCCCGCGGTCTCGACCGTATATCCCACCCGCTCGAGCATCCGCCGTGCGAGGTCGCGAATCACCTGCTCGTCGTCCACGAGCAGCACCCGCCCCGCCCCGCGCACCGGTCGCGCCGCATTCGTCGCCGGAGCCTTCACCTCGTCCGCCGTGAGCGGGAGGTAGACGGTGAACGTCGTGCCTGCGCCCGGCTGGCTTGCGACCGTCACCAGGCCGCGGTGCGCTTTGATGGTCCCGTAGACCATCGCGAGCCCGAGTCCGGTCCCCTTGCCCGGAGGCTTGGTGGTGAAGAACGGTTCGAAGGCGCGGGCCACGGTTTCCGGCGGCATGCCGATCCCCGTATCGCTCACCGTGAGGACGAGGTGGCGCCCGGGCGTGAGATCGGCATGCCGGGAGCAGAAGTCCGCCTCCAGCATCTGCACGGAGGTCGCGAAGGCGAGGCTCCCGCCCTGCGGCATCGCATCCCGGGCGTTGAGGGCGAGGTTGAGCACGGAATTGGCCAGCTGTGAGTGATCCCCGAGCAGCGTCGAGGGCCGGGCGCTCAGCTTCAGGCGGATCTCGATACGGCGATCGAACGTCCGCTCCAGAAGCTCCACGACCTCGAGGATCGTCGCGTGCAGATCCACCGGCTCCGCCCGGGTGGCACTGCGTCTGGCGAACGTGAGCAGGTTCCGGGTCAGATCGGCCCCTCGCCTCGCGGCGAGGAGGATGGCCTCCGCATCCTGGCGGAGCTGGGGCGAGGCGTCGGAGGCCTGACGCAGCAGATCGGCGTAGCCGATGATGCCGGTGAGCAGGTTGTTGAAGTCGTGCGCCACGCCGCCGGCGAGGCGGCCGACGGCATCCAGCTTCTGCGACTGGCGCAGCTCCTCCTCGAGCCGCTTTCGGGCGGTGATGTCCTGCGTGACCTTGAGCAGGTGCGCCACGGCCCCGGTGCCGTCGCGCACCGGCGACAGCGTGACCTGGGCCCAGACGCCGGTGCCGTCCTTCCGCAGATACCGGCGCTCGCGGCTCACCGATGCCAGGTCGCCAGCCGCCACCTGGGTGAATACCTCCTGCTCCTGCAGGACATCCGCAGGGTGGGTAACGGTGGAGAGCGGGTGGCCGACCAGCTCCTCCGCGTCGTAGCCCACGATCTCGCAGAAGGTGCGGTTGACCCGCAGATACCTCGCATCGGGACCGAGCTCCGCCATGCCGACGCCGGCCTGCTCGAACGCGGCGCGGTAGCGCTCCTCGCTCTCCCTGAGGGCGGCCTCCGCAGCCCGCCGTGAGGAGATATCCCGCAGGAATGCGCTGAACCCCACCTTCCCTTCGGGCTGGGCGATGGGCGTGATGGCGAGCTCCACCGGGATCAGGTCGCCGTTGCGGGTGAGTGCGTCCATCTCCAGGCGCTGGTTCAGAACGCGCGCCTCGCCCAGCGCGAGATACCGGGCCAATCCCTCGCGGTGGGCTTCGCGCATCGGCTCGGGAATGATCGTCTCGGCCAGCTCGCGGCCGAGCACTTCATCGCGCCCCCAGCCGAAGATCGCCTGCGACTGCGGATTCCACTCGGTGATGTGGCCGTGGTCGTCGATCGCGATGACGGCGTCCAGCGCGGCGTCGAGCATGAGCCGGGTCCGCGCGCGGGTGCGGTCGGCGGCGAGGCGCCGCTCCAGGGCATCCCGCTCCCGGAGCACGGCGATCATCTCGTTGAAGTGGGCGCTCACCCGCCCGAGCTCGTCGCTCCAGGAGGGACGCACTTCGCTGCGGAGGTCTCCCGCCATCACCCGGTCGAGGCTCCGGTCGAGCGCCGTGAGGGGGCGGTGGACCCGGATGTGCAGATAGTAGAGGAGGAGCGGCAGCAGGATCACGCCGAGGGAGACCCACAGGCCGAGCGCCCGGGTCGCCGTGCGCGCCGAGGCGGCGAGCCCGCTCTCCCGCTCTCCCACGTCCCTGAGGGCGAGCGCGGTCGCGTTCGCCAGCACGCGGTCGAGCCGGGTGGCGATCGAGTCCGCCTGGCGGAGATCCGCCTCGGCGCGCCGCCGGTCGCCCAGCTCGATGGCGGCGATGGCGTCGAGCATCGTCGCCGCCAGGGACGACTCGAACTGGGTGGCGTTGGCGAGCGCGACCCGCATCGCGTCGGGCACGTCCCGGAGACGGAGCGCCGCCTGGAGGCTGCTCACCGAGTCCTGCGTGGCCTGGAGCCGGGCGCGAAGGCCGGGAAGCGACGGCGCCATCGGCACACCCATGCTCTCGAGAGCGACGACCCGGCCGACCTCGGTGCGCACCGAGTCATACAGCATGACCCGGCCGTGCGTGGCCTGATACTCCCGCGCGATGATGCCGCTCAGCTGCTGCAGCGCCGTCGTGGTCGGCCCCAGCTCGAAGATGACGTAGGCCGCGATGGCGCCGACGTAGAGCACCGCGCCCGCCGGGAGCGCGAAGAGCACGGCGCGCAGGGTGAGCCACGGCCGGCGCACCCGAGTACCGGCGGGGGGCGTCGTCTCGCTCATTCGGGAGGAACCGGCCCCGCCGGACGCACCAGGTGCAGGGCGCGCCGGCGCTCGTGAGTGAAGCCGATCCTGCCGGTGACACCGCGGAACGGATCGCGGGTCCGGCCGAGCGACTCGAGCCACCGGCGCACGGCGAGCCGGGTGGGGCCGCCTTCGCGGACCGCTCGCCCGAGCACCAGGAATGCGTCGTAGACCATCGCGTCGCTGTCGTCGGGATCGCGTCCCACGATCCGCCGGAAGCGCTCCCGGAAGCTGATGCTGAGCGAGTCGTCACTGTCGCTGAGCCAGAACACCACGGCGCTGAGACGCGACAGCGCCCGGCCGACGGCGCCGGCCAGCGCCGGTGAGGCGGCCTCGATCCCGTCGCCCGCCACGAAAGGAAGCTCGGGGTGGGCGGCATGCACCCGGCGCATGATGCACCCTCCGTCCACGCGCCGCCCCGCCAGGACGATCACCTGAGGCATGCCGCGCCGAAGCGAGGCTTCGACCGGAACCTCGAAGTCGTCCCGTTCGGACATCGGCGGGCAGGAGCCGACGGGCGGCGTCATGACCTCGTCCGCCACGACTCCACCCCGCCGCTTAAGGCCGGAGACCACGCCCTCCCGAAGGCCCGCGCCGTATTCATCCGCGAAATAGAAGATCGTCGCGGACCGGAGATGGAGGCTGTCGACGATGAACGCGGCGAGCACATCTCCCTCGACGGAATCGTTGGGAGCGAGGCGGAAGGTCCACGGCCCGGCGTCGGCCAGGCGGCGGCTGGTGCTGGTCGGCACGATGTGGGGGATTCCCGCCTCGTTGTAGACGGTGGCGCCCAGCAGGGACTCCCGACTCCCCGAGTGACCCACGATCGCAACGACGTTCTCGGTCCTGGCGAAGAGCGCGGCGCCCTCGATCTCCGTCGTCAGCCCTCCCGGTCCCTCCGCCGGCCAGCGCGCCACCCGGATCGGAACGTCCCCGGGGCGTGCGGTGAAGGCGAGCGCCTCCTCGGCCACGTCCGCGACGTTGGGAGAGGCTCGCGCATAGGCGTAGCCCA
>JBOHSH010000230.1:0-10541 GCA_050733195.1 Gemmatimonadales bacterium
GGCCACGGCTCCACGGCCGCCGACGGCGGCGGCGGCGCCGAGCGCGCCTCGCGCCCCGTCGGCTCCCCGGGGGAGCGGCCGGTCCGGACGCTGCGAGGGTGACGACGAGCAGTCGGCGGTGCTCGACGCGCTCCTCAACATGGACGAGAGCCGTGCCGTGCCGATCCTCCGGAAGGTCCTGGCCCGACGCGACGCCGGCTCCGAGTGCCTGCGGCGGAAGGCAGTCTTCATCCTCTCGCAGAAAGAGGACGCCGACACGCCGGAGCTGCTCCTGGAGGCAGCCCGCAGCGATCCGGACCGCGAGGTTCGCGAGCAGGCCGTCTTCTGGCTCTCGCAGGTGGAGTCGCCGGCGGCGGTGGCGGCGCTCGACTCGATCCTCCGTCAGAGCCGTGACCAGGCGGTGCAGGAGAAGGCGATCTTCGCGCTGTCCCAGCACGACTCGCCGCGCGCCGCGGCGGCGCTCCGGGCCTTCGCCTCGCGGACCGACATCCCCCAGTCGCTCCGGGAGAACACCATCTTCTGGCTGAGCCAGAGCGACGACCCGGAGAACGCCGCGTTCCTGCGCTCGCTGTTCAAGCAGGTGCGTGACCACGCGACCAAGGACAAGATCATCTTCGCGATGTCGCAGATCGAGGGCGCCGAGAGCCAGCGCTGGCTCCTCGGCATCGCGGGGGATCGCGGCGAGACGATCGGGATCCGGAAGCAGGCCCTCTTCTGGGCGGCGCAGATGAAGGGCGCGCCGGCCGAGTTCTTCTCGCTCTACGAGACCTTTTCGGAGCGGGAGATGAAGGAGCACCTGATCTTCGTCTACTCGCAGAACGAGTCGAGGGCCGCGGTGGACAAGCTCCTGAGCATTGCACGCACCGAGCCGGATCGCGAGCTTCGCAAGAAGGCCGTGTTCTGGCTCAGCCAGATGGACGATCCGCGGATTCCGGCGTTCCTGGAGTCGCTGCTGGAGAAGCCACCGCAGTGAGGGACTAGGGACTAGGGACTAGGGAAATGCGAATCGTGATTGTGTTGGGCGCGCTCGCGTTGGCAACCCCGCTCGCCGCCCAGAGCCTGGCCGACCGGATCCTCGCGCCGAAGAACGGGACGGTCCGCCTGACCTACGCCTCCCGCGACGGACTCTGCGGCGACGGCGAGACGTTCATCCGCGACCTGAGCCGCGGCGACGATCACTACATCGTCTTCGGGTCGGTGAACGAGAAGGGGTGGCGCCGGCGGATCCCCTGCGAGGAAGGTCCCGCCCGGGTGGCGATCTCGCTCTTCGACGGCGGAATCCGGAAGGTCCGCGTCTACATCGGCGGCGCCTGGCGCGAGACCGGAGCCTCGGACGTCCACGACCTGGGCGTGGTCTCCGCGGCGCGCGCGGCCGAGGCCTTCCTGACGCTCGCGGCCCGCGACCGGCGGGGCGAGGAGATGCTCTTCGCCGCCACGGTGGCGGACAGCGTCACGATCTGGCCCGACCTTCTCCGGCTCGCGCGGAACGAGAACGTGCCGCGCGCCTCACGCCGGAGCGCCGTCTTCTGGATCTCTCAAGTCGCCGAGGAGGCGGCGACCCGTGGGCTCACCGAGATCGTCGACGACAGCAAAGGCGACCGCGAGGTCCGGGAGCAGGCGGTGTTCGCCCTTTCGCAGCTGCCCGAAGAGCAGGGGATTCCGGCACTCATCCGCGTCGCGCGCACCAATCCCGACCCGGGACTCCGCCGGAAGGCGATCTTCTGGCTCGCGCAGTCGGAAGATCCCCGCGCGCTGTCGCTGTTCGAGGAGATCCTCTCCAAAGGACGTTGAAGCTTCTTCCTCGTCGCCTGCCACAAGCACGAAGCGCCGGCCAGCTGGCCGGCGCTTTTCACTGAGGGGCAAGCCCGCTTCGAACCGCGGTGTGCCTGCAGTCCTGGGGGAGCGTCCCATGGGTAGTGGGATGGGAGTGGTCGAAATCTCGTCACCTTCCGAGCGTGAAGCTGTGAAGCGGAGGGAATCATGCCGGATCGCAAAGTGGCTGCTGATGAAGCCCGCCGAGCTACCCAGCACGAGCAGGTGAAAGCGGAGATCGAGCGTGATGTGAACCGCGAAATGACCTGGGAAGCCGAGAAGCAGTCGGCGGAGGATGCCGATCAGGTTAGCCGGGTCGCCTCCGAGCTCCGCGGCAAGGCGGTTCGCGAGGTGGAGGTTACCGAGCAGGAGATCGAGCGAGGCCGCGGCGTCGCGCGGCTCTCGCAGGTGGTGGACTATGTCTTCTACGTGATCTACGCCCTGCTCGGGATCCGCCTGGCGCTCGCGTTGCTGGCGGCGAGGCCGGGCGCGGGGTTCGTGCGGTTCATTCGGGCGGTGACCGATCCGCTGTACGCGCCGTTTCAGGGCATTCTGCCCAACCTGACCGCCGAAGGGGGCCATACCTTCGCTTCATCGGTGCTGTTCGCGATCGGTATCTACATCCTGCTCCACCTCGGCGTGAAGGGATTGCTTCGGGTGATCGCCCAGCGGAGGACTACGGTCTAGACCGCCTCAGCGCCCCAGCGTCACCTCCACCCTCGTGTACACGAACCGGCCGTTGTAGCCGAACGGTGAGGCGAGAGGAAAGAGGAAGATCCCGAAGCTGTTGTCCGGAATGAGCCGGTCCGGATACGTGTCGAACAGGTTGCGCGCCCCCACCGCGAGATTCAGGTTGCCCGGCAGCAGGAAGCCCAGCTCCAGATCCACGATCGCGTTCCCCCCGATCTCCTGCGCGCACCCCTCGATTCCGCAGAGCTGCGACGTCGTGTGCCCGCCGTAGAAGGAGCCCCGCGCGAGCCCGCGGAAGCGGCCGCGGCCGACCTCGGAGGTGAGGGTCGCGCGCCAGGACGGCCGCTCCTTCTCCAGCGAGATCCGGCCGCCGGCGGCAAAGGGATCGAACAGCGTGGGCACGACCCCCGTGAGCTCCGGCGGCACGCGCTCCCGGAGAATCTCATTCTCCGTCCAGTTGAAGAGACCGCTCAGCTCCCAGCGGTTTCCCTCCGCCACCGGCACCCTCCAGATCGCCGTCAGGTCGACGCCGGTGGTCTTGGTGTCGAGGGCGTTCGTGAAGTACTGCGCGGTCTCGACCGTGGTGATGCCGTTGTCCTGCAGGATGTCCTCGATGCCCTCCCCGGCGAGGATGCCCGTGAGGATGATGCGGTCGTCGATCCGGATGTGATAGACGTCGCCGGTGAGCGTGAGGCGTTCGGTGGGGCTGACCGCGAGGCCCGCGCTCAGGTTCACCGACGTCTCCGGCTCAAGCGGGTCGGCGCCGAGCGCGCGCGCCACCGGGCTCGCCACCGGAAAGATGCCGCCTTCCACCGGTCGCTGGCTCCCCGTGGAGGGATCCAGCACGAAGTTGGTGATCGTGGCGCCGAAGAAGCTTTGCGACAGCGCCGGCGCCCGGAAGCCCGTGCTGACCGCGCCCCGCAGGGTAAGGCGCGGCGACGGCTGGAACCGGAGCGCGAGCTTTCCGGTGAGCTTCGACCCGAAGGTGCTGTAGTGCTCGAAGCGCCCCGCGAGATTCGCGAGGACGGCGCGGCTCAGGTTCGTCTCGAGGTCGGCGTAGACCCCCACGTTCGTCCGGCTGCTGTCCACCGCGTTCGAAGGCTGGAAGCCTCCGAAGACCTGCGATCCCGGCGGCGCGGGATCGCCGCTCCGGTTGAGATGGCCCCCCTGGATGTAGGACGCCGGCTCGCCGGCCTGGATCTCGTAGTTCTCCCGCCGCAGCTGGACTCCGGCCGCCACGTTCACCTCGAGCCCGCCGGCGCGCACCGGCTTGGCGACGTTGAGCGCCGCGATCAGCTCGTGGAGCCGCAGCGTGCCCGCGTCGATCTCGGTCTTGTTCGGGATGCCCGGGTCGTCGGCGTTGCCGAAGACCCCGTCGAGCCCCGGCGCGCAGGCCGTCACGAGGCAGGGGCCGAGCGAGACGTTCATGGTGTTGCGGAGATCGTACTTGAAGGAATCGAATCCGAACGATCCGCCCGCCTCGTACGACCACCCCGCCGCGACGCCGCGGAGACCCGCCGCTCCCGAGGCGTCCTTCACCGTCGGGTGGAACTCCGGGAGGTAGCCCAGCGGATAGATCTGCGGCCAGTTGCGGTCGGAGATGCCCTGGCGGCGGAACCCGTTTCCGGTGCCGATCCGGTGGCTGTAGCCCCCGAAGGCGTAGAGCTCGCTCGTGCCGGCGGGATTCAGGGGGAACCGGGCGTTCACGAAGCCTAGGGCATCCTTCGCCAGGCCGTCACCCCAGTGGTGATTCGGCTGCGGAACGGGGTTGTTCTTCTCGACGACGCGGCCGTCGGCGTCCACCACGTCCGCGTCCCCTTCGACGATCTGGTCCTCGGGATCGGCCCCCGCGCGATTCGTCGGCTTCCGGTACCGGTACTCACCGAAGAGCGCGAGGGAGCCGCGACCCACGGGGATGCCCCAGCCGGCGCCCACGTTCGCGGTGGTGCCGTCGTCGGGGAAGGGGCCCGTGAAGTACCGCCCGACGTCGCCGCGGGCGAACGGGGCGAAGCCGCCTTCCCTGATGACCAGGTTCACGACGCCCGCGATGGCGTCCGACCCGTACTGCGCGGCCGCGCCGTCGCGGAGGATCTCGAGCCGGTCGATCGCGATGGCCGGGAGCGCGTTCATGTCGACGCCGCTCGAGCCCGCGCCCATGCCGCCCGTGAAATTGTGCACCAGCGCCGAGCGGTGGCGGCGCCATCCGTTCACGAGGACCAGCGCGTGATCGGGAGAGAGCCCGCGCAGCGTGAACGGACGGACGATGTCCGAGGCATCGGTCACGCTCTGCCGCGGGAAGTTGACCGACGGGGAGAGTCGCGCCAGCACTTCGCCGGTCTCCGTCGAGGCGACGCGCGTGATCTGCTCCGCGCTGAACACGTCCACCGGCACCGCGAGCTCGTCCGCCGCCGTGTGTCTCGCGCGGGAGCCCACGACGACGTCGATCGGCGCGAGCCGGACCGGCGCGCGGGCGAGCGTGAAGTCGCGCGACTCGTCGGCACCGGCCCGGAACGAGACCCGCACGGCATGCGCCACGTACCCGATCAGCCGGACCCGGACGGTATAGGTGCCGGCGGGAATCCCCCGGAGGTCGTAGATGCCGCCGCTTCCCGTGGTCGAGCGGAGCCCGGTCCCTTCGACCGTCACGTGCGCGCCGGAGAGGCTCGTGCCCGCGCTGTCCGTAATTCGCCCGCGCAGCCGCCCCGACTGGGCGCTCGCGGGAACGGCCGCCAAAGCCAGCGCCACCCACCCGATCACCGCCATTGCCGTCCGGCGCATAGTCCCTCCCTCGCGTGGTCACGACCCAAACAGGAAGCGCCGGCCCCGACGGACCGGCGCTCCCAATACCCGAACGGACCCCTACCCTGTCAAGAGGCTATGGGGCTCGCGGAGTTCCGGACCGCGGCGCGGTCGTGGAGCGCTGGCGGGCCAGCGATCGGTAATACTCCTCCACCAGCTCCCGGTACTCGGGGGGGACTCGAGCGCCGGCGCCGAGCGCGGGCCCGGCCCCCGCGGCGGGATCGAGCGCCCGCCAGAGCGAGAACTCGAACTCCTTGAGCCGGGCGATGAGCTCTTCCTCGAGCCGCGCGAGACCCTGCGGCTCGCCGAGCGAGCGGGCGCCGTTGCGCTCGAGAGTCCGAAGCTCGTCCAGGGCGCGGTCCAGCTCGCGGACGTCCTGACCGAGGGAGAGCACCTCACGCCGGAGCGATTCGGCCGCCTGCCTCCGGATCCGGAGCTCCCGGGTGAACTGCCGCAGCCGCTCACCGGTCGCCGCACCGACCCCACCGCTGGCCGTGCTCTCGCTCACGCGATCGTTTCCCGCCCCGAGCCCGCCGCCCATCGTGCGCGCGCTGCCTCCGGGATTGCGGCCGCCCTGCCCTCCTTCTCCCGGCTGGCCGCCCTCCCGCGCCTCACCTCGCTGGCCCTGGCCCTGGCCCTGCCCCTGCCCCTGCGCCTGGCCCTGACTCCCTGGCTCCCTGGCTCCCTGGCTCCCTGACTCCCGAGCCCTCTCTCGCAACGATTCCAATCCTCTCACCAGCTCGCGGGCCTGCTCCAGCGCGCGCTGAGCGCGGTCGCCTCTCGGAGCCCCGAGGGCCCCGACCGCTTCGCGAATGCGGGAGGCCGTGGTATCGAGGATGCGACCGGTGCGCTCTTCGAAGAGCCGCACCAGATCGCCCGGAGTGCCGCGGCGGATCAGATCCTGGGACGCGAGCATCCGGTCGCGCGCGCGACCTTCGCGCATTCCCCGAACGGCGTCGTCGAGCTTGGCGGACGCCCGTGGCTGATCGCGCCGCGCGCTCCGCGACAAGCGATCGAGATCCGCTTCGAGGCGTTCCGCGTCGCCGGCGAGCGCGGTGCCGCGCGTGCCCAGCTCTTCGATCTGCGCCGGATTGGCACCGCCTCCGGCGAGTCCGACCGCCTGCTCGCCCGCTTCACGCTGGCGTTCGCGGAGACGTTCCACGCGTCCGAGGAGCTGCTCGATCTCTTCGCGAGCGTTGGCCGAGCGGGAGGTCTCGAGCTCACGCGCCGCCGAGCGCAGCCGGTCGAGCGCGCTGCTCCCGGAGGTGCCGCCCGACTGCGGATTCCCGCTGGCGGCCCGGCGCATCGCCTCCGCCGCTGCGCGGAGCTGGCGTGCCGATTCGGCGAGCGCCGGCGACGACCGTTCGCGCGCCAGCCGCTCGAGCCGCCGGGCCTCCTCTTCCGCCTGTTCCGCGAGCTGACGCTGGCTGCCGCCCCCGCCCCCACCCCCGCCCCCGGCCGCGGCGGAGCCGCCGCGCTGCCCGAGCGCGTCGGCCATGCGCTGCATCCGCTCGTTCTCCTGCTGCTGGCGGCTGGCCAGGCGGCGCAGGCGCTCGACCACTTCGTCGAGCTCCCGCTCGGTCTGCTCCTCGGCATCGCGCCGCACGGTCTCGTACTGATTCCGGAGCCGGTCGGTCTCCAGCTCGAAGAGGTCGGCGAGCTCCTCGGCCCGGCGATCCTCGCCACCGCCGCCGCCCCCGCCACCGCCGCCGCCGAACGAGACCTGGATCTCGCGGTACGCGGCCTCGGCGCGCAGCAGGTGGGCCAGCGCGCGCTGCGCCGCCGGCAGCGCCTCGCGGGGCCGCTGGCGGCCCAGCTCGGCCTCGGTCTGCCGCATCGCGGCGGCCGCGGAGTCGAGCTGGTCCCGGACCACGATGAACTGCGAGTCGGCGCTCACCAGCCGCCGGGAGTTGAGCCGTTCGACGAGCACGGTCACCTCCTCCCGCAGCCGCGTCTCGCCGATCCCGAGGGTCGCCACGCCTTCCCGCCAGTCGTCGAGCGGTCCACGGGCGCTGTCGCGCACCACGTTGAACGTGCCGACCACGATCTCCCGCTGCCGCTGGGAGAGGCCCTGGCCGGCTCCTCCGCCGCCGCCACCGCCGCCCCCGCCGCCGGATTCCGACTGGCGATAGGCCCGGTCGAAGCGCCGGATCTGGAGGAAGTAGACGTCGCTCGTACCCACCTGGCCGAGCCCGTCGGTGGCCCGCGCGTGGTAGGCGACCGCGTCGCCGGCCTTCAGGGACAGCTCCTCGAGGAAGAAGGTGTGGGTGGCGGACAGCTCCGGGAGCGTTCGCGCGAGGGAATCGGCCAGCACGACGCTCTGCTCCGGACCGCCGTTCACCGAGTACCGCAGCTCCAGGCGGCGCAGACCGTAGTCGTCGTGAGCCTCGCTCTCCGTCGTCACCTCTTCCACCGCCGTGGGATGGATGTCACGACCAGGGGCGCTCACGCGCACCGTGGGCGGGAGGTCCAGGAGGGCATCGATGGCGTAGGAGAGCGTGCCGCGGACCCGGCGTCCGTCGCCGGTCTCGAGCTCGACGTGATAGAAGCCGTCGGCCCGGACGCGAAGCGCGGCGACGAGATCCCCTCCCCCCCCCTCGCGCCGCTCCATCGGGATCCGCGTCTTGCCGTCGACCACGATGGTCGCTCCGGTGACCGGACGGGTCGAAGTGGCGCGCACCACGACCGTGCTGCCGACCAGCGCCGCGACGTCGCCGCCGGGATCGTGCCGCTCGGCCGGCAGACCGGTGTAGGCGGGAGGTCTCACCTCCAGCACCAGCTTGCCCACCGTCGGCAGGTCGACGACGGTGATGCGGAACGACGGCGAGCGGACGCCGTCGGCCTCGACGTAGTAGGTCGCCGGCTGCATCAGATCGAAGAGCCGGGCGGTGAACGCGCCATCCGGCGCGGTATCGCGCCCCATGGGCAGCCGCTGCCACTCGCTCCCGCTGTCGGGGCGGGTGACCAGCTCCGCGGTGCCGGGCACGAAGCCGCGCCCCGCCGCCTGGATCTCGACCGCGCCGCCGCGAGGCACCTCGACGTTGCCGGGCGAGACGGCGAGGGCGAGCACGGGCGGAGGCGGGGCCCCCTTCCACGGGGTCACCATGCCGCGCGCGGCGTCGCGCAGCGCGAGCGGTCCCACGGTCGCGAGCAGCACGACCACGATGCCGAGACCGAGCGCCCCGAGCGCGGCCCGCCGGAGGAGCGGCCGCTCGACGCCGTCGCCCTGTTCCCGCGTCTCGAGCGCACCCCGCGCCCGCTCCACCACCCGCGCGGCGAGCACCGGGGAGGCGTCCTCCACGGGACCGTCGAGCTGTTCCACCGCGCTCACGAGCGCCTCGTCGAGACCGGCCTCGCGCTCCTCGATGTACAGGGCCACGCGGCGGTCGTCGGGACCGCGGCGCGTGATGCGCGCGAGCCGTGCGGCCGGAACGGCGAAGAGCATGGCGAACGCGATCCATCGCGCCCACGCGGGCGGCTCGGTCCAGGCGCCGATCTCGCGGAGGAGCGCGGCGACGAGCGCCAGCACGATCACTGTGGCGAGCGCCAGCGCCAGCGACTCGACGCCGTGCCGCACGCGCCACCGTCTGCGCACCCGTCCGACCATCCCGCGCAGGGCTTCCGCGTTGTCGTGCATCGACTCCTGGGGCGTCATCGGGACCTCCCGTCGCTCACGTCGGCACGGCACCGGGCGCGCGCCGCCCCGGGCCCAGATTCGCATAGGCCACCTCGATCGCGAGCACGACCAGGGCAGCGAACAGCACGAGTCGCCAGATCCGCTGCCGCCGCTCGGCGGCCACGGGCGACACGGTCAGCTCGTCGGCGGCCCGGGCGGCCGCCGAATCCACTCGCGCCGCCAGCAGGATCTCGCGCGGATCCATGCGGGCCGGGTCCGACTCCGCGGCCGGCGGATTCACCGCGACCAGGGCCGCCGGCTCCGCGCTCGCGGCATCCCGCCGGAGCTCGTAGAACCCCGCCTCGCGCAGCGGCACGGCCGCGGCGGCGGAGTCGCCCTCCGGCCGGAGAATCTGTCCGGCCGGCGAGAAGACCCTGAGCCCGCGCCGCTGGCGGTCGAGGGCCAGCACGTCGCCGACCTCGCGCCAGGCGCGCTCCGTCCCCCGGCCCGCCGCGTGCTCCACGAGCCGCTGCAGCAGCGGGAGGAAGAAGGGATGGAGTGCAAAGTCCGACCAGACACCGTCCGTCGGCGCGGCCAGCATGACGATCCTCCGGTCCGCCGCGGAGGTCGCGATCAGCGCCGGCCGCCCGTCGTCGAGACGCACGAGCACGTCGGCATCGGCCCTGGGCAGGAGCGCGCGATACCGGAAGAAGCGCGCGCCGGCGAATCCGCCGCCCTCCAGGCCGCGGAGCGGCGCGATCGCCGGGTGATCGCGGTCCAGCGCGCCCAGCACGGCCGGGGTGGCGGTCCTGGTGATGGTCTCGCCGACCGCCGCCGGCCACGGATCCTCCGGACCGGGAGCCGCGCTCCGCGTCGGCAGCCGCGAGCCGGCGAGCACGAGCGCGCCGCCGCCGCGATCGAGGAAGCCCGCGAAGCCGCGCCGCTCCGCCTCTCCCGACGGCAGCCGGTCGAGGAACACCACCGCCGTGCCGCGCCCGAGACCTTCGAGCGACGGCGGCCCGCCGCGCCGGACCTCGACCGTGAACCGGGGCGGGCGGCCGATCGTGAGCGCCCGCTCGATGAAGAGCAGCTCTTCCGCGCGCGCATCCGCGGGCGCGAGCAGCCGCACGCGGATCAGGTCGTCGCCCGCCAGCGCGAAGCGGAACTCGTCGTCGGCCGGGAGCGCGTCCGCCGGAAGCTTCAGGGCGCCCCGGACCGTGCCCGGAGGGACGCGGGGGGCCACGAAGCGGACCGGGGTGACCGTGTTAGGCTGGAGCGTGGCGTTCAGCGTCGCGACGGGCCGGCCGGCCAGCTCCAGGGTGAGCCGGGTCGGCTTCGGCGCGCCGCCGAACCACGCGACCCGCGCCGTGACCTCGACGCCGCCGTCGCCCGGCCTGCGGAAGGTCTCGACGCCCACGACCGCGGCGTTCGCGCGATCGGCGGGCCCGATCGGCACCGGCCGCACCGCGGCGCCCGGCGGCAGGGTCAGTCCCTCGAGACCGGCCGCGCCCGCCCGCTGGAAGTCGGAGACGAGGAGGATCTCCCCACGGCGGCTCGCGGAGTCCGCCAGGATTCGCGCCGCGGCCCGGATGCCGGCGCCGAGCCGGGCCGCGGTCGGGCCGGG
>JBOHSH010000231.1:0-3192 GCA_050733195.1 Gemmatimonadales bacterium
GCTGCCTCGGGAGACAAGCTGTGGGTGGTCCAGCTCGGCGAGCTCGACGAGGCATACCTTATCCGCTATCGCCTGGTTCGCCCCTAGCGACACTCCGGGAGCTTCAACGAGCCTTCGCCAGGCAGAGGTGCGTTCGGATTCAGTCAAGCTCGTGGCGGACCATAGCGCGGAGTCCGCGGTGGCCTGTTGGCTGACCTCCTGCAGGTGCGCCCCACTTCGCGCCCGCTGCTAGAGCGAGCCGACGGCTTGCCTGAGTAGCGACGCAAACGCCCGCTCGTCGATGTCGGACGGATCCCGAACTTTGGTGTGGCGCACGTAGCGCCCCTTGCCCTCAAGCAATCCCTTCGGATCCCTCAAGGACGATCCCCTGAAGAAGCCGAACTGCACGTATCCGGTATCGGAGTACACGTACGCTACGGGCCCATTCCGGCCGAGCCAGCACCCGTTTCCCCACTTCACAGCCTCGCTTAACCCCGGTTCAGCGCGCTTTACGAATCTCCGAAGGGCGCGGATGATGACCTGATTCCCGGGGCTTTGGTCCGCGAGGTAATCATCGAAGCTCGCGTAGACCTTCATCTTCTTCTCGCGGGCGTGTCTCATTCGTCGTCCCTCGTCACTCCTCGCGCAGCGCCTGGACCGGATCGACGGTCGTCGCCCGCCGCGCGGGGAGGTAGGAGGCCAGGGCTGAGACCCCCAGCAACACGACGGGCACCCCTGCGAACGTGACCGGGTCGGTGGCGCTCACGCCCACCAGATAGCTGGTCACCACCCGGGTCAGCGCCACCGAGGCGGCGAGGCCCAGCCCGATCCCGATCGCCGCCACGACCATCCCGTGGCCGAGGATCAGCCGGCGGACGTCTCGATCACTGGCACCCAGAGCGACCCGCACGCCGATCTCCCGGGTGCGCTGCCGCGCCGAATAGGAAATCACGCCGTACAGGCCGAGCGCCGCGAGAACCAGCGCCAGGCCGGCGAACGTACTGGAGAGCGCGAGCAGGAACCTGGTCTGGGACATGGCCTCCGAAACCCAGGACGCGAGCGTCGCCATGTCGGCGACGGGCACATTGGGATCCAGCGCGTTGACCTCGGTCCGGATCCGCGGCATCAGGCTGGCGGGGTCGGTGGCGGTGCGCACCACGAAGGTGAGCGGCAGAAACGCCTGGAAGACGTACGGCAGGTAGATCGTCTCCCGGCCCTCCGCCGCGAGGGACGCCGATCGCACGTTCGCCACCACGCCCACAATGGTCACGGGAAGCCGCTCCATCGAGAAGGTCTTCTCGTTGAAGTGATCCACGAGGATCTGGGCTCCCAGCGGATTCTCCTTGCCGAAGAGGCGGGCCGCGAGCTTCTGGTCGACCACCGCGACGTCCAGCGCCTGGTCCTCGTTGTCCGAGCGGAGGAAGGTGCGGCCGGAGACCAGGGCGATCCGCATCGCCTCGAAGTATCCGGGCAGCACGGCCTTGTAGTCCGCCTTGTTGGTCCGGTACACGTCGTCCGCCTCGCCGATCCTGCCGTACGAGCCGACGGAGTACTGCTCGCCGCCGGCCAGCGGCAAGGGGGTGACGCCTCCCACGGATTCGACGCCCGGAATGGCGGCCAGGCGCTCGCCCAGCTGGTTGATGAACGTCGCCCGCGATTGGGACGTCAGGTACTTGAGGAACGGGAGCGGCGCGGTGAACGTCACGACGTTCTTCGCGTCGAACCCGGGGTCCACTCTCTGGATCGCGGCGAAGCTGCGCACCATGAGCCCGGCGCCGATCAACAGGACCAGGGACAGCGTCACCTCGCTGACCACGAGCACGGTGCGGAGCTTGTTCCCCCGGACACCGCCGGTGTCGGTGCCGCGGTCCCGGAGACCGTCCGCCAGGTTGCCCCGGACCGCGCGGAGCGCCGGAGCGAGGCCGAACAGGATCGCCGCCACCACGGCGACGGCGGCGGCGAACGCGAAAGCGCCCGCATCGAGGGACACGCTCTCGATCCGCGGCAGGTTGGCCGGGCTGAGCGCCCTGATCACCCGGATCCCCTGCCACGCGAGCGCGAGTCCGAGAACCGTTCCGGCGGCGGCGAGCACCAGGCTCTCGGTGAGCATCTGCGCCACGATGCGGCCCCGCCCGCTCCCGAGCGCCGCGCGCACGGCGATCTCGCGGCCGCGCTCGGACGCCCGCACCAGGAGCAGATTCGCGATGTTGGCGCACGCGATCAGCAGCACGAAGCCCACCGCACCGAGGAGCGCCAGCAGCGCGGGCCGCGCGTGCTCGACGACGTCGCGATGCATGCCGGCCACCACGATCTGGAGCTTCTGCGTCGCATGGAACTGATGGGTTTCCCGCAGGCGGGTCGCCAGGCGGTCCATTTCCTCCTGGGCCCGCGCCAGGGTGACACCCTCCTTGAGCCGGGTCACCACCGTGAGCCATGCGGCTTCCCGCTCGAAATCGCTGATATTGCTCGGCAGGACCCCCCAGGCGTCGATGTTCGTCGGCATGGCGGCGTCCGAGGGCAGATAGATGCGGAAGTCCCGCGGCAGCACGCCGACCACCTGCGAGGCCCAGCCATCCATGAGGATGGTGCGGCCGATGACCGACGAATCGCCGCCGAAGCGCCGCTGCCACAGGCCGTAGCTCAGGACCACCTTGCCGGGCGGGAGCTTGGGATCCGGGTTGCCGAACTGCTTGGGGTCGATCGCGAAGGCATCGTCCGCGTCGTGGGTCCGCCCCAGGATCGGCCGGACACCCAGGAGGTCCAGCAGGTTCCAGGTGACGTAGGCGTTCGTGATCCGCTCCGGCGGCCCGTCTCCGGTGAGCGTACCGGAAAGGGCCACCGCCCCGGCGAACCCCTCGAACTGCGTCGCCTGGGTCTGGTAGTCCTTGAAGTCGGGTCCCGAGACGAGCGAGCGCGGGACGTTCGTCGCGGGAAGCCGCGTCCACACGAACGCCAGCTCCTCGGGGTCGTCGAACGGCAGGGCCCGGAACAGGACCGCGTTCGCCACGCTGAAGATCGCCACGTTGCTGCCGATGCCCAGCGCCAGCGTGAGGAGGATGACGCCCGTGAAGAGCGGCCTCCTGGCGAAGGAGCGGAGCGCGTACTTCAGGTCACGAAGAACATCCCGAATCATGGTGATACCTCAATGCCGGGGAGGCGGCGTGCGACAGCGCCGCGGAAGATGCACCGGCCCTGACGGCCCGCGCAATTCGA
>JBOHSH010000232.1:0-5201 GCA_050733195.1 Gemmatimonadales bacterium
CGGCGACCTCGCCCAAGAGGATTACCTGGCCCATCACCCCGGTCCCCGGCTCCCCATGCCTCCTGGTGACCATCGCGAAGTCATCTCCCGTCGCGCCCTCCTCGCCGGCGCGGGCGCCGCCCTGACGGCATCACCGCTCTTCACTCTCGGTCAGGCGAGATCGTCTGGCCGTCCCCGGCCCTCCCGAAGCCAGCTCGACTGGCAGCGCGACGAGCTCGCGCTCTTCCTCCATTTCGGCGTCAACACCTTCACCGATCGCGAGTGGGGTGACGGGAAGGAGGATCCGGCGATCTTCACTCCGTCGGCGCTCGATGCCCGTCAGTGGGCCCGCGCGGCGCGCGCGGCGGGGTTCCGTGCGCTGGTGCTCACGGCCAAGCACCACGACGGCTTCTGTCTCTGGCCCTCGGAAACGACCCGGCATTCAGTGGTCTCGAGCCCGTGGCGCGGCGGAGCCGGCGACGTGGTCCGGGAGTTCACCGACGCCTGCCGGGCGGAAGGCCTTCGCGCGGGGCTCTATTGCTCGCCGTGGGACCGGAACGCGCCCGCCTACGGCGATTCTCCCCGTTACAACGACCTCTTCTGCGACCAGCTCACCGAGCTGCTCACCCGGTACGGCACCATTGCGGAGGTCTGGTTCGATGGCGCCAACGGCGAGGGCCCGAACGGCCGGCGACAGGTCTACGACTGGCCGCGGTTCTTCGGCCTCGTCAAGCGACTCCAGCCCGGCACCGTGATCTTCTCCGACGCCGGCCCGGATGTGCGCTGGTGCGGCAACGAGCGCGGCGTGGCCGGCGATCCGAACTGGTCGACCGTGGACCCCACGGCCGTACCGTTCCCCGGCGCCACCGGGGACCGCGTCTCCACGATGCTCCAGCACGGCGACCCGCAGGGAACGGTCTGGCGCCCGGCGGAAGCCGACGTCTCGATTCGCCCGGGCTGGTTCTACCATCCCGCTGAAGACGACCGGGTGCGCAGTCCGGACAATCTGTTCGAGCTCTACTGCTCTTCGGTGGGCCGCAACTCGAAGCTTCTGTTGAACGTTCCCCCGACGCGGGAGGGCCTGCTCCACGAGACGGACGTAGCGCGGCTTGCGGCGCTGCGAACGCGGCTGTCGGCCGTCTTCGCGACGGACCTCGCGCAGCGGGCCCGGCCACGGTGGCGCAGCACGGGAGCCGTCACGGGAGAGACGGCCGTCGAGGTCGGCCGGGCGGCATCCGTGGGCTTGGTCCGACTCGAGGAGGACATCGAGCCTGGACAGTGCGTCTCCCGCTATGCGCTCTACGGTGCCGCGGACGACGACTGGAACGTGCTGTCCCGGGGGACGACGATTGGCTACGCGAAGATCGACCGGTTTTCGCCCGAGTCGGTAAGGCGCGTGCGCCTGGTCGTGGAGGACGCCGTGGCTCCTCCGCGGCCGGTCCGGATCCGCATCTACGCGGGCGGGTGATCTAGCCGAGCTCGATCGCCGCGGGATGACGCGGCTACAGCATGACCTCGAGGCCGCCCGGCAGCTTCAACGTGACGTGGATTCCCCACCCTTCGTCCTCCGGCTCGCCGCGGACGGTGATCCCCCGCTTCACGAGATCGCGGACGGTCGCGCCGATGTCGTCGCACATCAGGGTGAGCTGATGGCGAACGCCGGAATCGAAGGTGGGTCCTTCCGCGGGGTGCACGGCCAGCTCCGCCGGAGGCAGCGCGAAGATGAGCCATCCACCCCCCGCGTCGACGTGCTTCCAGCCGAAGACGTCGCGGAAGATGCCGCGCACCGCTTCGGCTTCAGAGGTGTAGAGCAGCACGTGCGCTCCGATGACGGCCATGGCTTCCTCCTCCACTCAAGGGCTCGATTCCGGCATCCAGAGATACCGCCCCGGACCGGCGGGACAAACCGGGACCAGGCGGGTAGATTCGGCTGCATCGCTCGACCCCGGAATCGCCCCATGACCAGGATCGCCCTCGCTCTGCTCTTCGCGCTTGCGCCTGCGGCCGCGCTCCACGCGCAACAGCCGCTGCCCGACAGCACCCGCGTCGCCCTCAACCGGGTGTTTGCCGGCTGGAGCTCCACCAGCAGCCCCGGCTGTGCGGTCGGAGTGAGCCGCGGCGGGAATCCGATGTTCGCGAACGGGTACGGCATGGCCAACCTGGAGCTCGACGTCCCGATCACGCCGGCGTCGATCTTCCACGTCGCTTCCGTCTCGAAGCAGTTCACCGCCATGGCGATGATGCTCCTCTCGAGCGACGGGAAACTCTCGCTCGACGACGACATCCGGAAGCACCTGCCCGAGATCCCCGACTACGGGAACCGGATCACGATCCGGCATCTCCTCACCCACACGAGCGGGCTTCGGGACCAGTGGGATCTCCTCTATATGGCGCGCGGACGCTTCGAGGAGGACCGGATCACCGAGGCCGACGTCCTCGAGATCGTGAGCCGGCAGAAGGGACTCAACTTCACGCCCGGAACGGAGTACCTCTACAGCAATACCGGCTACACGCTGGCAGGGACGATCGTCCGGCGGGTGAGCGGCAAGTCGCTGCGTGAGTTCGCCGACGAGCGGATCTTCCGCCCGCTCGGCATGTCGAGCACGCACTTCCACGACGACTATACGATGGTGGTGAGAGGCCGCGCCGCAGGGTACGCCGCGAGACCGGGCGGCCGGTGGCACGTGAGCCTTCCGAATTACGACACCTACGGGGCGACCAGCCTCTTCACGACCGTCGGCGATCTCCTCAAGTGGGAGGCCAACTACACCACGCCGGCGGTCGGTGACGCGAACGTGATTCGCGCGATGACCACGAGCGCCACCATCACGAACGGTGACACCACCGGCTACGGTCTGGGCGTGGTCACGGAGCGATACCGCGGCGCCTGGCTTCAGGGCCACAGCGGCGGTGATGCGGGTTACCGGACCTGGTCGGGCCGGGTGCCCGCCGAGGGACTGGCCGTCGTGGTGCTGTGCAACGCCTCCAGCGCGAACCCCGTCGGGCTCGCCCGGGGAGTGATCGACGTGCTCCTCGCCGACAAGCTCACGCCGAATGCTCCCCCCGACCGGCCGGCGGTCGTGATGACGGCCGAGCAGCTGGCCCCGCTCGCCGGGGTGTACGTCCATCCGGTCACGGGAGCGCCCACCTTCGTCACGCTCCGGGGTGACAGCCTGATTCTGGGCCGCTCGGCGGGTCCCCGGCTGATTCCGCTGAGCGACAGCCGTTTCCGGATCTCCGGTCAGCCGTCCGAAGTCGAGTTCAAGCCGACGGGCGAGATCGTGCAGACCTTCTCCACCTGGCCGGCGCGGAGGCCGCTCGTGTTCCGGCGCGCCGAGGCCGCCCGGCCGGCGCGGGCGGAGCTCGAGAAGTACACGGGCTCCTACTACAGCGCCGAGCTCGGGACCCGGTGGGACGTGACGGCCACGGACAGCACGCTCGTCCTCAAGACGCGGTGGGCGATGGATCGCACGGTGCGGCCCGCCTACGGCGACACCTTCACCGGGGATTTCCTGCTGACGTTCACCCGCGGCTCGCGCGGCACGATCGACGGCTTCCTGATGAACAGCGGCCGGGTGCGCGGCGTGCGCTTCGACCGCGCTCCGCGACCGTAGAATCCGGCAGCTCCCGGCCTATTCGTAGCGAAGCACGGTCACCGGCTCGGCCCGCGTGACGCTGCTAACTACGGTTGGCCCCGCTTCGAGTTTCAATTAGAAAGGACGACCAAGGACCTCCGATCCTTGAACTCAGAACTCAGAACTCAGAACCCAGAACTCAGAACTCAGAACCCCCTACCGAGTGCTCTGGTCGAGGTCGGCGGCGATGAGCCACTTCCCTCCGGCACCGCGCCGGAGCGCCAGCACGAACTTCCCGCCATCCGGCGGACCGGCCGAATCGCCGTAGGCGTACGCGCCGACGATGTAGCCGACTGAATCGGCGGTCGCGTAGGCGTGGGCGCGAAGCCGGAGCGGGCCCTGGGAACTGGCGTAGTTCGAACGGATCGCCTCGGATCCCCGCAACCAGCCCTGCCGCGCGGGAACGAATCCGTCGGCCGTGAAGAGAGCGACCAAAGCGACTTCATCACCGGCTTGCCAGGCGCGCTCGTAGTCGCGGAGCACGCGGTCCAGCTCGGCGGGGAGCGTGATGGACGGCTGGGGACTGAAAGAGGGCGCCGCCTGGGCCGCAGCGGGTCCGCCGATCAGTACGAGCGCCGCGAGGGCCGGCAGGGTGCGCATGAAGGATCTCCGTGAGAGGGGTGACGAATAACACTAGCCCGGAAAGCCAAGCCCCGCGCCGTACCGCGGCGCGGGGCCGACCTCGAACCGGTCGAGCGGAGGACGCGCGCGGCGTCAGCCGCCGCGCTGGATGCGGACGCTCGCGGTGCCGCTCAGGTTGCTCGCCTGGATCAGGATGGTCCAGGTCCCCGGAGTCCCCGCAGGGCTGGACACGAACGAGCCGTTGAGGCTCAGGTCACCGGTGTAGACCACCGTTCCGTTCGCGTCCCGGACCGTGAAGGTGCCGTTGCCGCCGGTGAGCTGGCTCGACTGGTTGATGTTCGCGAGCGGGCCGGTGTTCTGCCATGACACTTGCTGCGCTCCGTTCACGCCAGGGGACACGCCGCTGACCTGAAACAGGAGATCGTCCGTCGTGTTGGTGAGCTGCGGCTCGAACGGCGTCGTCTCACCGCAGCCGAGTACCATGAGCAGGGCCCCCACCGCGGCGAGCCTGGACAGGCGCGGCTGACTACGAGTCATCGTGAACCTCCCTGGTGCAAGAGAATGCGTGCGTCGGTCGTGGGACCTCGACGCCGCACCGGAGAATCAGCAAGGAGCAAGCCGGGGAGGATCCGTGCTCCGGCTGTCGAATCGCAGGTCGTTCAGCTCCTGGGCGGTGTCGCCGGAGGAAGTGGGAGGTCCGAATTGAAGATGCCGAGGGTGGCCTTCCAGCTTCGGCGGCGCCAGGAGGGGGTCGCTATCTTTGGAGCCCCCGCGCGTCCGGATGCGGGATCCGACGAGGTCGAACGATCGCCATGATGCGCAACGCGTTTCGTACCCTGCCCCTCCTCTATATCGCGGCCGCCTGCGGCGGCGGCGGCCCGGTGACCACGGCCCCGAGCCCGCACCCGGCCGGGACGACGCCTCAGGCCGCGGACACGGCGGCGATCGCGAAGGCGCAGCGCGACAGCGCCCGGCTCCCTTACACGGAAGCGGACATCCGGTTCA
>JBOHSH010000233.1:0-6272 GCA_050733195.1 Gemmatimonadales bacterium
TCGGAGAACGCGCCGGGCATCCCCACCCCGAACGTGGCGGGCGCTCCCATCATCCCGGTCGTCACCCCCATCGTGAACGACTGGGGCACGTCGGATCGATCGTGCATCCCGCCGTTGCCGCCGGTCACGAGAGTCGGGATCTCGCCGACACCCCCGGGCTCCTCCCGGGCCTCTTCGGGAGGACGGGCCATCGTCGCCACGAAGCACTGAATCCCCTCGAGGCGATACCCGTACCGGCCGTAGCCCAGCTCGCCGAAGTTGGTGGTGTAGAAGTGGTCGCCCACCTGCCCGTTCCAGTACCGGAAGAGCGGCACCCGGTCCGCCGCGGGCTGCGGATAGACGTAGCACTGCACCCCCTCGAAGCCCCACCCGTACCGGCCGCCGCCCAGCTCCGCCCAGTTGGTGGTGTAGAAGTGGTCACCGATCTGCGGGTTCCAGTATCGATACAGCGGCACCGTCCCCGGCGCCTGCTGCTGCGCCACGAAACACTGGATTCCTTCATAGCCCCAGCCGTGCCGGCCATTGCCCAGCTCCGCCCAGTTCGTGGTGTAGAAGTGGTCGGTGTTCGCGGGATTCCAATACCGGAAGAGCGGCACCGTGAGCGCGACCACCGGACCGAGCGCCTGGCGCAGGTCGGGCCGGTTGCCGATCCGCTGCGTCGCGGGCCGGTTGGGCGCGTCCTGCTGCGGCGAGCCGGTGGTCCGGAGCAGAGTCCGCGCGGCCGGCGGGGTCAAGAGCGGCAGCGAGCGGGCGCGCCGGTTGCCCTGCGCGCACGCCACCGCGCCCACTACGATCGGCGACGCGCTCGACGTCCCGCTGAACTGGTCGGTGTACCAGAAGTCCTCGTTGGTGCCGCCCTGGAGATCTCCGTACCCTGTAGTGGTCACCTCGCGCCCCCAGCCCTGCGCGTCCACCGCCCGGCCGAAGTTGCTGAAGCCGAGCCGCGAGCGGTCGGGGCCGTGGTCGCGGCCGTGGGTTCCCGGCGGCGGGGCGCCGGCTCCGACCAGGACGGCGCCGGAGTCGCGGGCGCCCCGCCGGAACGGGTTCGCCCAGGTCGCGGGGAAGCCCGCCTGCGGGGCATCGTAGACCGCATCGTCCAGGTTCTCCGCGCCGTTGCCGGCCGCCTCGATCACGATGACTCCGCGGCTGGTCGCATACCGGATCGCGTCGAAGTCGTCCGGCCACCACTCGAGCGCGATGAATCCCTGCTGGCCGCTGCCGGAAGCCCTCGGCCCCGGGCGGTGCAGCTCGATCAGGATGATGTCTCCCGCGGCGAGGAGGTCTGCCGCGCGGCGGATCGCCCCCGCGGAGCCAAGCCCGCCGAAGATCGAGACGGCCCGCACGTTGGCGTCGGGGCAGATCCCGGTGATGCCGAGCCCGTTGGTGTCGCCGCCGAATTCGCCGATCACCGCGGTGCCGTGATTCCGCCAGCCGACGTCGGTGCTCGGCGTCCCGGCAACCACGCCGCCCTGGTTCTGGGTCAGGTCCTCGTGGGTGAACAGCCACGCGCCCTCGATGTCGATAATGCGGACGCCCGTGCCCCGCCCGCCCGGCTGGGTGTGGGCGAAGAAAGCGTCGATGCCTGCCGGTGCCGGCCCGAGATATCCCTGCCGCGCGGTCAGGTCGGGCGTCGCCGGAGGCGCCTCCTCGGCCCGCGCCACCATTTCGTTCAGCTCGACGACCAGCCCGGCCGGCGGCTGATACGTGCCGATCCCGCTGCGTGGCGTTCCCACCGCGGTGGCAGGGAAGGTCTGCGGCTTCACGTACGCCGCCACGACCGCCGGGGTCTCGCGCAGCTCCGAGGCGAGCGCGTCGAGCTGCTCGTCGGGCGCGTCCACCTTGAAGTAGGGCGACAGATCCGGCGGCGCCGGCGCGCCTGGGGTGGCGAGGACTTCGGCGATGGCCGCTTCCCGCACGGCCCGCGGGTGGCCCCCGTCGAAGAGCGGGCGGATGGTGGCGCCGCGGTTGGCCAGCAGGTTGGCGAGAGGGGTGACATCGGCGCCGGCGCCGGACGTCACCCCTTCCGCGGTTGCACGAAGATCGAGATCGGGCTCCGTGACGACGATCAGCTCCCGCTCCGATCCAGGGGGGAGCGCGGTCGGAGATCCGCGGGTCACGTTCGGTGGCGCTCGTCGGCTGGTCATTGGTTACCTCCTTGCGAAGCGACAGGTGCCACGCCCCGCTCATCAGGGCATGGCTTCGGGCGGCTTCACGTAGGCCCCCGTGATGGCGGGATCCTGCCGAAGCCGCTCAATAACGCGATGTCCCCCGGGACCTTCGGGGACATCTACGACGAAATAGGTCTGGAGAGTGGGATCGCTGCTGTCAGGGTGGAGCGGGCGCAGCGCTACGCCCAGCTCCGTCGCGAGTCGCGCGAGCGACTCTGGCGTGCCCTCGCCCTGTCCGCGCGGCGAGCCAAACGCTGCACGGGAAACCTGCACCGTCACCAGCATGGTACACCTGAAACGCCGCAAAGCTCTCGAGCGCGGCGATCCGGGGAATCAAGCTACGATGTCAGCCGGTGGGCGCAAGACTAGGGGCTAGGGACTAGGGACTAGGGGCTAGGGAGCTGGGGAGCTGGGGAGCTGGGGAGCTAGGGAGCTGGGCGCTGCATCCTTCCGCGCACGGCTTCGCGGACCCTCTCGGCCACCATCCGCTGCGCCGCGAGCAGGCTGTCCGTCGAAAAGTCCCAGTGGTCGCTCCAGACCACGTCATCCCGCGTGGCATCGACGAGCTGCATCGAGACCCGCGCCGTGCGGGCATCGCTCTGCACCGTTCCCGTCACCAGCATCGTCAGGCCGAGGGTGTCGGCGATCTGGCGCGTGGTGAAGCCGCGAGCCTGCAGCGCGGCGACCGAGGCATCCGACGTGATCCGTAATCCTTCCACCTGACGAAGCGCCACGCCGATCTCGTTGGCGATCCCGCTCCCGAGCGGCGCGACCCGCGGATCGCCGGTCATGACCTCGGGCCGGAGGACCGCGATGGCGGGAGGAGGCGGCAACGCATCGCCTCCCTTGCCGTTTCTGCCGAGGAGGAACCACCCCGCGACCGCGAGGGCCACGACGCCGAGCCCGCTCAGGGCGATCATGAAGCGGCGACCGGGATCGTGCGGCTCTTCGGTCCCCCCGCCGGCGTCCCTGCCGCCTCCACCACCGGCGCCCGCGGTCGTCCGAATCGTCGGATCGAGCGTCGGCACCCGCACCTGCCCCGGCGTGGCCCGCTCGAGCGTCGACGCCGCAGCGATGAGCTGGAGCGCCTGGAGCACCTCGTCCGCCGTCTGGAAGCGGTCCTCGCGCTTCTTGGCGAGCGCCTTCTCCACCACGGCCTGGAGCGATTCCGGCGCCTCGGCCCGGAACTCCCGCAGGTGCGGCGGCGGCTCGCTCAGATGCGCCTGGATGATCTTGCCGATGCTGGTGGCGAGAAACGGCGGGCGCCCCGCCACCATCTCGAAGATCATGCAGCCGAGCGCGTAGATGTCGCTCCGGTGGTCGATGTTGTCGAGCCCCTGCGCCTGCTCCGGGCTCATGTACGGCGGCGTGCCGAGGGGGATGCCGACGGCGGTGATGGAGCGCTGGCCCTCGCTCACGGCCCGCGCGATGCCGAAGTCGGCGACGACAGCGTGGCCGGCCGAGAAGAGGATATTTTCGGGCTTGATGTCGCGATGGACCACGCCGCGGGAGTGGGCGTAGGCGAGCGCGCTGGTCACCTCGATGGCGATCGAGAGCACGAGCTCCATCGGCAGCTGCTTGTCCCAGACCAGCCGGTCCCGGAGCGTCTCGCCCTCGACGTGGGGCATGACGTAGTAGCAGAGCCCGTTCTCCGCGCCCGAGTCGAAGAGGCCGAGAATGTTCGGGTGCTGGAGCTTGGCGGTGATCTGGATCTCGCGGAGGAACCGCTCGGCGGTGAGCGAGGTGGTGATCTCCGGCTGCAGCAGCTTGATGGCGACGGTGCGCCCGTGGCGGAGATCGGTCGCGAGGTAGACCGTCGACATCCCCCCGCGGCCGAGCTCGCGCTCGATCGCGTAGCGTCCCTCGAGCAGGCTCTGGAAACGCTGGAGCAGCGGATCGCTCAACGGAGCAGCCGTTCGTGAAGGTGAGGGACGTCGGCGGTCGGCCGCGCCGACCGCGCATACGTCCCGTCCGGGGCCAGGGTCCAGGCCGAGGGCTCACCCAGAATGGAGGAGAGCAGCTGGTCGAGCCGGGCCGCGAGCGCCGGTGCCGAGACCGGTGTCACGACCTCCACCCGCCGCCGGAGATTCCGCGGCCGCCAGTCGGCCGACCCGATAAGATACTCGTCCTCTCCGCCGTTGCCGAAGTGGTAGATCCGCGCGTGCTCCAGAAACCGCCCCAGGACGCTGCCGACCCGGATCCGGTCCGAGAAGCCACGCACCCCGGGCCGGAGCACGCAGAGCCCCCGCACCGAGAGCAGGATGTCGACGCCCGCCGTCGACGCGCGGTACAGGGCCGCGATCACCTCCGGGTCCTCGAGGCCGTTGAGCTGTGCCCGGATCAGCCCCGGCCGGCCGGCCGCGACGTGGGCCATCTCCCGCTCGATCCGCTCCAGCATCCCGGAGAGCATCGTGGCCGGCGCCACGAGCAGCTTCCGATAGCTCGAGCCCGGCGCCCGCGACGAGCCGGTGAGCTGGTTGAAGAGGTCGGTCAGGTCGGCGGTGAGGTCGGGGTCGGCGGTGAGGAGGCCAAGATCGGTGTAGAACCGTGCCGTCGAGTCGTTGTAGTTCCCGGTGCCGATGTGGGCGTAGCGGCGGAGCCCCTGAGGCGTGCGCCGCATGACCAGCGCCACCTTCGCGTGGGTCTTGATCCCGATGAGCCCGTAGATCACCTGGGCACCCGCCTCCTCGAGCCGCCGTACCCATTTCACGTTCCGCACCTCGTCGAAGCGCGCCTTGAGCTCGACGAAGACGGCGACGTCCTTCCCGCTCCGGGCCGCCTCGAGCAGCGCGTCCACGATCGGTGAGCGGTCGCCCAGCCGGTAGAGGGTGAGCTTGATCGCGACGACGTCGGGGTCCGTCGACGCGTCCTCCAGGAACCGCTGCACCGTCGCCCGGAAGTCGTCGTACGGGTGGTGCACCAGGAGATCGCCCTGGTCGAGGAGGTCGAAGATCCCGCGATCGGCGGGGAACGGCCGCCTGGGAACGAAGGCGGCGAACGACTGATCCGCGGGCAGCCGTCCCGCGAGGTCCCGGAGCACGGTGAGATCGAGCAGGCCGTCGACGTCGTGGACGTCTTCCTCCCCCAGGAGCGAGGTGACTCCGCGCCGCTCGAAGCGCAGCTCGCGCACCAGCATCTCCCGCGCCTCGGGCGGCATGGTGCGCTCGACTTCGACCCGCACCGGGGCGTTCCCGCCGCGGCGCTGCACCTCCTCCTCGATGGTCTGGAGGAGGTCGCCCGCGTCCTCCTCGTTCACGGCAAGGTCGGCTCCGCGCGTGATCCGGAAGAGCCAGGCTCCTCCCACCTCGCGATCGGGATAGAACGCCTGGATATTGGCCCGGACGACATCCTCGACCGGGATCAGGTCGGGACTCCCGGGCACCGGGACGAAGCGATCGAGCCGGGCCTTGAGCGTGAGCGACGCGAAGTGGACCGGGCCGGTCCGGACGTCGCGCACGATGACCGCGAACGCGAGCACGAGCTGCGGAATCACCGGGAAGGGGTGCCCGGGAGAGAGCGTCACCGCCCTCGGCGTGAGCACGGGGAGCAGCTCGCTCTCGAAGTGCTTCATCAGCGCATCGCGCTCCCTCCGTTCGAGCTCGCTCCAGCGGCGGATCCGGAATCCGCCCCTGCCGAGCTGCGCGAGGCACTCCTCGGCACAGCGCGCCTGCCGCACCATGAGCGGGGGGGCCCGTGCCGAGATCGCCTCCAGCTGCTCCCCCGCGGTCAGGCCGTCGAAGCTCCGGTGCTCCTTGCCCTCCTGCACCGCGGCCTTGAGCGCGCCGACCCGCACCTGGAAGAACTCGTCGAAGTTGGCGCTCACGATCGCGAGATAGCGGAGCCGCTCGGCGAGCGGGTTCCCCGGATCCTCCGCCATCTCGAGCACGCGCTGATTGAAGGCGAGCTGGGAGAGCTCGACGTTGAGGAACCGGTCGGGCGGGAGGTCGGTGGTCGCGCGCGACGGCGCAACGTGATGCGGCGTCGTGCCGCGCGGCGCCACGGGAAACTCCGCGGTGCGGCCGGGCCTCCCGGGCGTGCCCGGACCGCGCCCGCCGGCGGCCGCGCGCGAGGCGGCGAGCATGCTGCCCGTGCTCACGATCGGCT
>JBOHSH010000234.1:0-2459 GCA_050733195.1 Gemmatimonadales bacterium
GCCGGCGTCCAGCTCACCGATCGCGGCTTCGTGAAGGTGAACCCGGAGACGCTCGAGACCACGGCCGCCGGGATCTACTGCATCGGGGACGTCGCCGGCCCGCCGATGCTCGCGCACAAGGGCAGCCGGGAGGGCACCCATGTCGCCGAGCTGCTGGCCGGCCACCGGCCGCCGCCGATCAAGTACGACAACGTGCCCAGCGTCACCTACTGCCACCCGGAGGTGGCCAGCATCGGCCTCACCGAGGACCAGTGCAGGGAGAAGAAGCTGGAGTACCAGGCGGGCCGCTTCCCCTTCAGCGCGAACGGGCGGGCGCGAGCGACCATGGACACCGACGGCTTCGTGAAGATCCTGCGGGGAAAGAAGTACGGCGAGATCCTCGGGGCTCACATCGTGGGCGGGCACGCCTCGGAGATGATCCACGAGCTGGCGGTGGCCCGCGAGAACGAGTACACCGTGGAGGAAGTCGACCTCGCGATCCACGCGCACCCCACGCTGAGCGAGGCCATCGCCGAGGCCGCGCTCGACTCGATGGGGCGCGTGATTCACATCTAGCCGGCCTCCATGGAACCGTCCTCCCCTCCGCCAGCGGGCCCGGAGCCGGTCGGGCTGGCGCTCGGCGCGCTCGGCTTCGGCATCGTGCTCGGCGTGTCGATCCAGGCGCTGGTCACGTTCGGCGTCCGCACGCTGCAGGCCGGGCAGCCCCCCGCGACGCCGCCCGAGCTGGACTCCCCGCCGGCGCTCCTGCTGCTGCTCGGCTCGCTCGCCGGCATGATCGCCGCCGGCGTCGCCACCGGATCGCTCCTGGCGCCGATCCGGAACGTCTGGCGCCAGGCGATGCTCGGCTTCGTGGCGGCGTTCGGCTCGTTCGCGCTCTCGCTCATCACGCTGCCCATCGACCGGGCGCTGGGCCGCGCCGGGCTGTTCGGGCTCGCGGTGATCGGGGGAGCGCTCTGCTTCGTCCTCGGCCGGCGGCTCGAGCACCTGCGGAGCGCCGGATGACGACGAACGAGATCGGCGTGGTCGACCTGGGTCGCCGCGCCTACGGCGACGTGCTCGAGCTGCAGCGGGACCTCTGCCGCCGCCGCGTGGCGGGGGCGCTCGGTCGCGATCTCCTCCTCCTGGTCGAGCACGAGCCGGTCGTGACGCTCGGACGGGGCACCCGGGAGACCAGCCTGCCCCTGCCGCGCGGCCTTCTCACATCGCGGGGCGTGGAAGTCTTCGAGGTCGAGCGCGGCGGGGACGTCACCCTCCACGCCCCCGGGCAGCTCGTTGCCTATCCCATCTTCGATCTCAGCGGCTGGCGCCGTGATCTCCACTGGTACCTGCGACAGCTCGAGGAGGTCCTGATTCGGGGCCTGGCGGAAGTCCGCGTCCCGGCCGCCAGGAATCCGGGAAAGACCGGTGTGTGGACCGCGGATCAGGCCCGCAAGATCGGAAGCATCGGAATCCATGTGAAGCAGTGGGTGACCCTCCACGGCTTCGCGCTCAACGTGAGCACCGATCTCTCCCTCTTCGAGCTCATCGTGCCCTGCGGGCTCCACGGGGTGACCATGACCAGCGTGGCCCGGGAGCTCGGCGCCGGGGCCGAGCCGGACGTGCTCTGGCCGGCGACGCGCGACGCGATCCTGCGCGGGTTCGAGACGGTCTTCGAGCGGGCGCTGGTCGGGGTTTCCGAGGGGGAATCCATGGTCGCGGGAGGCCGCTGACCGCAGGACGACAGCCGTCGAACTGCCGCCCCGGCGGCCCACCCCTCCCGGACTGCCACCCCGCCAAACTGCATTTATCTTCCGCCTCCATGGGGGACGCGGTAGATCGGCAGAAGTGCGCGGCCGAGGCGGACGCCAAGGTGTCGGCGATCCTCCGGGCGGCGACGAGCTGGGCCAAGGAGGTTCCGCCCGCCCTCACGCCCGCCATCCGGGCCGTCTGCGTCCGGCTGGCCGAGATGGTCGCCGACCAGCGTCACTACCTCTCTCCCCTCCCCGAGCCTCAGGAAACCGAGCGCGCCACCGTCCTGACCTTGACGGCGGAGCGGTTGCGCGCGAGTGGTGTGACCGAGGGGATCTCGGGGCTGCTTCAGGAGCTGGCCGACCTGGAGCTTCGGGCGACCGGAAGCTGGTCCCTGGTGGAGGGGGCCCAGGCGGAGTGGATCGCGACCACGATCCGGTTTCTCGAGGGCAAGGCGGCCGCGCTCCCCGAAGGACAGCGGCCCGATCCCTACTGGGCGGATGACGTCGTCGCCGGCATCATCGCCTCGGTGCGGGCGCTCATCGGCATCGACGAGCTGCACGCCCGGACGGAGGCCCGCTACTCAGGCGGCCAGCGCCGGGTGGACAGGGAGCTGGGGAACGGGGAACGGGGAACAGGGAACGGGGAACGGGGAACGGGACTAACGGGGAACGGGGAACGGGGAACGGGACTAACGGGGAACGGGGAACAGGGAACAGGGAACAGGGAAC